>CAYOYU010000141.1:9911-13517 GCA_964408265.1 uncultured Syntrophorhabdaceae bacterium
ATCGATCCCTCAATAAACGTGGAATGTCTTTTCGCACCACCCGACTCCCATCCCGAGGGTGTCTTCTGTAAGTGGAGATTTACCATCGGCCGGAGGGTTGCAGAACCCGTCAATGAGGCCATATAATTGAATAGTCACTGATGGCGATTGAGGGAAGCATGGAGATGTTATGGTAATCGGCATACCAGCTGAAACCTCGGGGGGTGGGAATAGAGCGGCTATAACGCCTGGCGACGTCCAGACCTTGCTTCGCCACGTCCATAACGTGATTGTGGAAATAGGGGCACGACAAAAGACGGGGATCACAGATGAGGAATACAGCAGAGAGGACGCTCAGATTCTGTCGCCCCGAGAGATAGACAGGAACGCGGAACTTTTCATAAAGGTAAGGGAATACGGCATGATGCACTGTAACGGAGATGGGCATGATTGACGAGAATGCGTTACTGGTGCTGAAGAAGCGGTATCTTCTCAAAGATGGAACGGGAAACCCCATAGAGAATCCGGAGGGGCTCTTCAGACGTGTTGCAGAATACATAGCCAAGGCTGAGGAGAACTACCGCACCGGCAGACAGCAGGAAATGGCCGATTCTTTCTATCAGATCCTCACGAATCTCGAGTTTCTGCCCAATTCCCCCACCCTGATGAACGCCGGCCGCGAATTAGGACAGCTCGCGGCATGTTTCGTCCTTCCTGTCGAGGATTCCCTCGACTCTATCTTTGAACGAGTGAAACAGACGGCCAAGATCCATCAGACCGGCGGCGGCACGGGATTTTCCTTCTCCAGGCTCCGTCCCAAAGACGACCTCGTCTCTTCCACTATGGGACAGGCAAGCGGTCCCGTCTCATTCATCCGGGTTTTCAACATGGCCACAGAGGTGATAAAACAAGGAGGCACAAGGAGGGGTGCCAACATGGGCATTCTCCGTGTAGACCATCCCGACATCGAGGAGTTCGTCACCGTAAAACGGGAGCCCGCGGAACTGGTCAACTTCAACCTTTCCGTTGCAATAACCGACTCCTTTATGCAGGCTTATACGAACAGGTCCGACTTCCCCCTCATAAACCCAAGAACAGGGAAAGAGGTGAAGCGGGTCGAGGCGGAGTCCCTCTTCCATCTTATCGCTGAGTCAGTCTGGGCATCAGGCGAACCGGGGGTCATATTCATCGATACCATCAACAGGGCTAATCCCACTCCCCTCATAGGCGAAATAGAAGCAACCAACCCCTGCGGAGAACAACCTTTGCTCCCCTATGAATCCTGCTGTCTTGGATCGATCAACCTATCGAAACTCGCGATGAAAGGGTCAATTGATTGGGACAGGTTGAAAGACCTGGTCCATCTTTGTGTGAGGTTCCTTGATGACGTCATCGATATGAGCAGATACCCCGTCCCGCAAATAGACAACATAACACGGGCGAACAGGAAAATAGGCCTCGGGGTCATGGGCTTTGCCCATATGCTTATCCGTCTCGGGATTCCCTACGACTCCCCTGCGGCAGTTGACACCGGCAGGGCCGTCATGAGCTTCATCCAGAAGGAATCGAAGGTTGCATCGGGCGCTCTCGCCTCCGAAAGGGGACTCTTTCCCAATTATGCGGGCAGCATTTGGGATAGCAAGAATCTCCCCCAAAGGAATGCAACTACCACCACTATAGCTCCTACGGGAACGCTCAGCCTCTTAGCAGGCACTTCGAGCGGCATAGAGCCCATTTACGATGTGACCTATACCAGGCGCCTCCTTGGGGATATAGAGATTGAAATGGTAGACCCGCTCTACAGGGAATTGACCGGGGACCCCAAGGCTGGTGAGAAACTCCGGACACTCTTCCGGACGGCCTATCAGGTTTCACCATATGACCATCTTCGTATCCAAAAGGCCTTTCAGGACTACGTGGATAATGCTGTGTCAAAGACCATCAATCTGCCGGAAAGCGCAACTGCCGATACGATACTCACCATTTACCTCGAAGCCCATCGTATGGGATTAAAGGGAACAACAGTCTTCAGGGACAAGAGCAGAGAATACCAGGTGCTGGCATGCGGGAGCCGCCAGCCCTGCTAATTGACTGAGAAAAAGACAACGACAAAGGAGACCGGCAGATGATAGAGAACCTGCGTACCAGAAGAAGCATCAGAAAATATGAGGGAAAGTCTATTGACCAGGAGAAGATCAAGATACTGAAGGAAGCGATTCTCAGAGCCCCTTCATCGCGGGGTCTGAACCCCTGGACCTTTATCTTTGTGGATAGCCCTGCCATTCTGCTGAAGCTCTCTCAGGCAAAAGAGGCAGGAGCCCAGTTTCTCAAGAATGCAGCCCTTGGGATAGTTGTCTGCGGTGATGAAGCCAAGTCCGATACGTGGATCGAGGATTGCTCCATCGCTTCGGCAGTGGCACACTTCACTGCCCACTCCCTGGGATTGGGGAGCTGCTGGATCCAGATCAGAAACAGGCCACACTCAAAGGAAAAATCCGCCGAAGCCTATGTACGGGAAACCCTCGCCATCCCGGACAATCTGAGGGTACTGTCGATCATCAGTATAGGCATTCCGGCGGAAGCGCCCGCACCCCTTCCGGCTGGTCAGCTTGATTATGGGAAGATAAGAGACAACGGTTACTGCTTATAAATTGGAGGGAAAAGCGACCCCGAATCGGAACCTTACATCCGTTGCAGCCGGACCATAAAAAAAGCTCCCCGGGCAGGACTCGAACCTGCAACCTACTGGTTAACAGCCAGCCGCTACTGCCGATTGAGCTACCGGGGAACAGATGGGATTAGTAAACAACAAATGCCGGCTGAAGTCAAGATTAGTCTTTGATGTTGAACGTAACGAACTTCTTTTTGCCGACCTTAAAGGTTATATCAGTCACATTTGCTGCTGAGCAGGATTCCTCAGTCAGTTTTGTCAATGAGTCGGAGGAATTGAGGCTGACAGAAACTGCCCCATCGGCAATGAGCCGCTTCCCCTCGGAAGTTGAAGCGAGAATGCCATGCTCCCGGAGCAAACCAGGCACCCAGATCGTCCCGTTTTCGGGTCTTGCCACGCTGAACCTCGGCCGCTCATCGGGGATACTCTTTTCGCGGTGTGCTTTTTTCCAGTCGCCTTCGGCGCGGATGGCTGCTTCGGCACTATGGAAGCGAGTCACAATTTCACCGGCAAACTTCATCTTCGCATCCATGGGGTGAATCGTGCCGCCACTTATGCCGCGCTTCAACTCGGCCAGTTCTTCGATGGTGATGTCGCTGAGAAGTTCGTAGTATTTCAGCATAAGATCATCTGAAATGGACATGAGCTTCCCGAAAATCACATCCGCAGGTTCATCAATCCCAACGTAGTTCCCGTAACTCTTACTCATCTTGTTGACACCGTCGGTGCCCTCCAGCAGGGGTACCGTTACGAGACACTGGGATTCCTGCCCGTAAGCCTTCTGAATCTCTCTTCCCACGTAAAGGTTGAAGATCTGATCATGCCCACCCAGTTCAACGTCTGCATTGAGGGCCACAGAATCATATCCCTGGACAAGGGGGTAGAGAAACTCGTGGATACTGATGGGAAGGTTGTTCTGGTATCTGTTGCGGAAGTCTTCCCGTTCCATGATGCGC
>CAYOYU010000142.1:0-13363 GCA_964408265.1 uncultured Syntrophorhabdaceae bacterium
ATTGTTATTTGTCCGTTCTCCCTGGTGTACGAGTACCCGTATGAAGGATGACCGGGCCGGTAAATCGTAGCCCGTACGATAGCAGGTGCCTCTGTGGTTATGCATCTTTTGGATTGCATGTAATCCAAAAGATGCATGATTGCCCTGCGAGATGGTGAGGATGAAACAATGGGGCTTCTTCGTTTCACGATCTATCCACCGATTTGCCTCAGGTTCATTTGGCGCTTTCTGATCTGCTCCGCTTCTTCCTTGCCTTCCGGCTTCAGCCCGACGACCTCTTTCACGAACTGCCTTATCTCCTCGTCCGTTGCCCCTCCCCGGACCAGCTCCTTCACGTCATATTCCCGCTGGGAAAGCAGACAAGGCCTTATGGCACCCCGCGCGACGACCCTGATCCGGTTACATTTGCGGCACAGGTGGGAGGACAGGGGGCTTATGAAGCCTATGCGGCCTACCCCGCCGCTTATACCGTAGGTCTTCGCGGGCCCGCTCGAGAAATCATGCATGGGTTGGAGCACATACTTTGTCCGGATCAACTCTTTCAAGTCCCCTGTCGTGATAATCTGAGAGTTCTTCCACAGTCCGCAGTCGCCGAAAGGCATGAATTCTATAAACCGGACCTCCACCTTCCGCGTTCTTGCGAGCTCTGCGAAGTCGAGGACCTCGTCGTCGTTGAATCCGCTGATGACCACTGTATTGATCTTCACCGGATCCAGGCCGGCGTTGACGGCCAGGTCAATACTTTCCCAGACCTCATCAAAGGCATCTACGCCCGTCATGAAGGCAAACCTGTGTCTTTTCAATGTGTCGAGGCTTATGTTAACTCTCTTTAACCCGGCAGCACGCAGGTCTGCCAGGTGTGCAGCCAGGTGTACTCCGTTTGTGGTAAGGCCGATGTCGGTTATCCCGGGAATGGCCCTTATCTTTCCTATGAGCTGGGCGATATCTTTCTTTATGAGCGGCTCCCCTCCCGTGATCCTCATTTTGCTAACCCCGAGTTCCGCGAAGATGCGGGCAAGCCTCACCAACTCCTCATATCTCAGGATTTCATCGTGGGGCACAAAAGGGATGCGCCCTTCCACGCAGTATCGGCATCGCAGATTACACCTGTCGGTGACGGAGATCCTTACGTAGCTTATAATCCGGCCGAAACGGTCCACTAACATGGCCTGCTCCACATTCCATCCACTCCCATTGCGGGCCAGTTGCGTTACTGCAAGCTTCT
This sequence comes from uncultured Syntrophorhabdaceae bacterium, assembly GCA_964408265.1. Taxonomy (GTDB): domain Bacteria; phylum Desulfobacterota; class Syntrophorhabdia; order Syntrophorhabdales; family Syntrophorhabdaceae; genus CAYOYU01. The sequence continues at coordinate 1,226 of CAYOYU010000142.1, forward strand.
CTATCCACCCGCCAGGATAACCAACGTCACTTCCAGCTTATCTTTACCCTCCAAGGGCACATTGTCCTGATCGTTGACCTTCTCATATTCGACACCGTTCAGATAGACCCTGAAATCTCCCCTGATCTCGCCATTTTCAGATGAGCAGATTGGGTACCCGACTTTCTTTGACAACTCAGTCAATACCTTTTTGAGCGTAGGCGATTCCATTTCGAACATCACTTCCCCGGCAAAATTTGTTTTCACTACCATGAGATTGCCCTCCATTGATTTACCCGGTCTTTCCTCTGAAATAGGGCACAGTGCAACAGCATTTGGTTCTGCAAGAGGTCTCACTTCTCTTCATGTCCAGTGATCCTAAGCCACCCGGATGCATCGAGCCTTAGAGCAGAGACCCCCCGGCCATGGGGCCGGAGGAGGTCTCTGCGACGTGTGGGGGATAGGAAGACTTACTTTCCGTGCTCTCTTAACGCATTAAACATCCTTTCAGGTGTTACCGGGATCTTCATTACCCTGACACCCGTTGCGTCGTAGATCGCATTGACCACTGCAGATATAACGGCAGCCCTTGCGCACTCTCCCGCTTCCTTGGCGCCGAACGGGCCGTTCGGGTCGAAGTCACAACAATCGATCACCTCGACCTCGGGTACGTCGAAGGCCCTGGGTATCTCATAATCCACGAGGTTCGGGTTGAGGACACGGCCTTCGTCATCCATGATGTATTCATACAGGGCATCGCTCATCCCCTGAATCGCCTGGCTTATCATCTGTCCCCTTATGCCCGCGGAGTTTATCTCGCAGCCGCAGTCATCCGCGACCACTATCTTGAGTACACGGATCCTGCCCGTTTCCGGGTCGACTTCGACTTCGGCTGTAGATGCCGTAAAACCGTAAGCATCCGTGAACCGACCAGTACCTCTTGAAAGGCTCGGGTAGAATTCGATTTCCGGTACTGCCTTCTTGTGCCCGTGCCCGATGAGCGGATCACCGAGGTGCTTCTGGATGTGAAACCTCATGAGCTCGGTGAAACTGTAGGCTCTCTTCGGGTTGCTCTTGAGAAATGCCGTCTTGTCTTTCAGTTCTATGTCTTCCGGCTTTGCCCTCATTACTTCACAGGCAACATTGATGAGTTTTGCTCTCAGATCCATCGCGGCATTGTAGACCGCCCCGCCTCCGACGAACATACCGCCGCTCAGGAAGTTGCTGTAGTTCATCGGGCAGAGTTCCGAGTCGCTCGAAATCAGCGTCACGTCCTCAACTTTCAGTCCCAGGCATTCTGCCGCAATCTGGCTGTACGTAGTGTCCGCACCCTGGCCGAACTCGCAGTCGCCCTCCATCAGCGTGATCGTACCGTCATGGTTGAGCCTGACTATTGCCGTACAGGCAAACGGCCAGTACCCTGAACCACTGAACATGCCGTTGATACCGATGCCCACGCCCCGGTATTTGTCTCTCTGTTTGCCATGCTTTTCCTTCCATCCTATAGCCTCGGCGGATCTCCTGATAGCCTCCGGCAGGCCGAAGCTGTGGAGGGTGTCGCCGTTGGGGATTACATCGCCTTTCTTCCTCAAGTTCTTCAGCAGGAACTCAACCGTGTCGAGACCCAGGTCTTCGCAGATCTGGTCGTACTGCGAGTCGGCCGCAAGACGCATCTGAGGCGCGCCGTGGCCTCTTCTGGCGAAGTTGAAATTCTTGTTCGTATAGACCGCTACCCCCTCATGCCTCACATTCTTTCTGTCGAGGCAGGAATCACACATGGCGTGGCTCAGGAACATTGCCACCGGTGCGCTGCATTTGTAAGCGCCGGCATCGACAATCACGCTGCAGTGCTGGGCAACGATCGTCCCATCCTTCTTCACTCCCGTCTTTATGTCGATATCGAATCTGTGGCTGTTCCGGCACGATGAGAAGACCTCTTCTCTTGTGAGCTCTATCTTTACCGGCTTGCACAGCTTTCTTGCAAGAAAACCGCAGATGACTTCATAGTCGAAACAGGGGGCCTTGCCGCCGAATGCACCGCCGACGTAGGTCTTGTGGATCCTTATCTTCGTTATGGGAATTCCCAGCGTCTTGTGCAGCCAGTACCGTTTCAATTCATAGGCCATGTGGTTCATCCACACGTCGAGTTTCTGCTCGAAGGGGTCCCAACTGGCCACCATGGTGTGTGGCTCCATTGCCATGTGAGAGGTTCCGGGGCTCCTGGAATGGTCCTCACGGATATAGTCGGCCTCCGCGAACCCCTTATCCACATCGCCGTAGGCAACAAAGGTCGTCGCGGCGATATTGTTCGTCGGTTTGAAGGAATGGGACTTCCTCGCCACGCCCCAGTCCTCCCAGGCACATGACGTGTTACGGGTAATTTCACCGTGAATCTGGGGAGCACCTTCTTTCATAGCTTCTACAGGATCAAAGACTGCCTCGATAGGATCATAGTCGACCTGAATGAGATCCAGGGCATCCTCGGCAGTATCGGGATCGACGGCAGCAACAGCCGCCACCGTCTCCCCTATGAAACGGACCTTTTCTTCGGCTATCGGCCGTTCTTCGGCCGGATAGTTCGGGGTATCGACAAATCCATATCTGATGCCCCATGTATCTTTCCCGGTGATCACTGCGAAAACGCCCGGCAGCTTCTCGGCTTTGCTCGTATCGATGTTGACTATCTTCGCGTGAGGGAGAGGACTCCTCAGCAGCTTCACATGAAGCATGCCGGGAAGAAAAACGTCGGTAGTAAAAATTGCCCTGCCGGTGAGTTTTGCCTTGCCATCAACCCTTGGTAACGGTTTTCCTACAACAGACAGCTCGCTCATTTCGTCCCCTCCTTTCTCTTCCGGACTACATCCATGATAGCCTCAAGATACTGCACGTAGCCCGTGCACCTGCACAGGTTTCCTTCCATGTCCCTTCTCACGTCTTCCTCTGTGGGGTCGGCCATCTCTTCCAGCATTGCAGTGCTGGACATGAGTTTTCCCGGAGTACAGAACCCGCACTGAAAAGCATTATGGTCCAGAAATGCCTGCTGAAGGGGAGACAGCGTGCCGTCTTGCGAGGCTAACCCTTCTACAGAGGTGACTTCCCTGCCGTTCACCTGCATTGCCAGAACGGAGCAGGCCTTCACGGCCAACTGGTCGACGATGACCGTGCAGGCACCGCACGAATTGTCCATGCAGGCCTGTTTTGTGCCCGTTAAGCGCAACTCATTCCTTAACAGCTGAAGCAGTGTCGTTCTAGGCTTTATCGCCACCTCGTACGCTTCGCCGTTCACCTTCACATTTATCACTTTTTTCGTGGTATCCATATCGCGGCTCCCTCCTTTGTAGTTAAGCTTTCTTCGCTTTCTCGAAGGCCCCTTTGACCGCACGTTTCACAAGGACCTTCACAAGCTCTTTCCTGTATTCAGCTGAGGCGTGTACATCGGAGGTCGGATCCGTTTCAGATGCAGCCGTATCTGCTGCCTCTTCGATGAGGGCATCGGTCAATTTCTTGCCCTTCAGTATCTCAGCTGCTTTCTTCGCTACGAGCGGAACCGGCGCAACGGCACTCAGGATGATTTTCGCGTCCTTGCACACGTCGCTGCCCGGCTCCACAGTGACCGCCACCGAGGTCGATACGATCTTGATCCCGGCTTCTATGGTACTGAATTTCATATACTCCACCGCCGTGTTGGCAGCGGGAGGAGGAAGCTGGATCTCGGCCAGGATCTCGTCCGGTTCTATAACGGTAGTAAAGTAATCCTCGAAAAAGTCTTCCACGGCTACCACTCTTTCGCCCTGGGCCTTTACCAGCTTCAATTTTGCACCCAGAGCTATCAACGAGGGTGCGGGGTCCCCGATAGGATCTGCGCTGCAAAGGTTGCCGCCAATCGTCCCCCAGTTGCGGGTCTGGACTGAGGCCACGCTCTTTTCCATTTCTGAGAGGACGGGGTATTTGTCTTGTATCAACTGAGATTTTTCAATAGCCCGGTGTGTAGTGAGCGCCCCCATCTTGAGCCCGGTGCTGTTGTCAAATTTGATGTAATCGAGGTCTTTGAGGCCTTTGATGTCAATCAGACATGTGGGACTGATCAACTTCTGCCTGAGAAGCGTGATTAGTGACTGCCCGCCTGCAAGCACCTTGCCCACATCCTTGTACTGCGAGATCAAAGAGCAAGCCTCTTGCAGACTACTGGCTGAAAAGTATTCGAAGTCCTTCATAATGAGCTCTCCTTATGTCTTTCGATTTTCTCTTTCAACGCGCTTATGAATTCTGCACCAATCTTCTTTGCCTGTGCCCGCATGATCCTGTCGCCGAATAACGCGATCCTGCCCACCACAGTTACATTTGACGAGTATGAAACCTCGGTTTCATTTTCCGATATCCCTCTGAGATAAACGTCACTCGACTGGTTGAAGCTTCCTGCCATGCCCAGGTCCGCACCCTTGCCCTCCATGTGGATATGTTTTGGCTCGTCTATCTGGGTCAATGATGTGGTGATCTTGAACCGCACCTTTATCGGTCCGACCCCGGCTTTCACGGTTGCCACATAGGTACGGCCATCTATGGCTTTGATGTCTTCGCAACCCGGAACACAGCTACCTATCAACTCGGGATTGATAATGAACTGCCACACCTTCTTAACCGGCGCATTGACTAGGAACTTTTCCTGAATCTCCATTTTGTAGATCCTCACCTCCTTCTCGTTCTTCCTTCTCTTTCTGTTTGATCTTGGCCTTTAACTCACCTGCAAGCAGGCACTGATCTTCCCGTGGACATTTGCCTTTCTTGACAAACATGCATTCCTGCCTGCCGTAAAGACATTCGATCCTCATTTCCGGACACCTCCTTCCGCGTATTTTTTTATCCACATGTTTTAGATTCGGTTTCGGTCTAGTAGCCGAGCGCAAAATCGCCGATTGAACGGTCAATGGCGTGGCGTATCGCCTCCTCTATGACCTCCCTCGTTCTCTCCGTCGTTTCGGAATCGGGCGAACCGCAGATCTCAGTCGCGGCAGCGTCCGCCGCGTCCATGATCAGGTGGTCATCGATAGGGTTACCTTTCATTATCGCCGGCCCCTCTCTTGACTCGATGGGCATATCCCCGACTCCACCCACGACGATCCTTATGTCCTCGATATCAACGTGCTTGAGATCAAGCCTGAGAAAAACGGCTGCGCCGATGCTCGGCTGATCTCCGGTACCGATACTTTTCTCATAGGTGAGACCCACTTCGCTTTCCTGTGCCCTGGGTATTCTTATCTCCGTGAGGATCTCGAATATTCCTCCGTCCTTGCCGGCTGCGAGAAGATCCTCTATCGACATCGTTTCCCATCCCTGGATCCCCTGTCTCACAGCCTTTGCGTTGAGTACCATAAGCGCAGGAGCAATATCGGCAGCCCTTTCAAGGCTGAACAGACACCCGCCGATTGTCGCCATGTAATAACCCCACCTGGTTTTGTTCGCTCGATGCTCTCTCTGGTTGATGGCCTCGACCAGGACCCCGGCCTTTTCGTTGATGACCTGTGAGCGGGACAGCTCAAAAAGAGTTGCGCCAAAGTCATTGTAGAAATCGATGTATTGCAGATTTGGAATGTTCTTGAGGTTGATGACGTATTCAGGCTGCACCTTTCCTTCTTTCATAAGAGGAATGAGTTGCGTTCCGCCACTCATCAGTTTTGCCTTTTCCTTGTGCTCTGCAAGCATTAAACATGCTTCCTTCAACGAATCCGGCTCAAGGTACTGGCACTTGAAAGAGCTGCTTTCTATGAAATCCGCTAAATCCCGATAATAACCTGAGCTCATAGACACCTCCATTTTTGGTGATCCCCTGAGGGATTTGTGATTCTGCTGCGATACCCTACCATCTCCCGGGATTTCGCTTCTTCTTGTGGAAGTCTTCACATTCGTGGGCCATGATGGCAGAAATAGCAATTACGGTGCCAAGGCCTTTTTGTAGGCAATCAGGCGGCGTATTAGTGGTATTTCGGGCGTATTGCTGACTTAGGGCGGCTGCGAAGCAGGGATGATTGTAACTTTAGACACACCATCGCCGCCATATTCCCCTCGTCAAGAGGTGCTGCCGTGTTCGCTCCGGGTTGTTATATGCTGTATACCTATACGTAATTATTGACTGATTCGTGAATACTTCCTGCGATCCGTAGGGGCTGATTCAGACATCCAACCGTTGAAAACGGGATGTCTCCCTCAGGTTGCAGTGTCACCTTGCGGATGCATGTTCGTCTTTTCACATATATTCTTCTTTTCTTATTTGGTAGCGTTTGAGCATTCGCTGAACTGAAGGTCTTTGTACCTTTATTTCTTTGGCTGTCTTTGAAATATTGCCCCGATAGTATTTCAAGGCTTCGACAAGGTATTCTCGCGTAAAGTCATCCATGCATCTCTTTCTCGCTTGCGGAAAATCCATTCGTTCCGGACCCGCTTGTCCTTCCATCCCTGCCGGCCTTTTCGACTTCATCCTTTCAGGCAGGTCATACATGGTTATTCTTCCCTGACCGGTAATAACAATCCTCTGCACCACGTTCTCCAGTTCCCTCACATTGCCCGGCCATTCATATTCATGAAAGAGTGCCAGTATGCTCCGGTCGATTGCCAATTCTTTCTTATCGAACTGTTTCTTGAACTTCTCGAAGAAGAAGTGTAGCAAAGGCAGTATGTCGTCTTTGCGTACCCTTAGGGGAGGAATATTAATCTTTACGACGTTGATCCGGAAGTAGAGATCCTCTCTGAACCTCCCTTCTTTAACGGCCTGCTCAAGATTTTTGTTGGTTGCTGCAAGAATCCTCGTGTCGACCCTGACCGGCTTCGTGCCTCCCACAGGAATAACCTCCCGGTCCTGCACCGCACGCAGGAGTTTCCCCTGGAGTGACATGGGAAGTTCACTTATTTCATCAAGGAATATGGTTCCCTTGTCGGCGACCTGAAAGTACCCTTCTTTGTTTGCGTAAGCCCCCGTGAATGCACCCTTCATGTATCCGAAGAGTTCGCTCTCCAGCAGACTTTCAGTGACCGCTGCACAATCCACTACCACGAAAGGATGATCCCGTCTCGGACTTATGGAGTGTACTGTCCGCGCCATTAACCCTTTTCCGGTGCCGGTCTCCCCCTCGATCAGCACATTACAGTCTATCGGGGAGATCCTCTGAACCAGATCGAAAACCCGCTGCACTTCGTCGCTGACACCCACAAAATCGCGATAGTAGGAAAACTCTTTCAGATGATCCCTGAGGATGCCAACCTCACTCTTCAATGAAAAGGTTGTTTGTACGTGCTCAACGACCTTCAGCAGCCGATCTATGTCAAAGGGCTTGGTGATGTAATCGTAGGCGCCCAGCTTCATAGCCTCCACTGCACTGTCTACAGTTCCGTATCCGGTTATCATGACCACTTCCGTATGGGGGCGAATCTCTTTTGTCCGCTCGAGCAGTTCCAGACCGTTCATGCCGGGCATTCGGATATCGGCAATAACCAGAGAAAAATCCTGTTTCTTCAACAGGAAAAGCGCCTTTTCACCATCATTTGCACCCTGTGCGCTGTAATTCTTCTTCTGAAGCAGTTGTACACACCTTTCGCGGATGCTATCCTCGTCGTCCACTACAAGGATGCTGAACTTGTCGTTTTTCATCTGACTATCCTTCTACTTACTTCCTGCGAGACCTATCCAAGTGGAAGGCTTATCGTAAACGAAGCTCCTCGTGGAAGGTTTCTGACTGAGAGCTTTCCTCCATGTTCCTCTATGATCCTCTTGCTCACCGCGAGACCCAGACCTGTGCCGTTTGGTTTCGTCGTAAAGAAGGAATCAAAGATCCGCTCGATTATATCCCTTGGGATACCTTTGCCTGTGTCACTAACCTCAATATGCGCCCACTTCCGTCTATCACCCACTTTTACGTAGGTCTTTAAGGTAATTTCGCCCTTATCCGGGACAATTGCCTCTCGCGCATTATTGACAATATTCATAACCACCTGCTGGAGATTATTCGAGTTTCCCCTGATATATATATCGTTGTCGAAAAAATGTCTCCTGATATCGATGTTTTCCAGTCTTGCCTGGCGCTGAATGAGCAGAAGTGCATCCTCGATCATATTATGGACGTCCAGCATGGCCCTCTCTGCCGGGACCCTCTTTGCGAAGTTGAGCACTTTCCCGATGACTCTCCGGCACCTGCTTGCATCGTTCTCCATATCCTTGAGTTCTTTGAGCAAAGGTTTCTTGGATATACGGCCCTTCTTCTCCACATCTTCAATCAACATCTGCGTCGCCATAATCAGGCCGCCTAGGGGATTGTTGATTTCGTGAGCAATCTCTCCAGCCATCTTCCCGAGCAGTGTCATCTTTTCTGATTGGAAAAGCGTTTGTTTGAGATCACTTATCTCGGTAATGTCCGTTATGACATTTATGGTTCCCTCGATATTCCCGGCCTCTCGCATGGAGGATGAACTGACGAGAACCCTGATCTTTCTGTTGTCTTTTGTAGCCAGGGTGGTTTCGAAGACCTTCTTGCCTTCTTCCTCCGCGACATGACCCATCTGTATTACGGCTCTATCGAGAGCCTCCTTTGCAATAAATACACCGTAGTGTTTTCCGAGTATCTCCTTTCGCCCATAGCCGATAATCTCCTCGAACCGGCTGTTTACATAGGTGATCCGTCCCGATTCGTCGATTATCTGGATGCCGTCGTTCAGCGAGGCTATTACGTTCTCATAAAACTCTTTAAGCCTTCTGATCTCCCGTCCTGTTTCCTCTTTCTCCTTGTCCAGCGTCAGGTCCGTTGCAAGGCCTATCATCCCCACCGTTCTTCCGTCTTCATCCCTTGTAGGTACACAAGTAACAGAAGCAGGGAACCTCTCCCCTGACTTTCTCCGTAGCAGAATCTCTCCATGGAAGGTATTTCCGTCCCTTATCTCGGCCAGGACGTTTGGCTGGATGGCTCCGAGCATGGCGATATGCCTGCCGATAACCTCTTCCTCCGCATAAAGGAAGAGTTCTTCCGAGCCCTTATTATAAAATGCCATCTTTCCCTTGAGGTCTGTTACGATGAAAGATTCGCCAATGTTCTCGACGATATCTTCGAGGAACTGGCGAGTGGTCCGTTTGAAGCCGAGAATTATGTTTTCCCAGTCCCGTGGCATGCTCTTCTGCCTCCTGGAAGAACGACCTTCTAGCAGAACCAAAATATTATACTTTCAGACAGTCAACCATTATACTTTTAACTTGTCAATACAGTTCAGGAAGCTCCTCTGTCTTAATGTTTGAAATACAATAAGCTGCAGCGAGGTCTCACCCTTTTCTCCGCTGTTGGGACCGGCCCTGCAACCGTTCTCATCTATGCCTTCTCAAGCACCGTTTTCATCAGTGGACCACTGATGATACTAGTCGCTACAGCCATGACAAGCAGAGCGCAATATGCCCTTGTGCCTACCATTCCTGCCTCATAACCCGATGTAATGAGGATTATTCCCACGGCTCCCCTGGCATTCATTCCGAATCCCACGGCCAGGGATTCCCTGGCATTCAGTCTTGAGCATCTCGCTCCCAGCCAAATCCCACCCACCTTTCCAATAAAGGCTATGGCAAACACTATCACGGTCAGCACCAAATCAAAATCCTGCGCCAGATTTACCCCCAAACAAAGGGAAACGAAATATAGCGGCGAAAATAAGGACATTACTACTTTGCGGAGGGAATCATGCATTTTGTGTCGTCCACTACTCGAAAAGCCTATTCCGACGAGGAATGCACCCAAGGCCCCATGGATGCCGATCCTCTGCGAGAATGCAGACAGGATGAGAACAGAAACTATCATAAGCCCTAAAGAGACATTGTCAGAATCTCCGTTCCGCTCAGTCCAGCCGATCATTCTTTGCGTCAGTCTGTTCCCATATGTTATGGCAATCAGAAACATCGTCACAACGCCACCGATTGAAACGAAAGGATTCATATCGGCGGCGTTGCCGGGATGACAAGAATAGGTGCCTATAATGGCAAACAGGATCCAACCCGCAATATCATCAATCGTAGCGGTTGCCAATATAACGGTACCGATCTTGCTCCGGAGCACCCCTAGATCCATCAGGATTCGCGCAATAACGGGAAGGGCGGAAATCGAAAGGGCAGTTCCGACAAATAAAGGCAACGAGTAAACGCCGGAAGAAGGAATGTAGCCCCACAGCCCGGGAAAAACAAAAACAGAAGCCACACCCAAAAAGAAGGCGGGGGCCAATCCAAAGAAGCTTGTCCAAGCCACCGTTCTCCGCAGTCTTCCGATTTCAGAAAGATTGACCTCCAATCCGATCACAAAAAGAATCAGTAATGCACATAATTTGAGAAACATTTCTCTTGCCGCGACAACTGAATCGGAATAGAAAAAGAGGTGGTTATAGATGTCCGGAAGGAACGTTCCGAGTACCGTGGGACCGAGTATGATCCCTCCAGATAATTCTCCGATAATTCTGGGCATCTTAGCCTTTTGAGCCAGATGGCCCGAAACAATGGCGACCAGAAGCAGAATGGACAGAGAAAACATAAAGAGGACCAAATTCATTGTCAGCCTTATATTTGGGTTATATTTTGTGGGATTGGAGAGCAATTACTGTGCCAGGCGATCGCTTCCAGAGCCCCTTTCATTCCGCAGACCTACCAATGGAAGAAGAAGTATGGAGGACTTGGGCCGTCCGAGCTTCGTGGGCTCAGGCAACTGGAAGAGGAGAATAGGCGCCTAAGAGGTTCAGGGCGTTGACGATAGTCCATAATTTTAGACGCCAGTGCCTTGCCATCGAAGCTGGCCAGGGGGATGCAAGGCGAGCAGGTAGTCGAGGTGCTTGAGCGCCTCATACGCCTCAGGGGGGTGCCAGAGGTGATCCGAGCGGATAACGGCAGCGGATTTATCTCGAAAGTCATGGACAAATGGGCGTGTCGTAACCACGTGAAGCTGAGTTTCGCCCGACCGGGAAAGCCCGTCGATAAAGCGTTTATATGGTCTTCCAACGGGAGCTTCAGGGACGAATGCCTCAATGTGAACTGGTTCCTTTCCATCCAGGATGCCAGGCAGAAGATCGAAACGTGCAGGAAGGACCACAACGAGTTCCGACCGCACACTTTATTTGGAGACATGACGCCCCACGAGTTCGCTGAACAGAGCCGCCGGAAGGCGGCCTGAATAAAGGCCAGAAACTAACCCCATGGGTGGAACAGTCTTTGGGGGGTCCTTCTTCCGGAAGAACCCAGGAAGCAAGGCAGCCCTGACAAGTGCGCGACCCGGATAAAACGCAAAGAACTCAACTTCAGACTTACTTCACAATTTAGAGGAAGGTGCTTCGGAATGGCTGGGATTCTTAAAGTATCGACAAAAAAATGGTGGAGCTGAACAGGATCGAACTGTCGACCTCTTGACTGCCAGTCAAGCGCTCTCCCATCTGAGCTACAGCCCCACGGACTATTTTTATATCAGCAAGTGGTCGGATTGTCAATCAGTTTCGCTTCGCCGGCTTCTTGAGAAGGGTCTTCTTTATCTTTCCCGACGCGGTCTTAGGCAGGTCGTCTACGAACTCAATGTACCGGGGGATCTTGTATCGTCCAAGCCGTTCTTCAAGGAAGGTCCGCATGGCGCCAGCCTCGACAGAGCCCTTCTCTTTCAGAACGATATACGCCCTGCCCACCTCGCCCCATTTCTCATCGTCCACCCCGACCACGGCAGCGTCCAGAACCATGGGGTGCTCGAAGAGGACGCGCTCTATCTCCGCAGGGTAGACATTCTCTCCGCCGCTTATGAACATATCCTTCTTCCTGTCCACTATATATACAAAGCCCTCTTCGTCGGCATGGGCAAGATCGCCTGTGTGAAGCCACCCCTCCTTCACTACTTTCCTGGTCAGGTCGGACCTCTTCCAGTACCCGTTCATAAGGATAGGGCCCTTCACTGCGATCTCCCCTATTTCTCCAGGATTTACAGGGGTGCCGTCATCGCGGAGGATACGGACATCGCCGAAAAGGACCGGCTGCCCCACCGAGCCGATCTTGTCCACGGCGCGCTCGGCAGGCAGCCAGTAGACAGTGGAGGTCTCGGTGAGACCGTATATCTGCGATACCGCAAGCCCCTTCTCTGCAAGGGCCTTGAGAAGGACAGGCGAAACCCGTTCGCCGCC
>CAYOYU010000143.1:0-13361 GCA_964408265.1 uncultured Syntrophorhabdaceae bacterium
GTCGGCCCGTTTTTCCTGCATATAGTCCCGTATGCCAATGGCCAGGCTGATGGGATCAAGGTCCTTTCTCTGCTGGTTCTCGGTAAGCTGGAGGGCGATGATCTCTTCTTTCTGGGTGACGGAATCGAGGAACCTGACCCAGATGGATTCCATTCCGAGAGCCTGTGCGGCGAGGACTCTTCTGGCCCCACAGATGAGGAGATACTTTCCCTCCTCTTCCGTATATTGGGTCACCACAGGAGGCTCAAGGATACCCTCCTTTGCAATGGACGCTTCGAGGCTCTTCTGGACTTCGCTGTTCACATCGATGGATGCGCGGACCTGTGCCTGGATGACGATACTGCTCAAGGGGATGTACTGGAACTGTTCCCGGGTGTCTGCCATGCCTGCCTCCGTAGGAATCAGGGTTAAGGGTTCGAGGGTTCGAGTGAACTGCTTCACCACTTGACCCCTTGGACCCTGCCTTTGCGCTATCCGCTATCCGCTGAGGGTATATCTCTCACGCCGTGCAGACCCTGTTCCGGCCGGAATGTTTCGCCTCGTATAAAGCCTGGTCTGCCCGGGAAATCAACTGCTCTACCCTCTCCCCATCCTGAAACCGGGTGACGCCAAGACTGATGGTAATCTTCAGATCAAGCTGACCATCCACCGGGATGCTCATGGCCTCAACGACCCGCCTGATACGTTCGGCCAGGTCACGGGCCTGGTCTCTGTCAGCCTCCGGTGTGACAACCATAAACTCCTCGCCACCGTAGCGACAGAGAATATCGTACTCTCTCACTGCTTTCATGAGCACCCCTGAGAGTGATTTGAGTACCGCGTCCCCCGTCAAATGACCATAGGTGTCGTTGATCGCCTTGAAATGGTCGATGTCCATCATTATAACGGAGAGGGGTTTATTGAGCCTCGCTGTCCGTGAGAGTTCCGTTTCCATTCTCCTGTATGCCTCCCGCCGGTTCAAAAGACCAGTGAGGAAATCTTTGTTGGCCATATCCACGAGCATCTCCTCGGCGAGCTTCAAATCCTTGATGAAGAAACGGGATATGAAATAGACGATCAGGGCAACGATCAGGATGATGCCAAAGGCCAGGACTGCCAGATACATCCTGTTTGCGCGCATCTGGTCTACTATCTTTTCTGATGGAATGGATACACTGATGCCGCCGCGGATATCCCCCAGCCTGTACCCCTGGAGTGCATGGCATTTCAGGCAGGATTCTTCCACGACCAGGGGCGCCATGTAGCGAAAAACGGCCCCCCTTTTGCCCTCGGCAAAACGGAATTGTTCTTTGATGCCTTTTTCGAAAGATTCCAGCGCCTCTTTTTCAAAAGGATCAGGGGTATTGGACGGATTCAAAGGCTTGAGGCTGGTAATATTGAATGTGAACAAGCCTTTTTCGGCTGCAAGGATGGATATCTCTCTGGTTGCGAGGGCAGGATTCTTCAGGGTGTATGATTGGCCGGATTCATCCTTTATGACAACCTTGAGGCCGGGGATCTGTTTCAGGTATTGGTTCACCTCCACGCCCGGCCGCATCTTCACGTAGACGCCGTCATGCTGTGCCATCCATTTGCGGGTGACCACGATTTCCTGGAAGAAGGAGCGGGCCTCGTTGACGAGCTGGTTCATGAAAAGAGCATCTGACCTGAAGTAGAATCCCCAGAATGTGGAGAGGATGACCAATGCGAAAACGAGGCATATCCCGATGAGGTATTTCCAGGCAAAATCGGTTGTCGATCTCAATGCAGCCAGTCTTCTTTCCATCAGCCGCCTCTGTTGACTTCTGTTGCACTGCCATCAACTTCGTTCCTTATTTTCCTGATACTCCGTCGAGTTGTCAAGGAGAAGAAAGGGGGGAGACCCATATGATTCTTCGCCTCGCTCGATGCTTATTGCGAAGAGGGTTGCTTGGTCCGGGGATGTTGGCAGCCAGCAGCCGTATAGGAACCCCCTTGCCCTTTGGCAGCAGTCAGCCGCCTTAGCCCTTTACGTCGCTCTCTAAGCTCCACGCCTCACCCGGATATGATGCTCCTTCCACTGGGCTGCGGAGCACCCATAAATGGGTACCCGGCCGCCCTCTCGACGTCGGGCTTTCCGCTCAGACAGTCCTCGCCCTGCGCAAGACGCGCACCGTTCCCTCCGCATCAGCCGGGTTCCCGAGGCGTTCCCGCTATGTTCGCTCCCGAAAAGGACTTCGGCGTCTGCCGTAGCTAGTGGAAACTGGGTAGAATTTGCTCAAATGGCGTAAAGAGGCCGGGGGAGCTTTTTGCGATCGCGCCTCGTAGCACCACTGGGGGTGCCCTTCACGATGAAGCCGGAGTGTGCCTGCGGCCAGGCCGCGTTCAGGCCACTTCTCGATGTCCGAAGCTCAGAGCGAGTTCCGAGAAGTGAACGGAGGCAAATCGATGTAGGGCCAGTGGGGCGGCGACCCATTCACCGGATGGGTACCCCGGCTGCGAGCAAAAGAGCGGTCCGGCCGAGACCGGGATTTTCCACCGTTCCATTTTCTGTTGCAATGCGGCAATCAAATGGGCGATTATCTGTGGCGCCTTTGACGGACCGGGAGGGGAGGGGTGGTGAAAGAGGATAGACAAGAGTACTTCATGATCGTGCTGAGCGTGGCCTTCGCCTCATTCATGGTCCGCCTCAGCACCCACAGCGTGAACGTCTCGCTCCCCACCATCGCGGAACACTTCAACGTGGGCACCGGCCAGGTGTCGCGGGTGGTCATGTCCTATCTCCTCATTATCACCGTTACGCTCCTGCTCTTTGGAAAGATGGGAGACCGTGTCGGCCTGAAAAAGATATTCCTCTGGGGCTATGTGATCTTTGTGCTGGGGTCGCTCTTTTGCGGGCTCTCCCAGGATATACACACCCTCGTAGGCGCACGGGCCGTACAGGGTCTCGGCGGTTCCATGCTCATGGCAACGAGCTTTGCCATTATCGCGCAATTCGTTCCTGCTCACAGGCGGGGGTGGGCATTCGGGATCACCTCTACGGCCTCGGCTGTGGGAGTTGCTACGGGTGCGCCCCTGGGAGGTCTTATCGCCCACTCATTCTCGTGGCACTGGATCTTCATCATGAACATACCGGTAGGCATAGCGGCAATATTCGTCGCCGGCAAGAAGATCCCCGCAACCCTTCCAAGGACCGGTATGAAGGAACCCTTTGATTTTCCCGGCGCCCTGCTGAGCCTTGCGGGGCTCACATTTCTCCTCTACGCGATCAACACAGGTGAGGAGTCGGGCTGGGCGTCGATAAAGGTCATATTCTTCTTCATCTCCTCTGTTATTCTCCTTGCCCTTTTTCTGGTCCGCGAGAAAAGGTGCAAAGCCCCGCTCCTTGACCTGAAGCTCTTTAATAATCCCGCCTTTTCCTTTGCCTTGTGCGCCACCTTCATGTCCTACCTGCTAGTTTCAGGAAACGGCTTCACCCTGCCTTTCTACCTGAAGGCGCTCCATAACCTGAACGCTCAACAGACGGGCATGGTGCTCCTTGTCTATTCGGTAGTCTTCATCTTCATGTCTTCTTACGCGGGGAAACTTTCCGACAGGGTAGGCCCGAGGCGGCTCTGCATGGCGGCCATGGTTTCCGCAAGCGCCTGTGCCTTCCTATTCTCCTACACCCTCCGGTTTTCCGGGATCGACTTTGTCCTCCTTTACCTGGTCTGGCTCGCCTTTTCCCTGGTCTTCTTCTTCTCGCCCAACAACAATCAGGTAATGGGCTGCACGCCGTCCGAGGAGCACGGTGCCGCATCGGGCGCCTTCAACGCCGTCATAAACCTGAGTATGGTCTTCGGCGTAGCCCTCTTTGAAGTGGTCTTTACCATCTTTTCCAGGAGCGTTGCTGTCGGAGGAGATATTGTGAGACTGACGGCTGTCGATGCAACCCTGCTGACGAGGGGGTTCGCCGCTGTCTACGTCATGGGCGGCCTTGTCTGCGTAGGGGCCCTAGTCTTCTCGCTGTTCACCGGAAAGGCAGGGGAAAAGGGCAGGGCAGCGGGCGGATAGGAAGGGCGGACGGGACAGAGTCAACAACCTGGCAGCCAACCGGACCGCTTTCCGCTCCCTGCTTCGTTCCGCCCACTGGCCCATTCATCAACTTGCCTTCACTCACTTCTCGAACTCGTAAGACCCACTCTTCGAGCGGGTACCCCTCTCAGACAGCGAGAAGTGTCCTAACCGCGGCCTGGCCGCAGGCACGTTACGGCTTCGTTGTGATGGGCTCCCCAGTGGTGCTACAAGGCGCGACTCGCGGAATGCTTTTCTCCGGCTGGCTGCCAAGAAAACCCACACCGGTGAATTATTGATGGTTACCGAGGTATCTCCCGATTTCATGCATTGAGGGGGTTGCGATTGCCGAGGCAGGAAAGTCGAGGCAATCTGCCTCTTTAAGATTGAAGCGCTTCAGCGCCAATCCGATTGTATGCTCCGCGACGACTCCGGGGTTTTCGCAACCCGATGCGGAAACACCGGTGTGAGTGGCTGGAGGCGTGGAGTGGGGCGTTGGATATGCGATGGACTGGACCGTTTCGCTGACCGAGAACTGTACTGTATGTACGTGCGAGGGCGCGAGGCGGGTCAGGACGCGCAGAGACGCGTCACCGAACACGCCTTCGGCCGGTCACAAGAAACAGATGCCTTTTTTGCTTTGCCTTGAATTGATTGGACCGTCGGAAAACACCCAACAGTCCAAACGAGCTGGTAGCACGGGACTAGCTCACCCTCGGTTCGGGTCGTGTGAACTGACGTAGTCCAGTATCTCCTGGCCTGATTCCGATGCCACCATGATCTTGGAGTAATCGATGGAGACGTTATTCAGGTATTGCAGGAGAAGTGCGTCACCCACATGGGAGAAGGGGAGTATCCCGGCGATGAAAAAGCCCATTTTCTCGAAATCTTCGCAGAACAGGGCTGCCAGAGGGTCTTCCAGGTTCAGGTAGAGGGTGATCTGGTCAATCTTCTTTATGCGCAGTTCCTTGAGGGTGTTCTTCACCTGGGAGACGGAATCCCCAGCGAAGCGGCGTACCTCTATGATGGCACGATTATAGGTGGGCATCACGGTGGTGGTGATATCCGAGGTTCCCTCCATGCCTCCGAAGCCGGCGCTGTCGGGCTCAGCGAAAGTCCGCTGCAGCCCCAGGTTGGCGTAGATCCTCTCGATGAACCGGCGGTGGTGCGAAGGGGCGTAGATGACTATCCCGGGAGGGTTTGCCAGGGTGTAGTATCCGTAGGCCACTGACCCGCGCTGTGTCAGCTGGGACAGGTTGCCCTTGAAAGACCGGTCTGCGGGGATCAGCCCCGCCACGATTGCCACTCTCTTGAACCCTGCCTTCTCGCCTGCTTTCTGGGCGTAGACGTGGTTGGTGACGGCCTTGCTGAAGACACCCTGAAGCCCCACGCGGCGTGCCTCTTCCAGAAGCCTCGACATCATGCTGTTCTGGCATCCCTGACCGCGCAGTTCCGGCTGCACCACTGCCATGGCAGCCTCGGCTATTCTGCTCGAGGGTGTATCCTTGACGAGGGCGAAGTGGCCCACGAGCCGGTTGTCCTCGGTGATGGTGACGACTGATATGATGCTCCCGTCCCGGTGGAGTTCCTCGAACCGGTCAGGATAGTAGATTGAGTCTATGCCGTATGAATAGCCGTAGGCGCGGTAGAAGAGTCGTGATACCTCGAAAGACTCCGACGGGTCCATGAGCCTCACGGTGAAGCCTTTCTTCTCCGTGGGCGTGACCTTTTCCTGGGGCTGCGTGGTGAAGAGGGTCATGCCGGAAGTCTCTTCGTACTCGGTGATATTCCTTACGGGCAGATACTTGATGAGATGGAGTTCCTTGCCCTCTCTGCCGAGGTTATGGAAGGCGATCTCATCCACGCTCTTTTTCATGAGGAAGGAGCCGAGTCCGGCCACAACGGTGTTGTCGAGGTCGGTAGGTTCCATATATTCGGGAACGAGGTTCGGCGCGAAGGGAAGGCCTTTGTCCTTGACTATGATCTCAAGGCCCGACGAGGTGGGCTGGAAGATGACCTCGTAGTTTGCCTTTTCCTCCTCCTCGAAGGCGTGCTGAACTACGTTCACCACCGCTTCCTCCAGGGCCAGCAGGGTCATCTGGATCTGCGATTTCTGAAAGCCCAGAGCTTGTGCAACCTCACCGGCGAATGCCTGGATGGCGGGAAGGTATTCCAGATTGTTGGGGATGATGAGCCGGGATGATTCGATCTGATTCTTCATGCACCTAAACCCCCTGGGGATGGCTGAATGAGTTCGGTCCCTGCAGGACTAAGAAAACATTCTTCTTTAGCATGAAGGACAGGCGGTTTTCAAATCAATTCTCCCTTCCCGTCTTTCTTTGCGATGTTTGTCATTTCATCGATGATCCGGCGCCGTTCGTCTTCATCAAAGGGGGAGATGGACAGGAGTTCCAGAAGGCTCAGTCCCATCGTCGCGAGGTCGATGACGGCGGCCACCTCAAACCTGAGTCCTCCCTTCGTCAATTCTGTGAGGAGCTTCCTGTACTCTTCCTTGACAGGTGCAAGGAGGCTCGGGTCGTGTGCGCCAAGGGCAAAGAGGGTAGCTACACCAACTTCTTTGACGTCCTTTTGAAGTTCCAGCCTGGAGAACATGTGGGCCATGAGTTCCTGTTCGGGGCCCTCGGGGAAGTCATTACGTTTCTGTGCCCTCCGTTCCTTGGCCCGTTCTATAAAGCGGTTGAGCATGGCCATAAGCATGGCCTGCTTGTCGGGGAAATGGTAGAGGAGCCCGCCCCGGCTCACACCGGACTTCCGGGAGACGGCTTCCATAGTGAGACGCCTGGTCCCTGATTCAATGACCACCCGCTCTGCGGCGTCTATTATCTTTTCTCTGGAACTGTCGCAATGACGGCCCATATAGCCTCCTCCAAATCCTAATATCAGAAATCGAAATCCTAATATCTAAATCCTAAAGGGTGGAGCAAACCCTCAATCCCTACTGGAGGCCCCTAAATCCTAACCAGGAAAATCCGGGATCGGACACCCCGATTTCCATATGTTGTTTTGAATCTATTTAGGATTTCGATATTAGGATTTAGGATTTCATTATTCATTTTTGTCAACGGTTCCTTCATCACCTCCCAACACCTTGTAGAGCGACACCAGGTTGCTGAGTTTGGCAAGACGCAGGTAGATGAGCACCTGCTGGGCGGTATAGAGGGACCGTTGGGCGTCGAGAACACCCAGGTAGCTGTCTACGCCCCTCAGGTAACGGGCCTCGGAAAGCCGGTAGGTTTCTGCGGTCGCATCAACGAGGGATGTCTGCGCTGCTATCTGGTCGCCCAATGTTCCCCTGAAGGCGAGGGCGTCGGCCACTTCTCTGAATGCCGTCTGAATAGCTTTTTCGTACTGGGTAAGAACTATCTCCCTTTCAACCTTGATGGCATCCAGCGCGGACCAGAGGCGGGCATCAAAGATGGGCATGGTGACCTGCGGTGCAAAGGTCCAGGCACTCGAGCCGGCGCTGAAGAGTCGTGACAGGTCGTTGCTTGTTGTCCCTATGTTCGTGGTGAGCGTGATACGGGGAAACAGGGCTGCCCGTGCCGCGCCTATGTTGGCATAAGCCGCCTTGAGCTGGTGCTCTGCCTGGAGGATATCGGGACGGCGCAGCAGCACGTCAGAAGAAAGACCGGGAGAGATATTTTCCGGTATGTTGACCGCATTCAGTTCCCCTGGGAGCAACTCTTTGGGAATGGGACTGCCTATGAGAAGATTCAGTGCATTTTCATCGAGCGAGAGCTGGCGGCTATACCGCACCATATCGACCCGTGCCGTCTCCATTCTTGTCTGGGCCTGGCGCAGCTCCAGGTCGGATGCGGTCCCCACTTCACTGCGCCGCTGGATCAGCTTATACGTGTCCTGTTGGGCCTCGAGGGTGGATTGGGCAAGTTTCAGGCTGTCGCGATCGGCTGCATAGGTCAGGTAGGTGTTTGCAACTTCGGCCACCAGGGAGAGCTGGACGCTTCGCTGGGCATGTTCTGTGGCGAGGTATTGCTCCATGGCCCGGTCCTTCAGGCTGCGCAACCGGCCGAAGAAGTCTATCTCCCACGTGCTGATTCCCACATTGGCACTATACTGCTTGAAGTTCATCGCTTCGCCTGACTCCGTGGAGACGCTGGCGGGTACCCGCTGTTCCGTCCAAAAACCTGCAGCATTCACTGCAGGAAAGATTTCGGCGCGCTGTATTCGGTAGAGCGCTTGGGCCCGTTCGATGTTCAATGTTGCCAGGCGCAGATCCCTGTTGTTGGCGAGGGCAAGGGCGATTACCCGCTGAAGTTTTTCGTCGGAATAGAATTGGCGCCAGCCCACAACATCAGGCACCTGGTAAGGGCTTGCGCCTATGGCTTTATCGTATGAAGGGCCTGTGGGCCACCCGGCCGGGATAGGGGCTTGAGGCCGCTGATAGGTCGGAGCAAGGGTCCCGCAGCCGGTGAAAAGGAGAACGAAAAGGATGAGACCCGTTATATGGGGGATGGAATTGGAACCGGTCTTTCCCTCGGGCGCAGGGGGCTTCGGTTTCTTCTTCACCGTACGTGTTACGAGTACGAAAAGAAGGGGGATGTAGAAGAGGTCGATAAATGTGGCGGAGAGCATCCCTCCTGTGACTGCGGTTCCGATGGCCTTCATGGCGCCGGCGCCTGCACCTGTTGCGATGGCCAGCGGCAGGACCCCGAAGAAGAAGGCCAGTGAAGTCATGATAACGGGACGGAGCCTGATCCGGGCAGCGCCGAGGGTTGCTTCGATCAGTCCCTCGCCGTGGGCCATCCTCTCTCTGGCAAACTGGATGATAAGGATGGCGTTCTTTGTGGTGAGCCCTAAGGTGGTGAGAAATCCGATCTGGAAGTAGACATCGTTGTGCAGGCCCCTTGCCCACGTGGCCGCTGCCGCGCCGAAGAGCCCGAGAGGCAGCATGAGGAGGTTGGCGATGGGGATTGGCCAGCTTTCGTAGAGGGCTGCCACGCAGAGGAAGATGACGATGATTGAAAATGCGTAGAGCAGGGGTGCCTGTGAACTGGACATCCTCTCCTGGTAGGAAAGGCCCGTCCATTCAAATCCGATCCCCTGCGGCAGCTTTGCCACCATTTCTTCCATTGCCTTCATTGCCTCGCCGGAACTTTTTCCCGGAGCAGGCTCTCCCTGGATGTTTGCAGAGGGGAAACCGTTAAAGCGCTCGAGCCTTGGAGAACCCGAACTCCAGTGTGAAGATGCAAATGCGGAGAAGGGGACCATCCTGCCCGTGGTATTCCGTACATAGAGCCTGTCTATGTCCTTGGGCAGCATCCGGTAAGGGGTATCTGCCTGAAGGTAGACGCGTTTGACCCGGCCGCCCTGAATGAAGTTGTTCACGTAGGAGCTGCCGAAGGCTGCCGAAATGGTGTTGTGAATGGAGGTGATGGGGACGCCCAGGGCGCCTGCCCTTTCCCAGTCCACGTCGAGGCGGTATTCGGGCACATCCTCCATGCCGTTGGGCCGCACCTTGGTGAGGCGCTTGTCCTGTGCCGCCATGCCGAGGAGCTGGTTACGGGCCTCCATAAGTTTCCGGTGGCCCAGGCCTCCACGGTCCAGCAACTGGAAATCGAAACCTGTTGCCGTACCCAACTCGATAACTGAGGGCGGCGGGAATGCAAAGACCAGGCTGCTCCGCCATTGGGAAAAGGTCCCCATGGCCCGTCCTGCAATCGCCTTGACCCGGAGGTCCGACCTGTGGCGAAGCTTCCACTCCTTGAGCTTGATAAAGACCAGGCCGTTGGTCTGGGCCCTCCCGGAAAACCCTATACCGGTGATGGTCATACAGGATTCCACCGCCTCTTTCTCTTTCTTCTCGAAATAGTCCCCCACCGCGTCCACGACCTTCTTGGTCTGCTCCGTGGTGGAGCCTGTGGGCATCATCACCTGGGCGAGGAGAATTCCCTGGTCTTCTTCGGGGACGTAGGAGGTGGGGGTGCGGAGGAAGATAAACCCTACGGCGGCCACGATGATGACATAGATGACGGCGTAGCGGAGTTTCCGTGAAAAGGAGCGTTCCACAGCCAGCACATAGCGGTCCCTGATGCGGAAGAAGATGCGGTCGAACCATGAAAAGAAGGGCCGCAGAATAGGAATCGCTTTCTCATGGGATTCCTGCCCGGCTTTCACCGGCTTGAGAAGGGTGGCGCAGAGCACGGGGGTAAGTATCAATGCCACAACGACGGAGAGGAGCATGGAAGAGATGATGGTGATAGAGAACTGACGGTAGATGACACCCGTAGAACCGCCGAAAAAGGCCATGGGCCCGAAGACGGCGGAGAGCACCAGGCCGATGCCGACGAGGGCGCTCGTGATCTGCTCCATGGATTTGGCAGTCGCCTCCTTGGGCGAAAGGCCTTCCTCGCGCATGATTCTTTCCACGTTTTCAACCACCACGATGGCATCATCCACGAGAAGACCGATGGAGAGCACCATGGCGAACATTGTGAGCATGTTGATGGAGAAGCCGAAGAGTCCCAGGACCGCAAAGGTCCCCAGGAGAACCACCGGCACGGCGATGGTGGGGATAAGGGTGGCACGGAAGTTCCCCATAAAGAGGAACATCACCAGAAAGACGAGGAGTATTGCCTCAAGGAGGGTCTTGACCACCTCATCAATGGCTACCCTGACAAAAGGGGTGGTGTCGTAGGGATAGACGACTTTCATGCCGTGCGGGAAATAGCGGCTCATCTCCTTCATCTTTGCCTTCACCGCATCGGCCGTGTCCAGGGCATTCGAGCCGGCGGCCATCCTGATCGCCATGCCCGCGCTCGGCTTGCCGTTGAAATAAGCTTCCACATCGTAGGCGTCGGTTCCCAGCTCTGTTCTGCCCACGTCCTTAATCCGCACTGTGGACCCGTCGGGATTGACCCGGACGGGAACGGCGGCAAACTCCTCAGGGGTCTTGAGCATGCTCTGGACAATGATCGTTGCGTTGAGGCGCTGCCCTTCGACCGCAGGGGCCCCGCCGAACTGGCCGGCGGAGACTTCCACGTTGTAGGCCTTCAGCGCCGCCATGACATCTTCGACGGTAAGACGGTAATCGACGAGCTTGTCAGGATTGAGCCAGATGCGCATGGCATACTGGGACCCGAAGTTTTCCACCTCGCCCACGCCGGGCACCCGTGCCAGGACTTTTTCCAGGTTCGATTGGGCGTAGTCCCTCAAATCGTTGCCGTCCATGCTCCCGTCTTCAGAAATGAGGCCCACGATGAGCAGGTAGTTCCTGGTGGCTTTGCCGACGGTGACGCCCTGCTGCTGCACCACGAGGGGGAGGCTCGCCATGGCGAGCTGAAGCTTGTTCTGCACCTTTGCCCAGGCGAGGTCGGGGTCAGTTCCGGGCGCGAAAGTGAGCTCAATACGGGACGCACCTGCAGAGTCGCTCGTGGCGGAGAGATATATCATCTTGTCGAGACCGGTCATCTTCTGCTCGATGATCTGGGTCACGCTGTTTTCCAGGGTCTCCGCTGATGCCCCGGGGTAGAAGGTCTGGATGTAGATCGACGGTGGTGCGATGGGAGGATACTGTGAGATGGGAAGGTTGTATATGGCGAGGCTTCCCGTGAGCATGATGATGATTGCAATGACCCAGGCGAAGACGGGGCGGTCGAGGAAGAATTTCGATAGCATGAAGGCCTCCGCTATTTCGCTTTTGCCGGCGTGGCGGTCTTATTTGCTGCCGGATTGGGGCTGCCTGCGGGAATGTCGTCGGCGGGGACTGCCTTTACGGGGGAGCCCGGCCTGACTTTCTGCATACCCTCCACGATGAGACGGTCGCCCGCCGCGAGACCGGATGAGACGAGCCATTTGTCGCCGATGGCGCGGTCCACGGTGATGATCCGCTGTTCCACCTTGCCCTGTTTATCGACGAGAAGTACGGTGGGGTTGCCCTTGGGGTCGCGGGAGACTCCCTGCTGGGGCGCAAGGATCGCCTTATCCATTACGCCTTCCTGGATCACTGTCCGTACGTACATGCCGGGAAGCAGCGTATGTTTCGGGTTGGGGAAGACCATGCGGAGGATGAAGGACCCCGTGCTCGGCTCCACGGTGATATCTGAGAACTTGAGACTTCCCGTAAGAGGGTAGGGGGTGCCGTCTTCGAGGAGGAGCTTCACCGGGGCCTGCCCGGAGTCCCCCGTGATGGTGCCTGAGGCCATGTTTCTCTTGAGCTGAAGAAGATTGGCGCTCGACTGTGTGGCGTCCACAAAAATGGGGTCGAGCTGCTGTATGGTGGTGAAGGGGATTGCCTGGTGGGCCGTAGCCAAGGCCCCCACAGTCACCGTCGATTTGCCGATGCGGCCCGATATGGGTGCGGTAATACGGGTGTAGGCGAGATTGATCCGGGCCGTCTCCACCGCCGCTTTGGCGATCTCCACTTCTGCCTGGGCCTGTTTCAGGGCGGCTGAGGCGTCGTCATAATCCTGGCGGCTCACCGCTTTGATCTCCACCAGTTCCTTGTACCGTTCCACCCTGGACCGGATGGAGGGCAGGTTCGCCTCGGACCTTGCCATGGCCGCCCTGGCGTTGTCATAAGAGGCCTGGTAGGGTGCGGGGTCTATCTGGTAGAGCACGTCGCCCGCCTTGACCTTGGCGCATTCGACCAAGCGGCGTGACTGAATGATGCCGCTCACCTGGCGGCGCACTTCTGCCCCAAGATGAGCCGATATGCGCGCGGGCAGTTCCGTGGTGACTGCCACGGGCTGCTGACGCAGGGTGACCACGCCCACTTCGAGCCCCTGGCCGGGCGGAGGAGCCGAGCTTTGTGGGGATTTACCGCAATTCGGAAGCGTTGCGACCATGGCAAAAAGCCCTACGACCATGAGGAACCTGTTGATCTTGTTGATATGCATAGAACACACCTCGGCAGTGTCTGAATGGAGTCAACGAACCGGCGGGAGGCGGACAGGCAGGCATCCGCCATATCACCGGTGCATTATGGTGAACAGGATATCCTGTATAGTATAATTGTGTCAAGTGCCAAGTGTTGCCGCTTCGTCAGGCGTCCTCGGTGTACATCTCCTTCACCCATGATTCCCTCCTTCGCTTCTTCCGGTTTTGGCCAACTTTCGTGGTTCTGTTCTTTCGTCGGGGTCGCCAGAATTAGGGTTTGCGGCTTTCTTCGTTGCCGCGTCGTCAGGCGTCCTCGGCGTAGCCACCCGCGTATGCTGGTGGTTGCTTCCTAGTTCTACCGTGGTCGCGGGTACCCGGTGAAACCAGCCCCCTATTTCAACATCGACCTGCGATTCCTGACTTCCTCGCGCCTCGAAATCCATCAAACCCATCCTGGCGACTCCGGGTGCAGGCTCGCTTCGCTCGCGGTAAAG
>CAYOYU010000144.1:0-335 GCA_964408265.1 uncultured Syntrophorhabdaceae bacterium
GCGGCAATCCTCGGTATGAATCCGGGCACGCTGCGGCACAGGATGAGAAAACTCTCCATTCCTTTCGGGAGAAAGGCCAGGAAGGAGCCTTTGCCGGAGAAGGGGATGCAAAACAAATAACTTCGCCGCGGCGAAATTGCCGGCTAACTTACCGTAATATCAGGCACTATGATTTTGAGAACGCAATTTGGGATGGACACCACCGTCCATAGGAAACCAGATGTCAATAAGGGATTGACCCATCCCTTTGGTCGATGGCCTTTTGAATAGGAACCCGGGCCTCCCCCCCTCAGTACCCCGTAAAGAGCTCCACTTTGATCCCCTCCTTGCGAATA
>CAYOYU010000144.1:345-13075 GCA_964408265.1 uncultured Syntrophorhabdaceae bacterium
CCATCCCAGGCGGTCCGGCGATGTAGTAAACGGCACGCTCCCAGTAAGTGCACTCCTTCTTGATCATATCACCGTTGAGGCGCCCCGTTAAACCGGTCCAGGTCTTGGGGTCCTCGACCCTTGTCATGGTAATCACTGAACGGAGCGTCTCGGATCCGGCGGGTATCTGCTGAATCTCTTCAAGGAAAGGCGTCTCCTCCGGGCTCCTGCTCGAATAGAAAAGGGTGATTTTGTGGCCCGTCTGCGCGTCTGCTGCATAGCGGAACAATGATCGGAAGGGCGCTATGCCGACGCCCCCTGTAAGCACCACGAGGGGCGTGGCCTTCTCATCGGGAAGCGTGAAGAAACCCATAGGGTCTTCAATGCTGACCGTCGTGCCGGGAGCAAGAGCGGCAAGGGTCTGTTTAAAGGCGCTGCCACTTTTTTTCGTGACGAAGATGAGGTCTTTTTCCGTTGGTGAAGAAGCAATGCTCAGATGACGGCGCAACCCGCGTTCATCCTGAAATCCCATTGAGGGGACGTTGATGAAACAGAACTGCCCCGCGAGAAATTTGTACCTTTCCGGCCTGTCCAGGCGAAAGATCATCACCTCTCCGGCCATCTCCTTCCGGTCGATAAAACGTGTATCATACTTCATGGCTTTTCACCTCCCTGTCTCTTTGCGATAATCTTCTCCAAGGTATCTTTGAAAGCATCATCATGGGGCGCAAGCTCCACCGCCTTCCGCGCCAGTTCCTCTGCCTCCTTGAGGTTCGTGCTTGTTGTAAAATAGAGCCAGGCAAGGTTATTGTAGGCTCTGGGGTCCTCTGTCCTGGACAGGGCCTTCTTGTATGCCTTTTCGGCTTTGTCAAATTCCTCTTTCTGAAAATATACGTTCCCCATGTAAAGATAGGCGGTGGGGAGTTTTCCGGACGCTGCGGTATACTGCTCCAGTGCGGCATCCAATTCACCTTTCTTCTCGTAGGAAACACCGAGGTTCACATGCTCCTCAGGGCTCAAGGGATCCGTAAGCATGACTATCCTGGGGAGGCTGCAGGAGACGAAGGCTCCCAGGATGAGGAGGAGGTATGCCATTCTCCACCAGGCGCTTCTCAAGGTACGACTAAGTCCATTATACTCATATCTGTCCGTAACACCCTCCATCGGTCGCAGAAGCGACAATACACCCTATATTATGAAGCCTTGCTGCTTCCCATGTCTTTATACAATTATGGGCTCCCATTGCCTTTAGAACAAGGGGCTGACCGAAATAGTCTTGGCCTCGGGGCGCGGGTGGCTTATAATATGATTGACGACTCAAGGGGTTCACAATCCGGTCCGAAACCTGAAATGGGGGAAAGAATTGAAATCCGCCTGGATACCAAACGCGTTTACCTTCGGAAATCTGACTTGCGGCTTCGTATCTCTCACCTTCTCGGCCTTGGGCTCCACAGAGGGATACACGGTGGCCGCTATACTCATCCTCCTCGCCTCGGTGCTGGACGGGCTGGACGGCCAGGCAGCGCGCATCCTCGGCGTGTCAAGCCCGGTAGGGAAAGAACTCGATTCCCTTGCCGACTGCGTGGCCTTTGGCGTCGCACCGGGTTTTCTCGCCTATAAGGCCTATATGACCGGCATCATCGTGCTGTTGGGCGGACACCCCATCGATCTGGGCATTTTGATGGCCGCCGTCTTTCCAATCTGTGCCGCTTACCGTCTTGCCCGCTTCAATATACAGTCTCCGCCCGGTTCCTTCACGGGACTGCCCTCCCCCGTGGCAGGAATCATCGTTGCTCTCGTCCCGCTCTGTTTCCCCCATACCGTCATCCCGAAGCCGCTTTTTGCCTTCCTCTTTCTTCTTGTAGGGCTTCTCATGGTCTCCACGGTCGGCTACTCCAAGCCACAGGCAAGCATTCTCAGCGGGCTTCGCGGATTCAAACTGGCAGGTCTCGTCATCCTGTCAGCACTTCTCATGATCCGTTTCGGATTCAGGATCATCTTCCTCGTTATCGCCTTGTACATTCTGTCAGGCCTTCTGGGTTACATCATAAAGACTATTGAGCAGCGGCGCTACTAAGAAGGCAGGGGTCAAGGGATAGGAAAGGTCAGTTTACGGGTATTGGTAGCAGCAGCATTCAGGCTGCGCAGTAGTCTAATTGTTTGGGCTTGAATTCACGCAGGCTGAAGCCTGCGACTACCTTCGGATATCCTTGTCCTGCCTCTTCCCCCTCGCCTCTTCATTTCACTTGACCCCTCGAACCCTGCCTTTCCCCTCGCGTCTTCATTACAGCCAAAATGAGAAAAACCGGGCGAACCATTCCTTCAGCCGCGTCGAGAAAGGACGCCTGGACCACTCCTTCCTGGTGATTTCATCGGAGCGAAGCATATCCTGCCCCATGAGGGCTTCCATCTGTTCCGCAAATTCCACTCCCAGGATAATGGCGTTAATCTCATTGTTGCGGGAGAAACTCCAGGAGTCCAGATTTGTGGACCCTATGGTAGACCAGACGCCGTCGATGACCGCCGTCTTTGAATGGAGCATCCTGTCCCGACGTTCAAAGAGCCTTACCCCGGCCTCAAGCAGGTCCTCGTAGCGGGACCGCCCTGCATATAATGCAAGCGTGGAGTCACTGACGCCGGGAACAAGCAGCGCCACGTCAACTTTGCGCTCGGCCGCCTCGGTAAGGGCCTTCATCATCTGCTCGTCGGGCACGAAATAGGCGGTGGTCAGAAGGATCGAACGCTTCGCCTGCTTTATGGAGGCAACGTACATCACGTATGTGAGCCTGTTTGTGTCACCGGGAGTGCTCCCCACAATAGTAATGAGTTCCTTGCCCTGCCGTCCGATGGCTGGGAAGTAGTCCCGTCCCGTAATATCGGGTCCTTTTTGCCACCGCCATGTGGTAAGAAACAGGTTTTGAAGCTGGGCTACAGCCGGCCCCTCTATCATGACGTGGGTATCTCTCCATCCGAAATTGACTTCTTCGCTGTCATTGCTCCCGGGGGAGCTCCCGGAAAAGACACTGCTGATGTTCACTCCGCCGGCAAAACCTACCTTGCCGTCCACCACAAGCACCTTCCGGTGGTCCCTGTGGGTGACAAAGTCCCCCTTTCTCAGCTTGAGGGGATTTATAGGGTTGAATTCAAGAACTTTTACGCCTGCATCCTTTAGGCGCTTGAAGAATTCGGATGGCGTATCCTTGCAGCCTAAGCTGTCATACATGAGGTTCACCTGCACGCCTTCCGCCTGTTTCTTAAGAAGGAGATCGGAGAATCGACGTCCCACGTCATCGTCATCGAAGGCAAATGTTTCAAGATTGATGTGGTCCCGCGCTTCGGTGATGGCCTTTATCATGGCTGCATAGGTGGCAGGACCGTCGATAAGCAGGGTGGCACTGTTTCCGGCAGTCATGGGGTGACCGGTGAGGGACTCCATCAATACCATGTTGGCCTGTAGCAGATCCGTGGGGCCTGCTTTACGCTCCAGCCGGGAGAGTATACCCTCGGTCCTGCCTGCAGACAGTTTCCCGTAGCCCCCTTCAATCCCCGGAAGCTTCGACGCATCTCCTTCCTCTCTCAGCACGGTGGAGACATCTGGGAGTGCCGTTGTGCAGCCCTGAAGCACAAGTACCCCGAGGAGGCAGCAAAGGAAGATATGTAGCTTTAGAATGGACATTCAGGAAGCCCCTTCCAAAATATAGAGGCGAACAGAGTGATGTCAAGATTGATGACAATGTACCTTTATTCCTTCTCTTGCCTTGACTTGCAGCCGAGAGGGCTTATAGTCTGCATGGGGGCCGGAAAAAGCGCCTCGTTATTGTCCAGGAGTAACCAATATATTTTGGCAAGGAGCATCATGAAAGACATGGAGACCGGCGATGGCATGGGGGATAGAAACAGCACCAGCTTAGCAAGGAGACCGGTGGAATATGCCACCAGGGCAGCAAGGGCACGCCTCTTCCTCAGGCTTACAGGTATGACCAATAAGCAAGCTATCGCCCATCTTCTCCTCATGGGAGAGCTGCAGGTCGCTGCAAACACAAGTGGCGCGCCCTTTGACATCTCCTTCGGAGGCTTCGGACCGGCGCCTGAGATAGCCGCCGATAAGGATTCCGGAAGGGACTGCATCAAGGGGCTGATTGCGGAATTGAGAAGCCTGTAGCGCAAATCCGGCGTTACTTATAGCCCCTCTCCTCCAGCCCGCGATCCCGTCTCTCTGCTCGAACCGTTCTCCTTCAAGTGGTAATCGGCGGGAAGGATGGATTGCCGACTCGGAGCATCACACCTTATACTGCTAAACGGCTTGGCCACCCTTTCCCTGTTTCCTTTCTCACCTTCTGCCTTATGATGACTCACGCCCCTTCTTCGGAGCCCGGCCGGGACGAGGATGTATACCCGGTGAAAACTGATTGTCAATGAAGATGGTATCTATTATAATTCGGATACACTCGATCGGCCGGCCGGTGGCTGCGCCATCGCATTGTTGAAGACAAAAGAAGATGAAAAAGGAGACCCCCCATGTTTATCCTGCCGAAAGTGAGAACCTGTTATTTGCTCCTGGCTCTTTCACTCTGTCTGCTCGCTGCCGCCCACCCGGCCTCAGCCTATAAATGGTACGTTGAGCACCCTACGGGCACGCCGTTCACCACCTGCAAGGTGTTATTCAACGACAAGACACCAGACACCGGCATGGCAAACCTGACGCAGGGCCAGCATTACACATGGACGTCGGGCAAGAACGGGACGAGCCCCCTCTTTTACGTCTCCGGATCCTGCGAGTATAAAATGGGAATCTCCACATATCAGGCCCGGCTCATGATGCGGTCATGTGACGGGACTGACCTTCAAAACGCCATTTCCGGCAACATTCAATGCTCGACACCGCAAATCAGTCTTAAGATCTGTTCGAAGAGTGGAAATCCCGGGGTCGGGGACTATACTCACGGCTTCTGCCCGAAGTAACGAAAATGGCAAAGACCGGCCGCTTTCACGGAGGAGCCCATGAGACACCTTCAGACTCACCGTTCTTTCGTAAGCTACATAGACCGCACCCGTGAATACTATGCTGCACAAGGCTACGCCCAACCCTACGCCTGGCCCAGACACGATGATGTTCCTTTCGCGCCGTTTCAGAAGCCTCTCCCGAAATGCAGGGTCGGATTGATAACTACGGCAGGCAAACCCCAGGCACAGGTAAAGACGGACCTCCTGGGCCTGGGACTATCAGTTCGAGAGCTCTATGCGGCACCGACGAACCCTCCGCCTACCCGGCTGTTCACGGCCGATCTGGGCTGGCAGAAAGACGCAACCCATACCGATGACATCGACAGCTACCTGCCCGTAAACCGGCTGGCCGAATATGCAGCCGAAGGCCGCATCGGATCTATCTCTCCCCGTTTTTACGGAGTGCCCACTGATTACAGCCAGGACAGGACCACGGAGCGGTATGCTCCCCAGATCCTCCGATGGTGCCGCGAGGACCATGTTGATGCCGTGCTTCTCTCCGCCCTTTGACCGGTCTGCCACCAGACCGTGAGTCTGGTCGCACGACACCTGGAAGAAGGAGGAATTCCTACGGTAATAATGGGCTCTGCACGTGACATCGTGGAAGAGTGCGGTGTAGCCCGGTTCGTCTTCACCGACTTCCCCCTCGGAAATCCGTGCGGCAAGCCCTGGGACACCCGGATGCAGCGTTCCATCGTGGGAATAGCACTTGAACTTCTGGACCGGGCCTGGGTTCCGCGCACGACGGTGCAAACACCGTTCCGATGGGAAGACGATGCCTGGCGTGACGCTTATTTCCGGGTCGATAACGATAACCGGGAGATGCTCGCGCGAGCGGGTGAAGAGCGCCGCCGCCTTCAATCAGGAACAAAACCGGAATAAATGTGGAGACCTTATCTGCCTTTCCGGGATACCCGGTGGGTGGGCACTGCGTCCCATGGATTGTCCGGCCATGGATGTTTCGGGTACCGCCCCTGCAATTCCTTCTTCACCTGAGGGTAACCGCTTTCCCAAAATCCCTTCAAGTCCCTGGTGATCTGGACCGGACGTCCGGCCGGGGAGAGAAGATGAACGAGGACCGCAACCCGGCCGCCTGCCACGGTGGGGGTTGTGGCGAGGCCGAACATCTCCTGGAGTTTGACGGCCAGGACGGGCAGTTCTCCAGCACTGTAATCAAGAAAAATAGTGCGGCCGCTGGGGACGGCTATGGCCACCGGGGCGTCTCTGTCAAGGCGGTGATTCTGTTCCCGGGAAAGGAGAGCCTTACACGCAGAAAGGAGCGGGAGCCCGGCAAGCTGCTCTTTCCTGCGGACCCCTGCGAGGTAGGGGACAAGCCATGTTTCCGGAGACGAACAGAGGGCTTCCTCGGAAAAGTCGGGCCAGCCGTCACCGGGAAAAATCCTCCTCAGAAGGGCAACCCGGCCCTGCAATTGCCTGGCTTCTTTGCCGAAGGCGAGTTCCAGGATTCCGGAACGGATAGCCTCGCACAGGATCGGGAGCACCTCCTCATCGGGCGGTGAGAAGGGTACTGCCGAGAGGGTCAGTGCACCAAGGCGTTCGGTAAGGAAGGAGAGGATTCGTCCTTCCTGCCGGTCCCATTCCACCTGCCTTATTGTCTCGATATGGGTGCCCATCTCCTCCCTGATGGTCTCCTCGGCCACAGGCTCGGCCATGTGGATCGTTCCTTCCGTCTTTTCGCCGCTGTCCAGGTGGACGGCGACAAGGAACGGATTTGCCGAGAGGCCGCTCCCCCGCGGAAGACGCACACCCCTTCCCTGGGCCAGCAGATATCTCTCTCCGCCTTCCGGGCGTCTCTGGGCGATCCGGTCCGGATAGGCATGGAGGAGAAGCGAGGAAATTACTTCACTTTCGTGGTAATCTGCGGGGATGTTCCTGCCGGTACGTGATTCAAGGCTTAAGCGTCCACCTGTCCTCCTGCAAGGGAGGCGCTCAGAGCTTGTCTTGGGGGGTTGACCCGCCAGTTCCTTAAGCTGCCTGGCCGAGCGCTCCACGGACTGCAAGACCCACGGATCCGTTCCATGGGGAGCCTCCTTTTCCTTCCGCCATCGCTGAAGCATCGAGAGGCGTTCACTGATATCAACCCCGTCCTGTAGGCCAACCTGGGAGGACGATACCCCTCTTCGGGCGGTGTCCCCCCCGTACGTGCGGCGCACGATGTCACGCTCGGAAAGAAGGGCAGCAAGATCTGCGCCCAGGCGAAGGTCTCCTGCGTCGGCTGCACGCAACAGCAGGCGCCCCAGGCGGGGGTGAAGGGGGAGGCGGGCCATGGCTCGACCGGAAGGGGTCGCCGCACCGCTTTCGTTGAGGGCATCCAGGTCCACGAGGAGGCGCCGGGCCGAATCCCAGGCCCCTTGGGGCGGCGGATCGAGCCAGGCCAGAGTCGAGGGATCAGTTACTCCCCAAGTCGCCAAATCCAGAACGAGCGAGGAAAGATCGGAGGTGAGGATCTCCGGTGGCGCGTAGGGGATCATGGAATCATACACATGACGGCTGTAAAGGCGATAGCACACACCCGGTCCGAGGCGGCCCGCCCGCCCCTGGCGCTGTACCGCCGAGGCCCTGGAGGTGGTCACCGTCATGAGCCGGTTCATGCCTGTTGCCGGGTCGTACTGGAGCCTCCGGACCTGACCGCCGTCTATCACGACCCGAACCCCTTCTATAGTGAGGCTTGTTTCGGCAATGTTCGTTGCCAGGACTATCTTCCGTTGAGGCCCGGGCATGATAGCCCGGTCCTGCTCTGCAAAGGGCAAGACTCCATAAAGGGGGTGGAGCGAGATTGGTTCTTCCCACCCGGCAAGGACGTCCTTAAGGCTTGCGGCAGCCCGGTGGATTTCCCCGGCCCCGGGCAGGAAAACGAGGATATCTCCCGTCGTATCTCTTAAGGCGCTGCGGACAGCGCCGACAATGCGGTCTGTCCAGGCCTCATCACGGCCCCTTGGCCCCCCTCCGCCGGGCAGGCAATGGACCGCCACCGGGAAGGTCTCACCGACTGCCGTAATCACCGGGGCGCCACCCAGGAGAGTGGCTATGGGCGCGGTTTCAAGGGTCGCCGACATGACCAGGAGCTTCAGATCTTCCTTAAGGTTCCTTTGGATATCCAGGCTCAGGGCCAGGGCCAGATCCGCCTGGAGGTTCCGCTCGTGAAACTCATCGAAGATGATCATGGCGACCCCTTCCAGGGCGGGGTCGTCTATAAGTCGCCTGGTAAGAATGCCTTCCGTAACCACCTCCAGGCGAGTCTCTTTTGAAACGCGCCGGTCAAAACGGATTGCATAGCCGACGGTCTTTCCGACGGGTTCTCCGAGGAGCCGGGCCATCCAGCGGGCTGCTGCAACGGCCGCAATCCTTCGCGGCTCTAACATTATGATCCGTCCCTGCGACAAGGACATCTCCTCCAGGAGGGCCAGGGGGACGCGGGTCGTCTTGCCGGAGCCTGGCGGAGCCTGAAGCACCGCCGCGGGTCCGCCGAGGACAGCCTTTTTCAGTTCGGGAAGGATATGGTCGACGGGGTATGAGTCCATGGAGTTCCGGTATTACAAACTTTCGGGCATCCTGTAACAGGGAAGTTGATGTTTCTTAAGGACTAATATAGAGATAGCCTACCCTCCAGTCAAGGAGATTAGCCGGCTCTTAACATTGAGGCCACAATAATCTATACTATCAGAGGGGCTCGCGTCGCCCTCCCTCCGGGAGGACAGGCCCCCTCCTGCGGGCAAAGCCCGCGGAGACCTCCCCCTCTCGCAGCAGAAGCCGCTAGCTGAGGCTCACAGGTCAGGGTTGTCTGTTCCATGCTCTTCACCTCCAGGGCAGAAGCCTCTGGATTTCCTGCGCTCTTAACAAACCGCCCCTAATAATTTATACTATTGCGGAGCAGGAGACGGATGGAACCGGATATGAGGATAGAATTGAATGAGAGCCAGTACGAGGCGGTGACGAGCGTCGCAGGCCCCTTGCTGGTCATCGCCGGTGCGGGAAGCGGCAAGACACGGGTCATCGAGTACCGCGTCCGCCACCTTGTCGAGACAGGCATCGACCCCGCATCGATCCTCCTTCTCACTTTCACCAGGCGCTCGGCCCGGGAAATGATCTCGCGAGCCGCCAAGCACAACCCCCGGTGCGAGGGTGTTGAGGGCGGCACTTTCCATTCCTTCGCCAATAAGATGCTTCGCCGGTACAGCGACTTCTTCGGCCTTCCCGACAATTTCACCATCTATGATGAGTCAGATGCCGAGGAGGCCATCCACCGCTGCGCCTCGGGGCTCGGCTTTTACGGCAAGGAAAAAAGGCGGCCCCGGAAGGACATGCTCAGGAAGATCCTCGGCATGGCGCTGAACAAGGAGATGTCCATCGAGGATGTCCTCCTCAAATACTACTCCCCCTTCATGCAGCATGCCGAGGAGATCCGGGAACTCCGCGAGATGTATACCCGGTACAAGATCGCCTCGTGCTGCCTCGACTACGACGACCTTCTCCTCTACTTCAAGATTCTTCTCGAAAACCCCGCCCTTCGCAAACAGATCTCGGCGAGGTACCAATACGTCATGGTGGACGAATACCAGGACACGAACAGCATGCAGGGAGACATTACCTACTATCTCGCCCAGGAGCACGGGAATATCCTCGTTGTCGGAGACGACGCCCAATCGATCTACTCCTTCAGGGGAAGCTCCCACAAGAACATCATGGAGTTCCCCAACCGTTTTCCCGGCTGCAGGATCATCAAACTCGAAGAGAACTACCGGAGCACCCAGGCCATCCTCGATGTGGGGAACGCGGTGCTCGACAACATGCAGAACAAATATCAGAAGTGCCTCAGGGCGGTAAAGAAGGATTCAGTGGAAAAACCCTTTCTCATCTATTTCAGAGATGCCTACGAGGAAGCTGCCTGGGTGGCCGACAGGATAAAGGAACTCTACGACGAGGGCATGGAACTCTCCCACCAGTGCATCCTCTTCCGTTCCTCCTACATCACCATCCCGATCCAGGCTGAACTGAGCAAACGGAACATCCCCTTCGCCGTTTACGGCGGGCTCAAATTCTACGAGACTGCCCACGTGAAGGACGTCATCGCCCACCTGAAGCTCTTCGTTAATCCCAAGGATGAACTGGCATGGAGCCGCGTGCTCCTGCTGATTGACGGCATAGGCCCCAAGACCGCCGAGCGTCTGCTCCGGGAACTCCCGGCCGGCCCGACACTGGACCCAACCATACCAGACGTCTACGACAGCCACCTGCAGGAAAGAAGCGGTCACACCGCTGGACTGGCCAGGCTCAGAACGCTCATGGCTTCGGCACAGAGCACCATTGATTCCGGCGAGCGCTGCCAGGCGGTCCTGGACTACTATGAACCCATGCTCCGGGAGAAATTTGACCTGGACTGGCAGCTCAGGAAGAACGATCTCGAAGCCCTGGGGCAGATATCGGGCCGATACGAGTCGCTCCGGGATCTCCTTACGGACCTGGCCATTGAGCCTCCCGAACGGGCAGTCAAGGATTTCCACGATACTGTCTGGGAACGGCCCCTCATCCTTTCGACGATCCATTCGGCAAAGGGGCTGGAGTGGCGCAACGTCTTTCTCATCGGAGCAGTGGACGGCGTGCTGCCTTCAAGCTACGCCACTCACGACGACGATGAACTGGAAGAGGAACACCGTCTGCTCTACGTTGCAATAACCAGGGCCAGGGAACACCTATACATACTGGTTCACCACGAGGGAAGGAACAACGGCATGCACACTTTCAACAGGCTTTCCAGGTTCGTCGATGCCGCCAATGTCAGGGCATGCCTCGACCAGAACTACTCTTTCACCCGGACTGCAGCAGAGACGGCTGAGGCTGTTTCCCCGGAGGGGTACGGAAAATCGGAACTCCTGGCCAAGCTTCTGGGATCGATGAAGTAGAAGGCTGGTAGTCGTTGACAAATCATCTTCATAGGTTAAAATAAGGCATGAAAAATTGTGAGGTCTCCCGCTGATGGATGTCTGGCTCATCCTTCTTATTGCTTCCCTCATCGCCTGGACGATTCAGTCATACATCCAGTATCGCCGCAACAACGCAGCCAAGAACGCCCGCAGGCAGCGCATCCAGAAGATAGATTCCACCAAGAAACCGGATTCTGATTAGGCAGGGCAGGAAGGGGTCAAGGGGAGAGACAGGGGAAAGACAAGGGGTCAAGGGGAGAGACAGGGGGGTCGCAGCAGTCTATTGGATATCCTTGTCCGCTTGTCTCTTCATCACTTGAACTCTTAGGTCTTCACCACTTGAACTCTCGCCTCTTCATCACTTGAACCCTTTGGTCTCCATCACTTGAACCCTCGAACCCTTGCCTCTTCATCACTTAAACCCTTGTCCCCTTGCCCCCTTTCTCTGGAGCTTCGGCTTTGCGCCGAGCTTGTTCAGGACGATGGCAGAGGGGCAAAAACCGGTGAGAGCGAAAATCATCTGGTTCAGCCCCACCAGTATGGTCAGGATGAGCCAGTAAGGGCTGTGCAGCCATGCGAGGATCGCGCTGGCGAGCGTAAAAGTCCCCCCCATGAGAAAAAGAATTCTTTCCAGGTACCAGGCATCGGTTCTCAGATAATACATATCATGCCACCTCCTTTCTCTTCTTCTTCAACATGAAATATAAGACAGGCACCGCTGTCCTTGAAAGGAAGGTGGCCGCAACCTCGCCTGCCATGAGGGAAATGGCCATACCCTGGAATATGGGGTCGAAGAGGATCACCGACGAACCCACCACAACCGCTGCAGCCGTGAGGAGCATGGGTCTGAACCTTATGGTGCCGGCCTGCACCACTGCCTCCTCCAAGGGTACGCCTTCGGCCTCCTTGAGGTTGATAAAGTCCACAAGGATGATGGAATTCCGCACCACAATACCTGCCCCCGCGATAAACCCGATCATTGAGGTGGCGGTGAAGAAGGCGCCCATGAGGGCGTGGCCGGGCAGGATCCCGATGAGCGAAAGCGGGATGGGAGCCATGATGACCAGGGGCACCAGAAATGACCTGAACCAGCCCACAACCATGACGTAGATGAGAATGAGCACTCCTGCGAAGGCAAAGCCCAGGTCGCGGAATACTTCATAGGTGATATGCCACTCGCCGTCCCATTTCATGGCATACCGGTCTTCACGCCCCGGTTGTACTGCGGAATACTGCTTCAGTTCGTACCCTTCTTGAAGCTTCAGGTCCTTGATGGTTCGTCCCATCTTGAGGATGGCGTAGACGGGGCTCTCCTCGGTACCTGCAACATCGCCCAGAACATAGACAACCCGTTTCAGGTTCTTCCTGTATATGGTCTTGTCTTCCACTCGCTCCCGGACCTCAACGAGTTCCGGGAGGGGGACCCTGTTGCCCGAGGTGCCGACCACGGTAATATTCTCAAGCTTCGACAGTGCCGCCCTATCGGCAAGGGGCGCCCTGAGGAAGATTTCCACTGGGTCTTTCTCGCCTTCCATGTGGGCCAGCCCTGTCACGTTACCCCCGAGGACCATACCTACCGTCCGGGAGATGACGTCGGTGCTGATATTGTTCAGGGCCGCCTTGGTCTTGTCTACATGAAAGACCAGTTTCTTCTGGTCCTCTTCCATGTACCAGTCCACGTCTACAACACCCTTTGTCTTCTCAAATATTGACTTTACCTCCCGGGCGATCGCGATCTGCCGGGTAAAGTCGGGGCCGTAGATTTCTGCCACAAGGGTACTCAGAACGGGCGGTCCCGGTGGTAT
>CAYOYU010000145.1:0-13074 GCA_964408265.1 uncultured Syntrophorhabdaceae bacterium
CACAAACGTATCTTCATATTATTCTGGACGGACAAACTCTTGTCAAGCGAGTTTTCGAAAGGTCCGGGAGGATTGAGGATTATCAACCGCGGGCGCGAGGCAGGCTAAGCACGCTCATCGACAATAAAAACCGCCGTTGCCAGCACTGTGGTCCACAGACCGTCTTTATTTCCCACTGCAGACTGGCAGATATGTTTTGTCTTGAATATGTGGCCGCTGGCTACATAAACCTGCTTACGCTCATCCCACGCCTGGTTCGTATCAAAGGGGATGCCCAGTGTCGTTGCAAGCATTGTGGCTGCGAGGTCTTCTGCATATTCACCGGAAACAATGGCTTTTTCACCGAAAGCATGGTGTTCCGAGAGATAGCCATACTGCGAGTAATCTGTGGGCCTGGCAAAACCGATCGCTGCAGAGATAAGACGGTTCGGCTCACTTGTGGCATTTCGGGACATCACACAATAGGTAACTTCGCCAGGTTCGAGGAGTCTCAGGCCGGCGGCTTTGGAAATGATTCTACACCCCGGCGGGAATATGCTCGACAGTTCGACAAGATTACACATCTGAATACCCGCATTTCTTAAGGCAACTTCGAAGGATGAGAGTTTGTCTTTATGGACACCCACCCCCTTTGTAAAAAAAACCATTTTCGGAGTCATTCTTGCTTTTTCCAATTTATACCATCCCGCGTGACCGGCCCTGAATGCCGGCGGATGGTTTTCGTATTCCACCCGACGGACATTGCAGAGGCAATCTTCCTGGCTTACTGTCGTCCTACCTTCTATGCTCCCCATCTCCTCCTTCAGACCTGCCTTGACCCTGGGGCTCGTGCCTTTGCTGCTGACCTTGAGGCTGCTGGTCCTGTCTCTGCGGCTGCTGCTGGATCCTTTCAGGAGGGGCTTGTCTCGGCTGCTGGATCCTTTCAGGAGGGGCTTGTCTCGGCTGTTCAACCCGCCTTGGTTGCTGAGTCTCCTCGGGGGGTTGCTGTCTCGGTTGGTGCTGAATATTTTGTTCCTGTCTTGACGGCTGCTCTACTCTCCCGAGAGGGGCTTGTCTCGGCTGCTCAACCCGCTGTGGTTGCTGAGCATGTGTCCGGGGCTGTAGACCCTGAACACCCCAGGTCCCCTGTCTTTCCCAATGCCGGTTCTTTTCCCAGCTACTCCAGTTCCGCTGAAGTTGTCGTTGAGGTATTGGCTGGTAGTTCCATTCACGTCCGCCCCAGCGATGCTCCCTGTAGTCGTTCCTCCAGCCAGAGGGTATCCCTGAGTAGAAAGATGGGACCCTCTTGTAGTAGGCCCAGCCCGAGTTGTAGTCCCACGAGCGGTACCAGCGTCCATTCCACGGACGCCACCACCAGCCGCCGTAGAAGAAGATGTCCGCTTCTACATCGGGTACGACATAGACATAGGTCTCAGGCAGCACTATCAAATGCGGTGGCGAGGCGAATACGATGGGCGGCGGCAGACTGATATTAACGCTTATGCCTACCTGTGCCGTGGCTGGAACAGGAACCATGGCTGCCATCGCTAAAAGCATTGTTGCCAGAAGTAACTTCTTCATTCTACTGTCTCCTTATCACCCGGATTCGGGCTGGGCTTCTTCCGGTTTGACGACACGCTTCCCTGATGTTGTGAGCTTTTGATGGCTGCCCTGGTCGCTCAACCGGGGCGATGCAACGCCGCCATAAGGAAGGTCCAGATCATTGCCGCAGCGGCAGTCAAAAATACGCCCATCACTATGGCCCAGGTCAGATGCATGGAACTAAGGTACCTTCCCCGTGTGGGGTGGGCATGCTCCTCTTTCTTCTGTTCCCGTTCTTGTCGATGGGACAGATCGCGTTCGTGGTTCATGTTGTCTCCGAAGGAGCAGGCTTAGCTCCGTTTCTCTTTTTCATAGGCTTCTTTACCAGCCTCCAGCGTCTTGGTGATAATACTCTTTTCCTTTTCTATAAAATCCTTTCCCTCTTCAAGGTAATTCATTGCCATGTCTTTAACCTGATCAATGCAGCCTTCCATTTTCTCTTTAGCGTCTTCGGCAAGCTCTCTGATCATCTTGCGGGTTTCTTCTCCCGTCTTCGGCGCTACGAGAATCACCACTCCGGCCCCGACCAGCCCGCCGGCGATAAATGAAAGAAGCATGCATCCCGGCCAGAATCCACTCTCTTGCTTATTCATACGTTACCTCCTTTAGTTCAATAGCAGCCCGGGTCAACTTCGTAACCTAAGGTGCTGCCTGAGATATGATGTTCTTACACCTCTAGTATGTGATACATCAGGTAAAGTTTCCTGTCTGTCGCAGAATCAACAATTATTTTGTAGCGGTTTCGTGGATGAGCCTGCGATTCCTTCGCTACGGGGACCTGAAGATCTTATTCATCCCCCGAGAAATCACGACCCGGCGCGCTGTGCCTTCAGGGACCCCATCTGTTTCGCAGGCCCACGATGCAAAGCTTGTTTCGAAATTTCTTTGCCACGGGTTAGTTCGTTACAGTTTCGAGACGGATTGTGAGTAATACAGCGTCCGCGTCAAAAGACTTTGCGGAAGGACCGGGGAGGAATAGTGCCTTTGGGCATACTCTGCAGGGGGATCACTTGCCTGGTGTGGCCCCGCATCGTGAGAGAGGAGCTTTTCAAACCGAAAAGGGATACTCTCCGGTAAAGCAGGCGTCACAGCACTGTGTCCCC
This sequence comes from uncultured Syntrophorhabdaceae bacterium, assembly GCA_964408265.1. GTDB lineage: Bacteria > Desulfobacterota > Syntrophorhabdia > Syntrophorhabdales > Syntrophorhabdaceae > CAYOYU01. The sequence goes on from CAYOYU010000145.1 coordinate 2,685, forward strand.
ACCAACTCTCTCAGCTCTTCGGTCTTCAGGTATCTGAAAGTATCCGCGCCTATCAGTTTTCGTAACTGCTCGTCAGTCCGGTTCGTGGCCAACAGCTCCCCCGGCTGGGCCATGGCCATCCCCATCAGGCAGGGAAAGCGTGGGGGTGGAGCCGTAAGGCGCATATGAATCTTCGTTGCCCCCGCCTCGCGCAATTTCGGGATCAGGACCATGGCCGTCGATCCCCTGACCAACAGCGAATCAATGAGAAAAACTTCCTTTCCTTTTACCAGATCCCCGTTTACCTGGAACTTCTTCTCGGCCTGGTTGAACCTGTCTTTTTCTTTGGAGATTATGAATACCCTGCCGATCTCGCCCACGGTGCTTATGGCCAGCTTAAAGGGGATCCCCGTGACTTCATGAAAACCGAGTGCCGCGGGAATGGCGGCCCGTGGAATGGGAACGATCATCTCAGCTTTTTCAGTTTCTGTTTTCGCCAGCCTTGCACCGAGCTTCTCCCGGAATTCGTAACTGCTTATTGAAAAGACCTTGCTGGCCGGGGAAGCATAATCAAGGCATTCAACGATACAGGGGTGCGGGTCGGGGGATGCAAAAGGAAACTTCGTTATGTCCTCTCCATCCATGAAGACCATCTGACCGGGTTCGACATCGCCTATCCACTCAAACTGGCCGTGAAAAGCGCATGTTTCAGAGGCAATCGCCCACGAGTAACCGACATCTGTCTCTCTTCTCGCGATAGAAAGGGGTCTGAACCCGAAGGGGTCCCGGGCGGCAATGAGGCTCCCGTTATGGAGGATTATGATGCTGAAGGCTGCCTGTGGTCCGAGAAGGCCGAGGGTCTTCTCCGTTCTTTCGATCAGGTCCGAGCCTTCCATCCGGGCAATCATCTGGAGAAACAGCTCCGAGTCTGTGTCTGTTTGGAAGAGACCGCCAAGTTCCTCCATCAACTGCTTGTACCTGGGGATATGACCATTATGGACGACGGCGATCTTTTCTTTCCTGAAGCTTCCCACGATAGGCTGGCTATTTCGCTCGCTCGTCTCTCCTGTGGTGGGGTAACGGACCTGGCCGATTCCCACCGTGCCGAAATAGGAGCGGTTCAGGGAAGAAGCCTGAAAGATTGATCCCAGTCCTCTCGCCTCCGAGAGGGAACCGTCTCGCTGACTGGAAACAATACCCCAGCTTTCCTGCCCTCTGTGCGAAAGATTCTCAAGGCCGGTCCTCACTTCGACAAAGGCATTACCCTTACCGATAAACCCGAAAATTCCACTCATTATGCCTCCTGGTTCTTACGCCCCCAACTCGTTCTGGTGACTTCGTCTATCATCCTAACCTTGCCCGGCACGGGAGGCAAGAGCAAACTTAGTGTGATGTCGGCAGTTTTACCTGCACTGATCTCGTACAGGATACTCCACGGCATCGCCTGCCGGCGTCCTTAAGCCCACGGGGAACGGATGAAGCCGGCTCGGAAGAGGACAGGAATGGGGCGAGCTGATGGCCGGTCCGCCAATCGACCATGTGATATGCGAAAGGGTTAGCGGTTAAGGCTTCGGTTCGTCCGACGAGGCTTCCAATTCGCTCATGAGGGCTTCAAATTCCTTTGCTTTTCCATGAAACTCGACGGAGACCTTCTCCAGTTCTTCGAAAGCGATCTCCACCTCTTTCCTCGCTTCATGGATCGCCATTGACAGGGCAACGATGGACTTGCCCTCTCCTGCCCGGGACGCCCTGAGAAGGGATTCGTTGTTCTCCCGCATCTGCTCATCCAGCTCTATGATCCGCCCTTCCAGCGAAGAAATGGCTTTCTGCAGGGGTCCGAGAATCTGGGACCGGCTGGCGATGAGCTCCGCCTTCATCCTCCTGAAGTCCCTCCTCGCGGACCCTCTCATGGCAGGTCCCTGCTTTCCTCCCGTCCCATCAGTGGCGCATCCTTCACTCTGCCACCCTACGCGTTCGAGGAAGTCCAGGTAGGTGCCCTGAAACACCTCGACCCTGCCTCCATCGAAAACGATGAGTTTCGTGGCAACGGCCTCCAGTATCATCTCACTGTGGGTGGCTATGAGCACGGCTCCTTCGAAGGCATCGATCGCCTCCACGAGGGAATCGATGGACTCCATATCGAGATGGTTTGTGGGCTCGTCCAAAAGAAGCATGTTTGCCGGATTGACGAGCAGCTTCCCCAGCAGGACCCTGCTCCTTTCCCCGCCGGAGAGAACGCCGATCTTCTTGAGGGCGCGGTCCCCTTCAAACATCATGATGCCGCAGATATTGCGCGCCGAACCCCGGCCCAGTTCGGGCAGGGTATTGAGTATCTCCTCTTCCACGGTATTCTGAGGGTCGAGACGGTCGATGTTGGTCTGCCCGAAATATCCCATCTTCACATTTTCGTGGCGGCTGACAGTACCTCCCGTGGGGGTAAGTTCACCGGCCAGGAGGCTGAGCAGGGTTGTCTTCCCCTTGCCGTTCTTCCCGATTATGCCGATGCGGTCAAACCTGCCCACGGCAAGGGTAAGGCCGTCAACAAGAAGCGGCTCTTCAGGCCCGTAGGAGAACTTAAGATCCTTCACCTCCATGGGCCACTTTCCCTGAAAGGGTGCAGACCGGAACTCAAAGTCGAGGTTCTTTGCCTCGTGCATCTTGCTGAGAGAGCCCTTCTTCTTCAGGGTCCTGATCCTGGACTGGACCGCCTTGGCCCTGGAGGCCTGGGCCCTGAACCGGGCGATGAACTGCTCGATCTCCTTGCGCCTCTTTTCCTCGTTTATCCGGGTCTGTTCGTAGACCTCTTCATCCTTCAGGATCTGCTGATAGAGCTTGTGGGTCGACCCGGCGATCTTTCGGATCCCGTACCGGTGGATGCCCATGGTGTGGGTCGTGACCTCATCCATGAAGTTACGGTCGTGGGTGATCAGGATAAACTCACTTTTCCAGCGGGAGAGGAATTGGGAAAGCCACCGTACCGAGAGAATATCGAGGTAATTGGTGGGCTCGTCAAGAAGCAGCAGGTCCGGCTCCGACGCGAGAATCCTGGCCAGATTGAGCCTGATCTGGTAGCCGCCGGAGAGCGTATGAGGACGTCTGTTGAAATCGTCCTCCGTAAAGCCGAGACCGAGGAGGATCGCCTTTGCTTTGTACGTCCTATCGCTGCCGTCCTCTTCCGCTTTCAGATCCCTGCAGGCTTCCTTCACCACAGTCTCCTTGCTGAAGGAGATCGTCTGGGAAAGGTGGGCAATCCTGTACTGCCGGGGGATGCTGATAATACCGGAATCGGCGCTCTCTTCTCCCAGGATCAGGCGAAAAAGGGTCGTCTTCCCTGAACCGTTCCGGCCCACCAGTCCCACACGCTCCCCTTTTCCCAGGGTAAAGGACGTCTCCTCGAATACCGTCTGGAGACCGTAGGTCTTTGTAAGGTTTGTCACTGTAAGCATTTTTTGGCGCACATATAGTACATTAGCGCAAGGCGGGGTGTCAACGTACAGACCCGGACTGCAAATCCTAAATCCGAATTTCCAAATCCTAAACGAAGATCGGGACTGCAAATCCGAAATCCTAGTATCTAAATCCTAAACTTTAGAACCGGACCGGGACTGCAAATCCGAAATCCTAGTATCTAAATCCTAGACTTTAGAACCGGACCCGAGGCATCTAATTTAGGATTTAGGAATTAGTATTTGATCCTCTTCTTACCTTTTAGGATTTCGATATTAGATATTAGTGCTTGCCTTTGGTCTGCGGTTCGTCAGGTAGATACCGGCGCTCACGAGGATAAGGCCGAAGACGAGCCCCAGGGTCAACTGTTCCCGGAGGAAGATAGCCCCTGCGGCTACTCCGAAGACGGGAGAGAGGAAGGTGAAGACTGCCAGTTCCGACACGGGGTAGACGTGGATCAGTTTGAACCACATGAGATAGGATGCAAAGGCAACGATAACGGAAGAATAGATGACTGCCATAGTCACTGCACCGGTCACATCCAAAATCCATTTCGGTTCAAGAAAAACGGCACAGACAAAGGCAACGGGCACCGAAAAGACGAGTTGGTAAAGAAAGGTGTGTATGGGGTGCACCCTGTCGGCAAGGTACTTCTTTATGTATATAGTAGTGGCTCCCCACAAGATGGCCGCAGTCAGTTCAAGGAGGTCGCCGAGAAGCATGGAAGGAGTCCAGGATTTGGGCTTGCCGTGAAAGACCAGGTATAATCCGCCGAAGGCAAGGAATAGCCCCACTATTTTCGTGATAGTCAGTTTCTCCTTCAGAAAGAGATAAGCCCCTATGACCACCACAAATGGAGAACAATTGACGAAGATGATCGCCCTGCTTGCATCGGTGTACTTCATGCCGATATAGATGCAGATGAATTCCAGACCGAAGAAAAGGCCCACCATGAAACCGTGGAAGAGACGTATATCCCGGTGGAACAGAGGCTCCTTTATGTAAAGACAATAGCCAATGCCGAAGGCAGAGGCGATTACCGAACGAAGGAAGCAGTTGAAGACCGGTGAAAATCCGAGGTTGGAGATCTTTATGGCAGGATAGTTCAACCCCCAGAGCATGGTCAGAACAAGAAGAATAAAGAAACCTTTTACATCAAGATGATCTTTTACCACCAAACAACCCCCTTTTTTTGTAGCATCTATTTCCGGCTGTCTCGCGCATCAAGGCCCGACCCTCTTTATTAGGACAGATGACAGCCCCGGGTTATTCATGGGCAAAGCCCTTAGCTCCCCCGCGTCCGAGGGCAGGCCCCCTTGCGGGGACAGGCACCCCGTGAGCGCGAGGGGGAAGCTCGCACGGCTTTGCCGGGTGAGGGGGCGACGTGAGCCCCCCCTATAGCGCGGCAATCAGTCTTCATCCTCCTCGACGGCGATCTCAGGAGCCCGCGCCTTTACCTGCATCCAGATGCCCCTGATTATGGAGAAGAAGGCCAGGGCCATGAAGAAGGCTGAGATGGGCCGCGTAAAGAAGATGAAGACGGAACCCTGCGAAATAAGGAGCGACTGCTGAAGCGATGTCTCCAGCATTTGTGCCAGCACGCTGGCCAGCACAAGAGGCGCTATGGGATAGCCGAATTTCCTCATAATATACCCGATGACGCCAAATATGAGGGCCACCCAGACGTCAAAAAACATGAACCGTATGCTGTAGGCCCCTATCACGGAAAAAAGGATGATCAGCGGGCCGAGGACAGGAAAAGGTATCAATGCTATCCGTGCCCACATACCCACCAGAGGGAGATTCAGGACCAGGAGAATCACGTTGCCGATGTACATGCTGGCAATCACGGCCCAGACGAACTGGGGATTCTGTTTGAAGAGCATGGGACCCGGTTGGAGACCGTACATCATGAGCCCCCCGAGGAGTACCGCCAATGCAGGGCCCGTTGGGAGTCCAAAGGCGAAAAGAGGCACAAAGCCGCCGCTCGTCGTGGCGTTGTTGGCGCCTTCAGGAGCGGCAACCCCCTCGATTGCCCCGTGACCGAAGCGCTCGGGGGTTTTCGACACCCGTTTCTCAATGTCATAGGCCACGAAGGTGGTAACTGCAGGAGCACATCCCGGGAGAAGCCCGAGAAAGAAACCGACACCCGTGGAACGAGTCATCGCGCCCAGACACTGTCTTATGTCCTTCCACTTGGGCATCCAGTCTATGTTCTTCATGGTGTAGATCCGGGATACCGGCTGCTCCATGTTAATCATGATCTCGCTTATGGCGAAGAGGCCGATGATGACGCTGATAAAGTTGACGCCGCCATGAGCTCCACGGAGCCGAAGGTGAGTCTGGCAGCGCCGGTAAGTGGGTTCTGCCCGATAAGGGACGCAACGAGGCCCACTGCCATGCCGATAACGCCCTTCAGGAGCGCCCGGCCGGAAAGGCTGATGATAAGGCTCAAACCCATGAACATCAGGGCAAAGTATTCGGGAGGTCCGAAGGCAAGGGCAAAATTCGCCAGGACGGGTGCGAAGAAGGTGAGACCCACGAGGCTGAGGGTCCCTGCAAAAAAGGAGGAGATTGCAGATATGGCAAGGGCCGGCCCCGCCCTTCCCTGCTTCGCCATCTCATAGCCGTCAATTGCAGTGGGCACCGACGATGCCTCGCCCGGGATGTTGACGACTATGGCCGTCGTTGAGCCGCCGTACATTGCCCCGTAATAGATGGCAGCCATCATGATGATAGCCGAAGTAGGCGGCAGGATTGTGGTCAAAGGCAGAAGTATGGCGATCCCCGAGGATGGCCCGATCCCGGGCAGCACCCCGATGAGTGTCCCTATGAGACATCCGATGGTGGCCCAGAGAAGATTGGCCGGTGTGAGCGCAGAGATGAACCCCTGCAACAGGTAGTCCCATGAAAAGATCATTCCGTCCTCCTAGCCCTGCAGCAGGCCCATTGGAAAATTGAGCTCGAGAACACGCATGAAAAGATAATAGACTACCCCTCCCGATATCAGGCCTGTCAGGAGGCTGTAGATGATGCGGTGCTTCCCTTCTCTCAGGTACCAGACCTGGGATGCTATATACAATATGGTACTTAAAGGCATCCCCAGGTAATCGATGGAGAAGATATAGATACCAAGGCTCACAAGCGTCACGACGACACGCATGAATCCGGGCCTGTCAGGCCATTTGATGAGAGGGTTCTCGCCTTTATACCGCCAGGACTTGGCGGCGAGTACGGCTCCCGAGATGAGCAGCGTAAAACCGAGTACGTAGGGAAGAGTGCGAGGAGGAAGCCTCTCTTCCATACCCCCCGTAATCTGCGTAGCAGCCGCCAAAACCACGAGACCCAGGAGGGCAAAGAAACAGCCGCCTACAATGTCTGCGGATTTCTGGTCGCGTACCATAAGCAGACCTGGGGCCTATTTTTTGAGGCCGGCTACCAGCTCTTTGTAGACGGCGGTCATCTTCGCTATGTAAGCTTTGCTCTCCTCGTGGCCAATGGCGATGGGCACGAAACCCTGCTTCTTCATCTCAGCCTGTATTTCCGGAAGGGTCGCTACCTGCAGAAAGACTGCCTCAAGTTTCTTGATGATGTAGTCGGGGGTTTTCGGTGGGACGGCCACGCCCCTGTCGACGGCTTCGAGGAGATCCATCTTCAGTTCCTTGAACGTGGGGACATCGGCAAACTCAGGGAAGCGTTTCTCTGTTGCAAAGGCGAGTACCCTCACCTTGTCCTTGTACCGCGTGAGGTCATCGGATGCACCGAAGACCGCATCTACGTGGCCCCCCAGGAAGGCGGTCATTTGCGGTGCAGAACCGGTAAAGGGCACATAGGTCAGCTTGGTGCCGGAGAATTTCTCCAGTCTCAGGGCCGCCATATGGTAGCCCGAAAAGGTTCCGGAACCGCCGATCGTCACCTTTCCGGGATTCTTTTTCGCGTTATCTACGAATTCCTGATACGTTTTGATGTTGCTTGTCTTGAGCACGGCCAGGGCAAGGGGCGTTCTTTGAAAGAGCACAACGGGGATGATCTGCTCCGTCTTATACCCCACTTCCTGCTGCAAAGGCTGGAGGATGATGTGGGGGACATTGAATCCGGCCATGGTGTAGCCATCCGGTTTTGCACGGGTTAACTCCCTCCACCCAAGGGCACCGCCGCCGCCCACCTTATAGTCGATGATCACTTTCTGCTTCAGCAGCTTATCGAGCTGCGGCTGCTGGAGCCGGGCCACCCTGTCAGACTGTCCCCCGGGGTCAAAGCAGATCATGTATGTCAGCTGCCTTGTCGGGTAAGGCTTCTCCTCTGCCCAAACCGGCACGGCAAAGACCAGTGCACCGAGAACGACTGCAATGATAGCGGTCATGATACGCTCTTTCATCTTTGACTCCTTCTTAGGTGTCGATTATTCGTTCCGTCCCCTTAAAGGGCGCCGAACGTCCCTCAAATTATAATTCACTGAAGGAAAAGGTCAAACACATTCTTTTCCCGGGCCCGGAAGGCATTGGGTGGCCCTTACCTGACCGCCTTCCCCGGGGTAACTTAACTAGAGTTGCATATATTGATTGCCCATGATACAATACATCCGTTGGACAGCAAACTTTTCCTATGCCAGAAATATCTGCAGGAAATCGATATCGAGAAAAACCCCTGCCCACATCCCACAGATTTTTGCGAGCACAGGACACGTTGCGTCATCAACATGAGATGTACGGAGAATGCAAGCTGTAAGGAAGCAAGGAGGAAGAAACTTGAGAATACCCGATGAATATACCTGTGACCTTTGCGGCTACGTGTTCCTCTTCGGAGAAGTTCCCAGCCTGTTCTGTCCGAACTGCGGAAGCAGCATGGTAGTCCGGGAACTTACCTACGATGAGTACCTTGATGATGAGGCCTTCTCGGGCATGCTGACCGGGAAAATCCTCAACATGTAAAAGGAATTGAGGCCGTGAGCACGTTCCGCAGCAGAGTCGATGATGTAATTACTCTTCTCAACACGAGGCTCGAAGAGCTTGCCGACGGTTGCATAGACCTCGTTGAACTCGATGAAGACAGACGGGTCGTAACCGTTAAGGTTCTGGGAGGCAGGCTGATATGATGCGGTATCTCCGCCCTCGGTCTGTGGGCAGATAAATTATTGAAAGAAGAACTCCCCGAAATCAAAGAGGTCGTCTGCTGCTATACGTAGCAGATAGACCACCTAATCCCCCGATTTTATCCAGAATTTCCGTAAATGCACCCGCACATCAATAGGCTATCCATTCCTATTCCTCTACTATCTTGTATTTCTTCAGCTTCTTGTAAAGGTGGGTCCTGTGAATGCCGAGCAGGGCTGCAGCCTTGGTCCTGTTGTTGTTGGCCGCAGCCAGTGCTTTAAGGAGCACCTCTTTCTCCGTACCGGTGAGGACCTTGTCCAGGGCAAGGGCATCCGGTTCCGTGGCCGGTCTCGGCTCCTGGCGGATAAAGAAGGGCAGATCAAAGAGGTGAATCGTATCATTTTCCAGGAAACAGACGACGCGGCTTAAGATGTTCAAAAGCTCCCTCACGTTACCCGGCCAGTCATAGTTGACAAGGGCCCGCTCCGCTTCTGAGTGTATCTTTATCACAGGGAAGGGCGCATTCTCATCCAGATGTTTCATCAGATGAGTCGAGATAGGGATGATGTCTTCCCGTCGCTGCCTGAGCGGCGGGACCCTGAGGCGGATCACGTTGAGCCGGTAGAAGAGGTCTTTCCTCAACCGGCCCTCCCGCACCATCTCTTCCAGGTTCTGGTTGCTGGCGGCAATGAGACGGAAGTCGGAACGGATGGGCCTGGTGCCCCCAATGTGCTCCAGTTCCTTCTCTTCCAGCACCCGTAGGAGCTTGGGCTGCATCTCTATGGGCAAATCGCCGATTTCATCGAGAAAGACCGTCCCGTGGTCGGCCAGTTCCAGCTTTCCCGCCTTGCCGTCGGTATTGGCGCCGGTGAAAGCCCCCTTTTCATAGCCGAACAGTTCCGATTCCAGAAGTTCCCGCGGTATGGCGGCACAGTTAATCCTCACAAAAGGATAGGCTCTCCGGGGACTTGCCCCGTGGATTGCCTGGGCGAATATCTCTTTGCCCGTACCGGACTCCCCTGTTATGAGTATAGGAAAATTCGTGTTGGCCGCCTTGAGAGCCTCTTTCTTCAATCCCGCAACGATTTGACTCTGGCCGACTATGCTGTCGAAGGTATACCGGGTAGACCGGAGCGAGACGAGTTCCTGCTCATAGTGTTTGACCTTTGTCTCGAGCAGCGAAAGCTTGCCGGCCAGCCTGCTCACATCGCTGACGTTCTTGAACATTACCTGGCCGTAGACGGCGATGAGCCTCCCCTTTCTCCTGATGGGTATGCGCTGGACAACCATCTCCTGTCCCCTGATCTTCTGCACCACGTTGATTTCAGGTTTTCCCGTTTCCGCAACGATATGCATACGCGTGTTTTCTATCACTTCCGTAACGTGCTTTCCTATCTGTGCTTCGTGGTCTATGCCGAGAAATTGACCGTAGGGCCTGTTCAGAAAGACCACATAGCCTTCTGAGTCAGTAACAACGGCGCCGTTGTGGATGTTGTCGAATATGAGCTTGAGAGTCTCTACCTGTTTGCGTGGCTCCAGCTGGTCGAAGAGCAGCCTGCTGGTCTTGCCGGAAGAAAGTGTCCCCTCTTCTGGGCCTCCCATAGTATCCCCCCCAATTTTTTGTCTGTAGGCAGGTTGCTACGCCTGCTACAATCTATTGTAGACAATTTGCTACGTAAATATCTAGATTGTATACACATTTTTTGCAACAAAAAAGTTTGCCCCCGGAAGACCCTTTCACGTTAAGCCGCGCCGGGGTGGACTATTCAAGAGAACGCTTCCAATGAGTTGCCCCTCATCCGGCGGTCCGGCACAGTCCTTGCTTCAGGGACCGGCATATTCCTTTTCTTCAATCAGGCGGGGGGTCAGTT
>CAYOYU010000146.1:0-233 GCA_964408265.1 uncultured Syntrophorhabdaceae bacterium
AACTTGAGTGTACGGCTGAGCGTTCCCGTATTTGACGGTGGAATTATCGATGCCGACGTAGAAAAACAGAAGCTCGAATTCGCAAAAGCCCGTGAGGAAGAACGGGGCTTGCGCCTGTCCATTATGCGGGAGGTCAAGGACGCCTGCCTGGCCATGGACACCGCGAGAGAACGGGTTGAAGTGGCGGAAAAGGCCATAGAGAGCGCCCGGGAGAATCTGCGGGTCGAATTCCT
>CAYOYU010000146.1:367-11633 GCA_964408265.1 uncultured Syntrophorhabdaceae bacterium
CAAATACGACACGGGGGCAGGAACGAGCACAGAGGTCATCGATGCGCAAACAGCATCCCTGCGCGCAGAAGCCGACCTCTATCAGGCCTCCTACGACCGTGCCGTATCAGTGGCGCTCCTGCGCAAGGCAACAGGCGAGGATTGGACCCGATGATGCAGGCCACGGGCTAAAGAGACAGAAGGCCGGAACGGGGAGGACAAATTCTATGACGGTACGACTCAAAGACCCAGGACGAGGCAAAGAGAGGGGGATGAGAGGATGAAGAAGAAAGCACCGGTTCTGATCGCCGCCATCGTTCTCATTGCAGCCGCCCTGATCATCATCTTCGCCAACCCTTTCGGAAGGAACCGTGAAGACGGCACACTCCTGCTCTCGGGCAATGTGGAGGTAACTGAGGCAGGTATCGGATTCAAGATTCCCGGCCGCATCATGGAGCTTTCCGTGGATGAGGGATACAGGGTCAAGAAAGGCGATGTCCTGGCAAGACTGGACAATGAGGAGTTGAACGGCCTTGTCAGGCAGCAGCGGGCTGCCCTGGACGAGGCTCGGACGCGTCTGGCGGAGCTGAAGGCCGGTTCACGGCCGCAGGAGGTGGAACAGGCCAGGTCAGGGGTGGCATTCCAGGAAGCGGACCTCGCAAAGATCCGCAAGGACTTTAAGCGTGCAGAGGTGCTCTACCGGAACGGGGCCATTTCAGCAGCCAGCTTCGACGCCGCCAAGAGCGCTTACGAGACGAGGCAGGCCCAGCTCAGGACAGCTTCGGAACAATTGAGCCTGGTCCGGGAAGGACCGAGAAAAGAGGTGGTCACTGCCGCCGAGCACCGGGTGGAACAGGCACGGGCAGCCCTTCGCGTCGCCGAAGCGAAGCTGGCCGATTCGGCTATATTCGCCCCCATGGACAGCGTGGTCCTGAGGAAGAACGTGGAACTGGGAGAGACTGTTGCACAGGGTACCCCCGTAATGACTCTCGGAGATCTTGCCCGGCCGTGGATAAAAGTCTACGTGCGGGAAGAGAAGCTGGGCCTCGTGAAACTCGGGCAGAAGGCCAGGGTCACCACCGACACCTACCGCGGTAAAGCCTACGACGGCACGGTGACATACATCTCATCGGAAGCAGAATTCACACCCAAGACGGTCCAGACCCAGGAGGAGCGGGTAAAGCTCGTATTCGCAATAAAAGTGAGCGTGAAGAACGAGAAGGACGAACTGAAGCCGAGCATGCCTGCCGATGTGCGCATCATAGTGGGAAAATGAAGACGAAAGACACCATACCCCATGACGGACGAAACTGAACTCTCCGCATCAAAAGAACCTGCGATAGTAATCGCGGAACTGTCAAAAACCTTCGGAAACAATCTGGCCCTGGACAGACTGACGCTGCGGATCGACAAGGGAGAACTCTTTGGCCTCGTCGGCCCCGACGGCGCCGGCAAGACCACTCTTATGCGCCTTCTCGCGGGAATCATGCTGCCCACATCCGGAGAAGCCTGGGTTGCGGGCCGTTCCGTCCTTACCGAAAGGGAACTGGTAAAGGAGAATATCGGCTATATGTCCCAGAGGTTCGGTCTTTATGAGGACCTCACGGTCATGGAAAATCTTTCCTTCTATGCCGACCTCTTCGACGTGGCGCCCAGAGAAAGACCCGTGAGGATGGAGAAGCTCCTGGGCTTCAGCAATCTCACGCCCTTTAAGACGAGGCTGGCAGGGAACCTTTCCGGAGGCATGAAGCAGAAGCTCGGCCTTGCCTGCGCACTCATTCATACCCCCCGGATACTCTTTCTGGATGAACCGACGAACGGCGTCGACCCCGTCTCCCGGAGGGATTTCTGGCGGATCCTCTACGACCTTCTCAAGGAAGAGATCACCATCTTCGTCTCAACGGCATACCTCGATGAAGCCGAACGATGCTCCCGGATCGCCCTCATCCACAAAGGGCGGGTGCTGGCCGTCGACGAACCGGCAACCATCAGAAAGAGTCTGGCCCGGCCCATGATAGAAATCCAAAGCGGCGACACCACCCTTGCAGCAACGGTCATAGAGAGTATTGAGGGCGTAGAGGGCGTCAGCACGTACGGCAACAGGATCCACGTCACCATGGCCGGTCCCGAAGTGGCGGCCAGGGTGACTGCGTCACTCAAACTTAAAGGCGTAGATGTTCTCGGCATGAGGGAGATCACCCCTTCCCTCGAGGATGTCTTCATATCCATGGTGGGTCACGGGTGAAGAAGACCCTTGAGCAGACAGGACGGCAGCGGGCGGCATGGAAGCAGGCATGACGGATACCAGGCAGACGACGGTGAGTGTGGCAGACCTGCGCCGGACCTTCGGCTCCTTTGTCGCCGTGGACAACATAACGCTGGAGGTAAAGAAAGGGGAGATATTCGGCTTCCTCGGACCGAACGGGGCCGGCAAATCGACGACCATAAGGATGCTCTGCGGCTTATTGACGCCTACCAGCGGGAGGGGTTTCGTGGGGGGCTACGACATTACCGGCGAGTCGGAAAAGATCAAGACCATAATTGGCTACATGTCCCAGAAATTCTCTCTCTACGAAGACCTCACGGTGGAAGAGAACATCAATTTCTTTGCCGGGATCTACCAGGTCCCCAAGGCCGTCAGAGCGGACCGGAGAGAATGGACCCTCAATATGGCCGATCTCAAAGACAGGCGGGAGGACCTGGTCAAGACGCTGGCGGGAGGCTTCAAACAGAGGCTCGCCCTGGGGTGCGCCATCCTCCATGAGCCGGCCATCATCTTTCTCGATGAACCCACGTCCGGCGTCGACCCTATTTCAAGGCGCAACTTCTGGCGGCTCATACGCGACATGTCACGACAGGGAACGACAGTCTTCGTTACCACCCACTATATGGATGAGGCAGATTACTGCGACAGGCTGGCTCTCATATACAGGGGAAAGATCATAGCCGAAGGGACTCCGCACCAGTTGCGAGAGGATCATATGAAACGGGTGGTCCTCGAGGTGGAAGTGGAGAACGCCGTGAAGGCCATGGAGGTCCTCTCAGGAGTCGGCATGGATGCGGCAATCTTCGGAAGCACCCTGCATGTTACCGTTGACGACGGGGAAGCCGAAGCTGCCAGGATCACGCGGACCCTCAGGGAATCGGGCCTGGCCGTGAAAAGGGTGGATAGGATCGAACCTTCCCTGGAAGACGTTTTTGTGACGCTCATCGAGGTGGCATGAAAAAGAAGGCCTGGCTGAACCATCTATGAAACTGATACGGATCAAGGCAATAGCACGAAAAGAGCTTATCCAGATCATCCGTGACCCCATAAGCCTGGTGCTGGCCTTTCTTCTGCCTGTTATGCTCCTTTTCATATACGGCTATGCCATAACCTTTGACGTGGACAACATCGCCACCGTGGTCTGCGATATGGACCGGAGCAGCGGAAGCAGAGGACTGGTGGCGCAGTTCAGGGAGTCCGGCTACTTCACAATCGTCTCTTACGTGGACAACTACAGGGACGTGGACAGATTTATCGACAGAGGTCGGGCTAAGGCAGGCCTTTTGATCCCCGTCGATTTCTCGAAGGAGATCGCCAGAAAGAGACCGGCCCGTGTTGAAGTGATTCTGGACGGCGGAGACTCGAACACGGCAACCATTGCCCAGGGATATGTGAATGCCATTGCAGAACGCTTCTCACTATCCATAGAGGGTCGTCCCATAAGACCGGCAGTCGATGTGCGAAGCCGTGTCTGGTACAATACCGACCTGAAATCGAGGAACTTTATCATCCCCGGCCTCATTGCCGTCATAATGGCCGTTATCATCTCCCTTCTCACCTCCCTCACGGTGGCCAGAGAGTGGGACAGGGGCACCATGGAACAGCTCATCTCAACCCCATTGAAGACGCCGGAACTGATCCTGGGGAAACTTGCTCCCTATTTTGCCATAGGCGTCATCGATACAATCCTGTCCATGCTCATGGCCACCATCCTTTTTAATGTCCCCTTGAGGGGCAGCCCCGTGCTCCTCCTCATCTTGTCGAGCATATTTCTCTTCGGGGGTTTAAGCCTGGGCATCCTCATCTCCATCATCGCCAGGACCCAACTCGTTGCGAGCCAGATGGCCATGTTCACCTCCTTTCTGCCTGCCTTCATGCTTTCCGGCTTCATCTTCACCATATCGAATATGCCGGCCCCTCTCCAGGGGGTCACCTATATCGTCTCGGCAAGGTATTTTGTAACCATATTGAAGGGCATCTTTCTCAAGGGGAGCACATTGAGGCTTCTTCTGCTTGAGAGATTTATCCTCACGCTCTTTGCGGCAGTCGTCTTCCTGCTTGCAAACAAAGCCTTTCGCAAAAGGATAGACTAAAGATGTTCGAGCGGATAAAAAACCTGGTCATCAAAGAATTCATCCAGTCTCTACGCGATAAGAAGATGCGGGCCTTCCTCTTCGTAACACCCCTGATGCAGCTCTTCATTTTCGGTTACGTTGCCACTACCGATGTGAACAACGTGCCCACCGCCGTCTATGATCTCGACAGGTCAGCGGCTAGCCGGGAGCTGACACGGCAACTGGAGTCGTCGGGATACTTCAGCATCCGGTATGAGCCGAAAAACCAGGAAGAGATCAAGAACCTCCTGGACCACGGAAAAGTGCTCTGCGCCATACAGATCAACAGAGACTTCGCAAAAGACCTGCAAAGAGGGAGACCCACGGAAATCCAGGTGCTCATAGACGGGACCGATTCCAATACCGCCATGATCGCCCTGGGTTATGTGAGGACGGTGATAGGCGGATTTGCCGGGAAGACGAACCCGGCATCCGCGAAGATGGCGGTATCAAGGATCGATTTCCGGACTCGTGTCTGGTACAATCCCGATTTGAGAAGCAGGAACTATAACGTCCCCGGCGTCATCGCACTCATAATCATGCTCACCTGCCTTATGCTCACCTCCATGGCAATTGTGAGAGAAAGGGAAATCGGCACCATGGAACAACTCATGGTGACGCCCATACGGCCCGTAGAACTGATGCTGGGGAAGACAATCCCTTTTGCGGCGATCGGTTTTTTCGATATGTTTCTCGTCACCCTGGTCGGTGTGCTCTGGTTTGCAGTACCCATAAAGGGGGCAATCCTCTTCCTCACTCTCTGCACCGGCCTCTACCTTCTCTCCGTACTGGGCATCGGGCTCTTCATCTCCACCATATCGAAGACTCAACAGCAGGCCATGATGGCTACTTTTCTTTTCTTCCAGCCGGCCATACTGCTTTCCGGATTCGCTACCCCCATCGAGAGCATGCCGGAAATCTTCCAGTCGCTCACATACCTCTACCCTCTCAGGTATTGTCTTGTCATTGTTCGCGGTATCTTTCTCAAGGGCGCCGGACCAATGGAACTGTGGCCGCAGATGGCTGCGCTTCTTATTCTCGGCGTGACCATACTGGCAATCAGCTCTCTACGATTCAAGAAGAGGATTGCCTAAATTGACGAAGAAGGGATGGGAAGGGAATCCGGGCGACCACGAAGTGAAGGAGGAAGAGCCCCTGGAGATGCCCATCGATGGTATTCTCGATCTCCATACATTCCGCCCCTCGGAAGTGAAAGACCTCATTGAAGACTATATAGAGGCCTGCCAGATAAGGGGTATTCGCGAAATCAGGGTCATCCACGGCAAGGGTTCCGGTCAGCTCCGCCGCACGGTCCATTCGACCCTGGGAAGGCTCGGTCAGGTGCTTTCCTTCAGCCTCTGCGGCGGGGAGGCCGGCGGATGGGGGGCCACTACCGTCACATTACGCCCCGGTCCGACGGAGGATAGAACGGGGAAGCACAAAGGAGAGGGAGATAAGAGAGATGAATGAGGCTTGACTATGGGGACAGGCGGCGGAATATTAGTAGATAACAAATAAAACCTTCACAGGAGGTAAGATGCCTTACGTAAACATCAAGGTTACAAAAGAAGGGGTCACGGCCGAACAGAAAGAAAAGCTCATCAAAGGCGCCACGCAGTTGCTTACTGACGTCCTCAATAAGCCCCCTCACACCACCTATGTGGTCATTGATGAAGTGGAAACGGACAACTGGGGCGTTGCCGGCGAAACTATCACTGCCCGCCGCAAGAGAGGGCAATAATCGGTCCCAGACGCTTATGGGGGGGTCCGGGGTTGGAATTGGACTGTGAGGGAGAATAGCCTTCTCATAATATACGGTACGAGACGGAACCGTTACAGCATCAACGCCCTTTGTGGAGCCCTCCATGGCGATCCCTTCTTCGACGATCTCCCCATACTCCTGCCCCAGGACCCGAAGACGCTCCTCAGGCTACTGGAGGAGAACAACTGCAGGCAGGACAGGGTTATTGTGGCCTTCTCTTTCGCCTCCATTCAGGCGGGAGCAGTCCGATCCACGGTTGATGCCCTGCGCCGGCGTTATGAAGGACTTCTCCTCATAGCCGGCGGCCCGCACGCCACGGGAGATCCCGAAGATACCCTGGCTATGGGTTTCGATATTGCCGTGAGGGGTGAGGGAGAGGCAACCCTTCGCGAACTGCTTAAGCAGATCGACTCTGGAGGGGATTATGACAGGGTAAAGGGCATCGCCTTCCCCGACGACACGGGTCATGTCCATTTTACGGGCTGGCGGAAACCGGTCAACCTCGATGAATATGAGCCCTTCCCGCTTCGGGCCAGGCGCTTTGGCCCTATTGAAATCACCAGGGGCTGCCCCTTTGCCTGCCATTTCTGCCAGACCTCCTTTATGTTTCCCGGAAGGATACGCCACAGGAGCATAGCAAAGATCTGCGAGAACGTAGAGTCTATGAAGCGGGTCCATCTCTATGACCAGCGGTTTATCTCATCCAATGCATTCGCCTATGGCTCCCTAGACGGCAGAGTGCCTGATCTGGCAAAGCTGGAGGAACTCCTGGCGTCGGTCAAATCCATGGTCAAACCCCGGGGGAGGGTCTTTTTCGGGACTTTTCCTTCGGAGGTGCGCCCTGAACATATTACAGAGGAGGCGCTGCAACTCGTTTGCAGGTACGCCGATAACGACAACATCACCATCGGTGCTCAATCGGGCAGCCAGCGCGTTCTTGACCTGTGCCACCGCGGACACACCACGGAAGATATCTACCGGGCAGTAAGATTGACCTTGGAAGCAGGACTCATGGCGAATGTTGATTTTATTTTCGGGTTGCCCGGTGAGAGGGAAGACGATGCGAAGAAGACTATGGGGGTCATGGAAGATCTCGTGGCTATGGGCGCCCGAATCCATGCCCATACCTTTGTACCCCTGCCCGGAACACCCTTCTCCAGCAGAGAACCGGGCGGCGCAACGGAGGATACAAGAAGGTTCCTCAGTCACTTAAGGAAAATCGGGTCAGCTTACGGGGAGTGGCGGAAGAAGGCGAGTCATCCCTCGAAGCCTTAAGGCGAAGTGATTAGCGGGCTATTTGCTGCGCCCCTTCTTCTTGCCTTTGCCGGCGTTGGCCTCTTTCTGCTGCTCGTAGATGCTTTCAGCCACGGCAGCAACCCTATCTCTCCAGCGCGGGTCCTCCTGATTCAACTCAACTTCCTCGTAGAAATCATTTATGCTGTGGTTCTGGAGTTTGTAGGGATTCTTCTCGGCTTCGATGTCCACGAAGGTATGTCGCAGTTCGTGCCTCAGAATCCTGACCCTGTCGCTATCGGAGATATTTTCCCAGCACAACTTGTCAAGGACGATGATATAGTCGTATCCTTCCATGGTGTCGGCTTCGTCTTTCGTGAGATGGCGCAGGAGGTCGTTGGTCCTCATAATATGGCCCACTATAAGGCGTCCGCCTGAGGCCCTCTTCTTCAGGTCAAAAAGCAGCTTGATCTTCGCATTCTTCAGCTCCGGGAAATACTTTGCCTTCACTTCGCGGAGCATTTCCAATGCTCTTTCTGAAACTTCTTCATATCTGAGTCCCATTCTATTCATTACCTCCAGTGTATTCGGTTTCCATTGTACACGATCCCGGCGACGTGCCTTATCCGGAAGGGCCCCCCTGCAACTCCCCATAGTCCCTGCCCTGAGAGGCAACAGTTGGATTGATGTTGAAGCCTATCACGGTTAAAGATTCCAATTCAACAGATTATTGGCCTCAAGGAAGAATCCCGGATCGCAAAAAAATGTTGCTTTTTCCAAACTTCACTGACATACTATCCACGGAGTATCGGAAGCATTTGTTAGTTGTACCAACAAAGCAATCTTAGCATTATTCTTTGTAGTACCTTCATAACACATCCGTCTCCACATTCTAAGAAGGAGGTTCCACTGATGGCAAAAGGAACTGTGAAATGGTTTAACGAATCAAAGGGTTTTGGTTTCATCACTCAGGAGAATGGCGGAGACGTATTCGTTCATTATTCAGCAATTCAGGGAAGCGGCTTCAAATCCCTGTCAGAGGGAGAGCAGGTAAGCTTCGAGGTAGTGAACGGACCGAAAGGACCGGCTGCTGCCAACGTAAACAAGCTCTAAAAAAATCAGGCGCAGGTCGGGTTTTCCGGTCTGCGCCTTTTCTTTTTCGTCTTCTCATATCATCCTTCGGCAGGTACGGGTAAAGGTCTGCGAGCACTGGAGGCATGCCCTTGCCGTCAGCCGAACCATAAGCGACTCATCAATCAGGGTTTCCCTCTTTTTCCATTGTCTTTATGCCATCTTTGTGGCAAACAATAGAGGCACCAAGAAATAGCGCAGGCAACAGGGAGGCAGAATGAATCAAGCACGATCATACCGTGTCTGCATTCTCGGGATGGGGGGCGTAGGGGGCTATTTCGGCGGATTAATGGCGTCGAAGATGGAAGAGGAGAATTGGCAGGATGAGGTCTTCTTCATCGCCCGGGGGGAGCACCTTGACGAAATGCGAAGAAAGGGGCTCATCCTGAATACGTCAGGAAGACAGGGCATTATTTGCAGACCTGCCCTTGCCACAGATAAGGCGGAAGAGATCCCTTCCCCGGAGATCCTCCTCGTCTGCGTAAAGAGCTACGATCTGGAGGATGCCATCCGGAGCATGTCGGGCAAAATTGAAAAGGAGACGGTCATCATCCCGCTCCTCAACGGAGTCGACATATGCGAGAGAATCAGGAGCGTCACCAGGAAAGGAGTCCTCCTTGCCGCCTGCGCATACGTGGGAACCCATATCGAAAAACCCGGCGTAGTAACTCAGAAAGGAGTGGAAGGAGTTATCCTATGCGGCAGGAATTTTGATTCCCAGGAATTCGACCCCGCCGGCATCATCGGTTTCTTCCAGAGAATGGGGATACGGTTTCAATGGATGGACGATCCTTACCCTGCCATCTGGGAAAAATAAATCTTTATCGCAGGGTTCGGCCTCGTAACCGCCTATTCAGGCAGGACTCTCGGCGGAGTGGCCCAGGACAAGCAACTTATGGCTCTCGTTGAGGACGTGATGGGGGAAATAGTCTCCATAGCCAGGAGCAGGAACATCGCATTGCCCGATGACATCGTGGCCCGATCACTTGGAAAGGCGGCCAACTTCCCCTATGAGACAAAAACATCATACCAGAGAGATATGGAGAAAGGGGGGAAGAACGAGGGGGATCTATTCGGCGGCACCATCATAGAGATGGGCAGGGCCCTAGGAGTGTCCACTCCCGTCGCGGAAAGGATCTATACGGCCATTTCGGGAGATACCACCTGATTTCTTTTCATCAATCCTCTTGATTTTGTGGCTCCTCCTGGTATCATAGCAGTATAGGGGGAGTTGATCTGGACAAGTACACCTGGGCAAAGGCTCTTCCATTCATTCTGCTGTTCCTCCTGGGCATTGCCATGCCCGTACCCTCATGGTCCAATGATGACATCTATCTCCTTCGGTTAAAGGAACTGACAACGAGGCTCGGGGAACAGGGTTTTACCGAGGAGGAGCTTCAACGGGTATTTACTGACAGCCGGGTCACACTCTACCCGCACATACTCGTGAACACAGGGAAGGGCCTCAACTACATGAGCAGAAGGTTCGGACTTCTGACGAAGAAATCCATAGAACGGGGTCAGAAGATCCTGAAGACCTATAGGGCACACCTAGAGTGGCTCGAGAAGATCTTCGGCGTAGAAAAGGAGATCGTCCTGGCCATCCTCCGCGTGGAAACGAACTTCGGCGGCTACACGGGTTCGTACAGGGTCTTCAACAGTCTCCTGACCCTGGCACTCGCCGAGAACAGGCGATCGCGCTGGGCCGAAGGGGAATTGACAGAACTCCTCAGATTCTCTAAGGAACTGGGTCTGGATCCTCTTTCCATCAAGGGATCCTGGGCAGGAGCCTTCGGCCTCTGCCAGTTCGTCCCTTCCTCTTTTGGGAGATTTGGCGTTGACGGCAACGGTGACGGCCTGGTCGACCTTTTTGTCTTCCCTGACGCTGCCGCGAGCATCGCGAACTATCTCAAGCATCACGGTTGGGTCTGGGGAAAGAAGGAAGGGAATCAACGGGTCCTTTTCGCCTACAACCACTGCGACAGCTATGTAAAGGCAGTCCTTTCCTACGCCAGCGCCTCAAAGAAACAGACCGGCAAGAAATACGCCGGGCGGGTGCACTGAAATTCCGGGTAGTGGGTCGACCCACTACCAAATTCCGGGCTTGATGTTTTGAAAGGGAACCGGAATATGGTACACTTTCAGCCATTCGACAGAACCCATGCTCATAGACACCCACTGCCATCTGAACGATCCTTCCTTCTCCCAGACTCTAGGCCTCGTCCTGGAACGGGCACAGAAAGAGGGAGTGGGAGCCTTCATCGTCCCCGCCTATGACGAAGCCTCCCTCCAGAGAACCTCTCTTCTCGCATCCGCCTACCCATCAGTTGTGTACGGAGCGTTCGGAATCCATCCCTGGTACCTGGACAAACCCGTTGACCCCACAACATTGCTTCCTTTTGTCAAAACCGGAGGAGCAGTCGCCATAGGCGAGATAGGTTTAGACTTCTCACCGGGGAAGATATCGCCAGATCTCCAGAGTGAAGCGTTCTGCAGTCAGCTCGATTTCGCCCGTGAAATGGACCTGCCCGTCATCGTTCACTGTCGCAAGGCACATGAGACCTTATACAAGATCATGAAGGCACGCGCCCCGGGCCTTAAAGGGGTTCTTCATTCATTTTCCGGCAGCCTGGAGATGATGTCGAAGTTCCTTGATCTTGGCCTCCACATTTCTTTCTCCGGATCGGTGACGAGAAAAACAGCGAGGAAATACCACAAGAATGCCGCGGCGGTTCCTTCGGACAGGATCCTTTTTGAGACCGATGCTCCCTCCATTGCAAC
>CAYOYU010000146.1:11643-12983 GCA_964408265.1 uncultured Syntrophorhabdaceae bacterium
CGGAATCCACCGTCGCATCGGAAGTTGAACCGAGACATACCGTCGAGGTGGCACGGAAAGTTGCCGAGTTGAGAGGGGTCTCCTTTGACAGAATATGTGAAGAGAGTACGGAAAATGGCAGACGACTCTTTAACCTCCCCTGATACCAAATCTCCCGGGCCATCTGTCCGGGATATCTTCAGTCGCAGCATCATGCTCTACGGCGAGGAAGGCCTGGAAAAACTGCAGTCAAGTTTCGTGGCTGTAGTCGGCCTCGGAGGGGTGGGTTCCTGTGCTGCAGAATCCCTCGCCCGCGCCGGAGTCGGCAGGCTGAGAATCATCGATTGCGACGTGGTGAAACCGTCAGACATAAACAGGCAGATTCTTGCCCTCTATTCTAATGTGGGTGTGCCTAAGGTGGAGGCCATGGCCGAGCGGCTTCGCGCCATAAATCCCTTCATCATGGTTGACCCCCGCCACGCCTTCTTTCACCATGAGACGGCAGAGGACCTGATTACCGATGATATAGTCTATGTGATAGATGCCATTGACAGCCTTAATCCTAAAGGCGAGTTGATACGGTGGTGCAGTGAGCGCTCTGTTCCGGTCATCTCGGCCCTTGGTGCAGCGGCAAGGACCGATCCGCGCCAGGTTCGCATCGGCCCTCTCGACGATACCGTCATCTGCCCTCTCGCACGAGCGCTGAGAAGGCACCTTCGGTCCAAAAGGATCAGCACAGACGTTCCCGTTATCTATTCCACAGAGCGGCCGGTAAAACCGGCCGGCAAAGACGAGCCGGTTCTTGAGGCCTCCGGCACCTACATCAGGGGACGCCTTCGGAAAGCGCTTCCCAGCATTTCAACGATCCCTGCAATGTTCGGGATTATGGCCGCCAGCCATGTCATATTCTCACTGCTCTCCGGCCTTCCCCTTCGGGACTGAAGGCTTCCCTTCTATGTCACTATTACGGAAGTCTCCCTATTAAAGGGGTTTGTTCTCACGGCAAGGGAGTAGAGGAAAGGGTAGTTGCTCTTGAGATACTTCATATAATCAAGCCATTCGGACAGGAGAAGGGTATAACTCCTTTTGATATCCCCGGCAAGGTGCGTTTTGTCTGCCCCGGGAAGGGCTTCCACATCTTCCCTGTAGGTCAACTCCTCCGTAAGGTGAAAGACAGCCCGGAGAAGATCGGTGAATGATTGGTGTTCCATGAGCACCGGATTTTCAAGAAGCCTCAAAAGAAAATCCCTTTTGGAGAGAAGAAATCTCTTCATATCCTCGAGGTTAACATGATCCATGGATACCTGAAAGTCATGGGCTCGAAGATCTCTGCCCACCGTCAGGAAATCAGCGTCAGTCCA
>CAYOYU010000147.1:0-12132 GCA_964408265.1 uncultured Syntrophorhabdaceae bacterium
ATACCATCTGCGAAAGCACGGAAATCAGACAAAAAGAGGTAGCGGCACTTTCACCGGTTGTAGACGTGATGTTTATTGTGGGCGGGAAGAACAGCTCCAATACCAAGAAGCTTTACGGTATTGCGAAGGCTTTGCAGCCGAACACGTATCATATAGAGACCGAAGCTGAAATCAGGCCCGAATGGTGTAAAGGTCTCAACAAGGCGGGACTTGCAGGGGGAGCTTCTACCCCTGAAGACATAATAGATTTGGTGGCTGGGCGGCTAAAAAACTTTTAGGGGGAAACCATGGTAGACACCGGGGAAACATCAGCTCAAAAAGAGAAAACACCGGAGGAAATGAAAGAGCTTTATGAAAGCTCCATGAAGAGTCTGCAGGACGGAAATATATTAACAGGCAGAGTTATTAAGATAAACGGCGACACGGTCGTTGTCGACGTTGGCCTGAAATCGGAAGGAATGGTTTCCCTGAGTGAATTTACCGACAGGTCCGGCGGTGCCACAGTGCAGGTCGGAGACGAAGTTGAAGTGATGGCCGTCGGCAGGGAGAGGGAATCGGGACTTCTCCTCCTCTCGAAGCAAAAGGTCGACGGCATACGGGTCTGGCAGAAGATAGACAAGGCAGCCGAAGACGGCTCGCCCGTGGAAGGTGATATAGTATCCGAAGTGAAGGGCGGTTTTATCGTCGATATCGGCGTCAATGCCTTCCTCCCCATCTCGCAGGTTGATGTAAAACCCGTCAAGAATCCTTCCTCCTTCGTGGGCAGGCACCTTAAATACAAGGTCATAAAGGTAAATAAGCGGAAAGGAAACGTCATTGTTTCGAGAAGGATGCTCCTCGAGGAGGAGCGGGATAAGAGAAAACAGGAGTTCTGGAAAAACGTCAAAGACGGGCAGATTATCTACGGTTTCATCAGGAACATCACCGATTACGGCGCCTTCGTCGACTTAGGCGGCGTGGACGGGTTCCTTTACCTGAACGACATAACCTGGGGAAGGATCACTCATCCCAAGGAATACCTCCGGGTAGGAGACGAAGTAAAGGTGAAGATACTCAACATCGACACCGAGAAGGAACGGATATCGGTGGGCATGAAGCAGCTCAAGTCCGATCCCTGGTCAAAGGTGGAAGAAAAATACCCTGTGGGCTCGAAGGTGCACGGTAAAGTGGTGGGCATTGTCGATTACGGCGTATTCGTGGAACTGGAACAGGGGGTGGAGGGGCTCCTCCATGTGAGCGAAATGAGCTGGGACAAAAGGATAAAGAACCCTGCCAAGCTCGTGAACAAAGGCGATCAGGTCGACCTCGTGGTGCTCGACTTTGACAAAGAGAAGAAACGCATCTCCCTGGGTATGAAGCAGCTTCTGCCGGAACCCTGGGATGAGCTTGAAGCCAAATATGTACCTGGCTCCGTGATAAAGGGGAGAGTAAAGAACTTTACCGATTTCGGCATGTTCGTCGGCGTTGACAACGGCGTGGACGGGTTGATCCACATGTCGGAGATCTCCTGGTCCAGGAGGAAGAGGGTCATTGCAGAGACATACAAGAAGGGGACAATGGTGGAAGCCCTCGTCCTCAATATCGATAAAGTGCAGAGGAAATTTTCCCTCAGCATCAAGAGGCTGAAAGACGATCCCTGGAAGGGCCTTTCCGAAAAATACCGGATCGGGGACAGCTGCGACGGCTATGTGACGAGCATCACCGATTTCGGCGTATTCGTGGAGATCGACGAAGGGATCGAAGGGCTGGTCCATCTCTCCGAAGTCGATGAACTCCAGGGGAGAACGCTTGCCGACCTCTTCAAGATAGAAGACAAGGTGAAAGTGGTGATTCTCAACATCGCCGAAAAAGACAAGAGAATAGCGCTGAGCATAAAGGCCCTGAAAAAGGCGGAAGATCACAGCGCTCCGGAAACATATGTCCGTGAGGAAGGGGCATTCTCGACTCTTGGCGACATACTGGAGCCGGCCATGAAGAGGGATGCCGCCGAAACGGAAGAGTGATGGAGGGGTGATGGCCATCAATAAGGAGCTTCTCGACATACTCTGTTGTCCCAAATGCAAGGGGGCAATTGTACTCAATAAGGCGGGTGACGGTCTCATCTGCAATGCCTGCAAGGTCGTGTACCCCATCAAAGAGGATATCCCCATAATGCTCATAGATGAGGCGCTGCCGCTGGCCGCAGAGTAAATCCATGTGATTGCAGATCTGCTTCTCATCTCAATCCTCAAGGTTCTTCAACAGATCCTCCGCATAATGCCTGAAGGGGTCCAGTCCGCCACGGGGGTCGCCCTGGGCAGGTTGGCCTGGCTTATCCTGGCCGACCGGCGGGCTGTAGCCTTCTCGAATGTCTCCAGGGTCTTTCCCCAGTTCACGGAAGAAGAAAGAAAAGGTATCGTGAAAAGATGCTTCCAGAAACTGGGCATCAATTTCATCGAATCCCTTGTCCTGCCATATTTGCCGCGAGAGGAATACGAAACAAGGTTCACTATTGAGAACAAGGAATTGGTGGAGGAGATCGTACGCCAGGACAAAGGGATTATCACGCTTGTCTTCCACTACGCCAATTGGGAGATCATGGGTGTCATGTCTTTCTTTCTTCACCGCGATGTGGTGGCTTTGGCCCGCCCCCTGAAGAAACATGTCCGCCTTAACGAATTCCTCAACAATCTCAGACGTGCCACGGGGCTGACCATCATCCCGAACGCGGGCACGGGCAGAGACGTGATACGCTATCTGAGGCAGAACTGGGTCATCGCCCTTCTGGCCGACCAGAGGGAAAAGCGGTCAACCGGCATCAATGTGGAACTCTTCGGGGAGAAGGTGCCCACCACAAGGGGCATAGCCACAATCGGCATGAAGACGGGCGCCCCGGTGATCCCCGTCTACTCCGTAAGAGAGGGTTTTCTCAGGTACAGAGTCGTCTTCTCACCGCCCCTCGTGATGGAAAGGAAAGGCAACATTGAGGAGCTGGTCTACAAGAATACCCGAAAGATCAACATGTTCCTGGAATCCATCATCCTCAAGGCTCCAGACGAGTGGTTCTGGGTGCACCGGCGGTGGGGCCGGCGCCAGCGTTCAAAGCATAAGGCCTAATAGAATCGCTCTTCAGGAAGATTTTTGCCGCCCGTAGAGGAAAGATTCGACAAGCCAGCCGAGGCGGGCCAGGCGCCTTCTGGAGGCAAGCCCTTCCTCCATAATCTTTTCCATGGCGAAATTTGAAGCCCTCTGGTATGCCCTGAGAAAGAGAGCCCGCTCCAGGGGGGCCACGGTGATTCTGCCTGCCCGTTCCATTTTTTCCACGTAGCGGTCGATCCTCCAGAAGATAGACTCCATGTCCCCCTTGGTGACACTCCGCCGGCAGGCCTTGTCGAAATCCACAAGAAAGAGGCTCCCGTCCTTCCTCGCCATCACATTGGAAATGTGGAGGTCCGGGTGGTAGACCCCGAACCTTTCAAGGTCCCAGAGGAGACGGGCGAAGCGGGTCACTGCCCTGCGTCTTTGTTTTTTCGTGGCAATCTTGAGATACTGGAGCAGCTCCACGCCATCTTCCTCGAAAAGGGTAAGCAGGTAAGGCCGGCAGGTGAGAAGTCGTTTTTCCACGATTGTCGCCACGGGGTGGACCACGGGGACACCCTTCTCTTCGAGGTAAAGGAGCACCGCGGCCTCGGCAGAAGCCCTCTCCCCCGAGAAGAACCGCTCCCCTGTGAAGGCCCTGAACAGCCCGCCGTGAAGGTATTGCCTGCAGACGACTCGCATTCCCGGCACGGGAAAGATCCTGATGCCCCCCCTGCCTCGACCAGTGATGAGGGGTGCCGTCTTAAGGCCCTCCACGAGAGACGAAGCCGGGACGCTGCCGTTGATGACGGTGATCTCATAGGAACCGATGGTGCTCTTTTGAGGGCCGCTCATATGGAATGGTCCGTTTCCTGAACCTAGTCGTCCGTGTGTGGAAGGAGATACTCCGTCCGTATCCGCTTGAGGCTCCGGAAGATGTTCTTCTTCACGTTACGGTTATGCTTCTTGAGCTCCTCTATGACCCCTGTCATGACGCGCCTTTTCGACGTATCGTCGTGGGGGCACTGGGAGGCTATGACAGGGAGGTCCAACTTCGCTGCGAGGCCGGCAAGCTCCTTCTCCTCCACATAGGCGAGTGGCCTGATAATGGCAAGCTCACCATCGAACATTTCCTGGTAGGGCTGCATGGTGCCTATCTCTCCCTGAAAGAAGAGGTTCATGAGCATGGTCTCGATGATGTCATCCATGTGGTGGGCAAAGGCTATCTTGGTGCACCCCATCTTCTTCGAGAGGTCGAAGAGGGCCTTTCGCCTGTTCCAGCTGCACCAGAAGCAACCGAAGGGCTCAGAGTTCCCCTTCCACTCCTCCGGCGGAGGGGTTATGAGATAGGAGATCCCTTCCTTCTCGAAATGGTCCCGGAGCACATCGGTCTCCACCCAGGGGAAGCCCATGTCCACGTGGCAGGCGATGATTTCGTAGTCGATGGGGACGAATTTCTCCCGTTCCTTCATGATCCTTAAGAGGGAAAGGCTGTCCTTCCCGCCTGAGACGGCCATGAGGACCTTGTCGCCTTCCTTAAGCATCTGGTAATCCCAGATGGCCTTCCCGACTTTCTTCGTCGTAAAATAGAGGGATTTATTGCCGTTCATGCAAGAGACTCGGCGAGCCTCTTCGCGTCTTCCTGGAACTGCGGTTTTACCGTCTGCTTCCCGGTACATCCCAACGCTTCAACCCGGCCTGCATAGGCGAGCTGCAGCCCCTGAAAGGTCCTGTTGAACATGGCGACGATGGGTTCACAAATCTCGGGGTTTTCCTCTGCACAGGTCATGAGTGTGACCGCCTTCTTCCCCTTGATCCGGGAATCGAAATTCTCGTCCATGAATGCGAAGGAGCGGTCAATGGCGGCCTTGAGCTGGGCGGAGACGCCGTACCAGTAGACGGGGGATGCAAAGACTATAAGGTCGGACTCTTGGATATACTTCCTGATGTCCTTCATGTCGTCGTTTATCCTGCAGACGCCGTTCGGCGTGCAGGTGAGGCAGCCTTGGCAGGGCCTGATGTTGAGGTCGTTGAGGTAGAGCATCCTTACGCTGCACCCTTTTTCGCGCAGTGTGGCAGAGAAGAGATGTGCAAGCTGCATGGTGTTGCCATCCTTTCTCGGACTTCCAAAAAGTATCACCGCCTTCACCGTTGCCCCTCCTTCATGTATGATGCCTTATTATACGGATATTTTTGTACTTCGGTCAAGGAAAGGGGCTCAAAAAGCCGCCGGGAAGGGCTTCCGGTGGTGAAATGGAAGAGAGAATGATTATAATGTTAGAGACACAAAACAAGCCACGGGCCGTGCGAAAGAATTATGCTCCGGCGGCAAAAGTGAGCCCGGCAGGGTCACGGGACCGGGCGAAAGGCAGGGGAGATGGGCTACAACGAGCGGTTGCTGGTTATAGGGGGCGTGGCTGCGGGAATGAGTGCGGCAAGCGCTGCCCGGCGTGTAGATCCTTCCATTAAGGCTACGGTCCTGGAAAAGGACCGCTTCATCTCCTACGGGATCTGCAGCCTTCCATATTATGTCTCCGGGGACGTGGCTAATTTCGGGGACCTCATTTCGCTCACGCCCGAGATGGCCGGAACCGAGCGGGGCATCACGGTGCTCACCCGCCACGAGGCCCTGAAAATAGATTCCGCTCAGAAGACGGTTCTCGCCAGAAGCCTGGATGACGGCATTGATCTCTCCTTCCCATATGACAAACTCGTCATTGCAATGGGGGCCCTGCCGGTGAAGCCGCCCTTACCGGGAATAGACCTTGAGAACATCTTCACCGTCAGGACCCTTTCCGATGGTATTGAGATCAGGAAACTCATGGACCAATGGGATACCGGTCAGGATAAACGGGGCACCGGGACCAGGGAAGCCGTGATTGTGGGCGGCGGTTACGTGGGCATGGAGATGTGCGAATCTTTCCGGAAAAGAGGCTGCAAAGTGACGGTGCTGGAGAAGACGGACAGGGTGCTGGGCACCATGGACCTTTCCATCGCTTCCGTGGTAGAGGAGACCCTGGTTAGAGAGGGTGTGAATGTGGTCAAGGGCAGCGAGGTACTGGCTTTTGAAGGCGACGGCGGCATGGTGTCGAAAGTCATAACAAGCCGTGGGGCCTTGCAGGCCGATCTTGTCCTTCTTGCCATCGGTGCACGGCCCAATTCCGGTCTTGCGAGAGATGCAGGGATCAAACTCGGTATCGCGAATGCCATCGAGGTAGACAATCTCCAGCAGACAAGCGTGCCTGACATATACGCGGCAGGCGACTGTGCTGAAGCGATCCACCTTGTGACTGGGAGAAAGGCCTACATCCCCCTGGGGACCACGGCGAACAAGCAGGGGCGGATTGCGGGGGAGAATGCGGCGGGGAAGAAGCATGTCTTTGAGGGCATCGCCGGTACTGCTCTCACGAAGATATTTAGCCTGGAAGTTGCCAGGACGGGGCTCTCGCCGATCGAGGCAGACCGTGAAGGATACCGTTTCTTTTCTTCCACGGTAAATGGAAGATCGAGAAGTACCGCCTATCCCGGGGGAAAGCCGATTATCGTCTCCTATTTCGTTGAAGAGGAGACGAGCAGGCGTCTGGGCAAACAAATGGTCGGCGAGGAAGGGACGGCCCTCAGATTTGATACGCTGGATGCCTGTATTTACGGAAAGATGACTGTGGAGGATGTGGCGAGACTTGACCTCGGATATGCTCCGCCCTTTGCCACAGTCTGGGACCCGATTCTCATTGCTGCCAACGTGGCGCTGAAAAGGCTTGAAAAGGGTGCGACCCCGTGAAACAGGTAGAAAAGAAGAAGGGCATAAGCACTGATGGCGTTAGAATAAGGACCGATGGCTCTGGGTCGTCCTACGCAAACACGCTCATTCCGCTCCAGCGGCTTCATTCGCTCGCATGCAGTTACCGGGGCTTGCGTCGCCCCCTCCCCCAGCAAGAGCTGTCGGAGCCTCCCCTTCTCGCCCACTGTGTGGGCTGGTGGGGAGACCGAGCTTCCTCGCCTCCCGACGGTTTGCTCAAGGACAACCCTCCGCCATCAGCAACGAAACTTGAGAATGCGTTTTATGCCGGGTTCGGATCAGGTAGTGATGGGAATCCGGCTTGGTGGACGCCGGAGATGAACATTCCGAACATGCCGTTGGCCGACCAGAGAGAAGACCTGATAATTAGGAAGTCTTAAATCCAAAACCAGTGAGGAGGAGAAGATGCCGTCCAAAAGTGAAGGGGCCCTGAAGAGGGCCATTGAAATGGAAGAGGAAGGGAAGGCTTTTTATCTTCGCTCCGCAAAGGAGGCAACAAGCGATCTGGCCAAGAAGATCTTCGAGCAACTCGCAAGAGAAGAAGATAAGCACATCGTGGCAATCAGGCGCATATACGCCTCTCTTGAAGGATCGGGAAGCCTGAAAGAGTGGATCACCACGACGGGGACCAACCCGATGGACCTGGAGAAGGTTTTCAGGGAGTCGCTCGTGGAGAAGGCCAGTGCTTCGGAAACCGATCTCGCTGCCATGCGATTTGCCCTCGACCTCGAGGACAAGAGTGTGAAGTACTACGAAACGCTTGCAGATGCTTCGGAGAACCCCTTTGAGCGGAGGTTCTTCATGACGCTCTCCTATGAGGAACGGGGCCATTACCTCCGGATTTTCGATTCAATCGAATACCTTACGGATCCTACAGGATGGTATTACGTCCATGAGAGAGACATGGTAGACGGAGGGTGAGCGCCGACTCACGCGGGTACCATGCCTGATGGTTTCATATCCGTATTCCGACGGGAAGATATAAAATGTTTCGCCGCCGAGAGCTGGTCCATATGCTGGCCCATGACGGTGATCATGTTTTTCGATTTCCTCATAGGCCTTGCCGATGTGTACATGGCGGGCAGGCTGGGGAAAGAGGTCCAGGCTGCCTACGGTTTTGCAGTCCAGCTCTACTTCATATTCATTATCATCGGGAACGCCCTGACCGTAGGGACCGTCTCGGTGGTGGCGAGATCCTTCACCACCGGGAACAGCCGGGAACTCTCCGACTCTGTCTACACCTGCTCCTTGTCCGCCATGGGTGCGGGATTTGCCTTCGGGCTGCTGGGGGTTCTGTTTACCCCTCAACTGGTAGAACTTGTAAATATTCCGGACCAGCTGAAGCCGCTCTGCATCCCTCTGGGACGAATCTACGCCGCCGGATTTGCCTTCGAGGCATTTCTGATCAACAGCAACGGCATTTTGCGGGCATGCAACAGGGTCAGGGCCTCGCTCAAGACAATGGCAGTCGTCTGCATCGTGGATATCGCTCTGCTTCTTCTCTTCGTCTTTCCTTTGTCCCTGGGATTCAAGGGCATTGCCTTTGCCACGGCTCTGGGCGCACTGGTGGGGGCTGTCCTGAACTTTCGGTGCCTCTGGGACCTGATGGGACCCGTAAAGCGCTTCTCCCTGGACGTGGTAAAGCGTATCGCCGCGATCGGATGGCCTTCAGGCCTTCTCCAGGCCCTTTGGCAGTTGAGCTCAATGGCAGTATACCTGATTGTGAGCCTCATTCCTTTCCACAGCATCGAAATCCTTGCCGCCCTCACCACGGGGCAGAGGATCGAATCGGCCATCTATCTGCCGGCATTTGCCTTCAACATGGCCAATGCGGTGATCGTGGGCAACCTTATCGGGGCAGGGAAGAAGGAGGATGCCTTCCGCGGGGGCGCAGTGACGGCCCTCATGGGTGTGGCTGTGGTGACCCTCATGACTGGAGGAGTGATCCTCAGCGCCCGGTGGATAGTGCCGTTGCTCTCCGGCAACCAGGTCGTCATCTCCGAGAGCATCAAGTACCTTTGCATTAACATGCTCAGCGAGCCTTTTATGGCCTGGTGGGTCATCCTTGCAGGCGGGCTCAGTGGTGCCGGGGACACGAAAGGAGTCATGGTGAGAGTGGCCCTGTCCATCTGGCTCATACGGGTGCCCTTGGCCTATATCTGTGTCGGGGTTGCCGGATTGGGTGCTGTTGCCGTCTGGTGGGCCATGGTCATTTCGCAGTGGGTCCTCGCGGGGGTTGTGACGAAAAGGTACCTGCAGAGGAAATGGCTCGAGCAATCGGTGTGACGGCCGGATTCCCTTTTTACTGTGAAATCTCTTTCTCCTGGACGATCCTCGTTTTGACTATGGTCAAAAGTTCCTGGAGCACAGGAAGGACATCGGTCCTGAATCTCCCCGCCACGAGAACGTACATGATATCATCGCCGATGTGAAGCTCGCCCCGGTTGATCCAGATCTTAATGGCCGCAATGCCGTCCTTCTTTCTGAACGCTCGCGCAGTGGACTCCAGCAGTTCCTCATCATAGGTGAGCACCATTCCGGCAACAGGTTTGCCTTCCTTCGATGTTGCCCGCACTATACCGTTGTGCACGAGTATCATCCCCAGCGATTGGGGGTCGCAGTCTCTCTTGATCTCTTCTATCCATTGGTCCACCATGGTGCCTCCCTTCGTAGAAACGATAGATCTATTTTAGCAGAAAAGATGACTTCAGTAGACAGGAATATGGCCCGGAGAGAGAGTAGCGCAGGATCAGAAGTTGATGCTGAATTTCATTCTCCAGCCGTCATCGTGGGCCTGAAAACCGGAGGTCTCGGTCCGCTGAAAGAGTACCCCCTTCCCGAGGAGGATCTCGCCATAAGGAAGCAGGCGGTACCCGAGCATCAATTCTGTTTTGTATTCCGCGGGCAATACCGGCCTGAGCGCAGCAAGCTCCGGATATACGACGCGGTCGAACTTGAAATAGGCCTTTTTCCCTTCGGCCTCGTTGTCGTTCCTGGAAGGTTCGATCTTCCCCGGTACTTTGCCATCCGGCGCCAGGGTCTGCCTGTTTGCCACCGTCCAGTCCTCTGGTTTGAGATTTCCCGTTCCGGTCCCCTCTTCACCGTCTACCAATGCCGGGTTCCCGAGGCTTTCCCGCCCGGGATCGATCTGGTCCAGCAGACTGTAACGCTGGTAGAACCTGGCGAGATGAGAGGTAAGATTGGTTGACGCGGTTTGGCCGCTGATCCCCGGTGCAGCATCAGTTGGATCTGCCGCTATAACCTTCCCCAAAAAAGGGTGCGTGACGAAAAGAAGCAGTATGCTAAGGAAAAGAAGTTTTCTCAAGGTTGCCTCCGAAGGCGATCATAATTATACCATAATTGCCACTTCTTAGAAAGTCCAGCGGGTAGGGGCAGCGTCCTGGGGATATTGCCCAAAACGGCGTCCAGCAAGGGGTTCCTTTACTTTGGCAAGCGCCTCTGCTACAATTACCGGAACCTATGAGACTGAAACACCTTTTCTTCTTTGGCCTCTGTCTCCTCCTCCTCTTTTCCTGCAACAGGCAGAAGAAGGAAACAGGACAGTATGACGATCCGGGCGTACCCGCATACGGCGACAGCATCGTTACCGCGTCCATAGGCGAGCCGTCAAACCTGATCCCCCTGCTCTCCACTGACTCCCCGTCCCATCAGGTTGCCGGATTCATCTACAATGGCCTCGTGAAATATGACAAGAATATCAATATAGTGGGAGACCTTGCCGAATCATGGGAAGTCTCAAAAGATAACCTGTCAATCACCTTCCACCTGCGGAAGAACGTGAAGTGGCACGACGGGCAGCCATTTACCGCCCATGATGTGATGTTCACCTACAAGGTCACCGTGGACCCCAAGACGCCCACTGCCTATTCGGGCGACTTCAAACTGGTGAAGGATGCAAAGGTCATCGATGACTATACCTTCAGGGTGACCTATGAGAAGCCCTTTGCGCCGGCCCTCATAAGCTGGGGGGCTTCAGTGCTCCCGAGGCACCTCCTGGAGGGGCAGGACATCACCGTCTCCCCTCTTGCGAGGAAACCCATCGGCACGGGCCCTTACATCTTCAAGGAGTGGGTGGCAGGCGACAGGATCACCCTCGCCGCGAACAAAGACTATTTCGAAGGCAGGCCCTATATCGACCGGTACATCATGAGGATGATCCCCGATACGGCGACCATGTTCCTGGAGCTGAAGCGATACAGCATAGACATGATGGGGCTCACACCGCTCCAGGCAGTTCGCCAGACCGACTATGCCACCTTCAAACGGGAGTTCAACCGGTTCAGGTATCTCGACTTTTCCTATGCATATCTCGGATACAACCTGAAGCACCAGTTTTTCAAGGACAAGAGAGTGCGGCAGGCCATCACCTATGCCATAGACAAGAAGGAGATCATCGACGGCATCCTCCTCGGCCAGGGCGTGGCGGCCACGGGCCCTATCAAGCCGGACATGTGGGCCTACAACGGCAACGTGAGGAAATGCGACTACGACCCCGTCAAGGCAGTATCCCTCCTTCAGGAAGCCGGTTTCGTCAAGGGTTCCGATGGAATGCTGAAGAAGGATGGAAAACCTTTCGAGTTTACCATATTGACGAGCCAGGGCAACGATGTCCGTATACGCTGTGCCGAATTCATCCAGAAGAAACTTGCCGATGTTGGGATCAAGGTGAAGATCAGGGTCATTGAATGGGCCAGTTTCATCAGCGAGTTTATCGACAAGAAGAATTTCGAGGCTGTCATCCTGGGCTGGACCATCCCCCAGGACCCCGACCTCTTCGATATCTGGCACTCCTCCAAGCAGGGTCCGAAGGAACTGAACTTCATATCCTATGCCAACAGCGAGGTTGACGAACTCCTCGTCAAGGCTCGCCATACGCTGAAGCAGGAGGAGAGAAAGGTCTATTGCTACAGGATCCAGGAAATCCTTGCAGAGGAGCAGCCCCTTACCTTCCTCTATATCCCCTATGCCAACATGGCCATCCATAAGAGGTTCAAGGGCATAGAACCGGCTCCGTCGGGCATCTGGTACAATTTCATCAAATGGTACGTACCGGAAACACAGAGGAGGTACAAGTAGTGCTCCAATACCTGGCGAAAAGGTTACTCTTCATGATCCCCATGCTCTTGGGGATTACGATCATCACCTTCGTGGTCATTCACCTTCCTCCCGGCGAACCCGGCGCCCTGGGCATGGAGATGAACCCCAAGGTCACCAAGGAGGTGAGAGACCGGATCCGCTCCTTTTACGGACTCGAC
>CAYOYU010000147.1:12142-12880 GCA_964408265.1 uncultured Syntrophorhabdaceae bacterium
CACATACAATACTTCAACTGGCTCAAACGCATCGCCAAACTCGACTTCTGCCTCTCCTTCGCTTCAGACAGGAGGCCGGTGATCAACAAGATCGCCGAAAGACTGCCCATCACCATCACCATCGATATCCTTTCAATGGCTCTCGTCTTCTTTGTGGGCATACCTATAGGCATATCCTGTGCCCGCCACAAGGATACCCTCCTCGACAAAGGGCTGACTGCTTTTGTCTTTGCAGGGTACGCCGTTCCCCACTTCTGGATTGCCCTTCTCCTCATGATGCTTTTTGGGGTCTATCTGGAACTGCTCCCCATATCGGGTCTTAAATCCTTCAACTACGGCGACCTGTCTTTCTTCGGGAAAGCGCTGGACCTTGCAAAACACCTGGTGCTTCCCGTATTCGTCTCTGCCTTAGGGGGGCTCGCGGGTATATCCCGGTACATGAAGAGCAGCCTCCTGGAGGTGCTCCGGCAGGAATACATTACCACTGCCTATGCCAAGGGGCTTTCGGAGAGCGTGGTGTTGAAGAAGCACGCCCTGAGGAATGCCCTCCTGCCTGTGATCACAATACTGGGCTTATCCGTACCGGGGCTGATCGGCGGCAGCGTCATCCTGGAGACGATCTTCTCCATCCCCGGCATGGGGCAGCTCTTCTTCATGAGCGTTATGTCCAGAGACTATCCGACGATCATGGGCATTCTCGTCATGGGAGGTTTTCTGACGCTCATCGGGAATCTGATA
>CAYOYU010000148.1:0-12850 GCA_964408265.1 uncultured Syntrophorhabdaceae bacterium
ACCCCGTCATGTCCCGCAGTTATCTCAGGTGGTGCAGTTTGGAGTAGAATCTACCTCAAAAATCACCGCGACTCCGGCCCGGAAAGGATCTCTTTCGGGCCGTGTTGCATGGCCAATTTGGGCAAATGTTCTCATCGCAGAAAGCCTTAAGTAAATCCTGTTTCTTCCCGAAAAGGAGAGGAGCAGGCCGCGGAACCGAACCGGGTCCCGGGCCTCTAGAATATCTTTTTGGAGAGAGGAAAGGATGAAACTTTTTACCGATGTGAAGATAGGCAAACGACTGGGGATCGGTTTCGGCATTACACTGTGCCTGATGGTCGTCATCGTGATAACGGGAATTCTCTCCCTCAAGAGCATCAATGCCAAGCTTGACCGGATACTCCTCGTCAATACCGCCAAAATAAAGCATGCCAGTTGCATCAGGGCGGCTTTTGCCGACATAACATACATGATTGGAGAGATTGTCACGTCTCAGGACCCCAGTGTGAGGGAAGGAGCCAAAAAAAAGATAGGTGAAATCAGAGAAGTCTACAAGAAGTCCCTCGGTGAACTCGAGAAGTTGGAAACGACCGAAGAAGGGAAGAACCTTATCGCCAAACTGAAGGAAGAGGTCACGAAGGGCAAGGCAGCGAACAACGCGGTCATAGAACTTGGCATGGCAGGCAATTCAAAAGAGGGGGCCGAGCAATATGGCGGACTGGTGCGGGTTATACAGAACTATATTCAGGCCGCTGAGGATGTGGTCCGCTATAATGAGGGCCGGCTTCAAGACAGATATGAAGAAGCGAAGAACAACGCCTCTACGATACGTATCGTCTTTATCCTTCTCGGAGCGATAAACCTCTGTATCGGCATCTTCTTCTCCGTTTTCACTACCCGCAGCATCGCCATGCCCATAATGCGTTCCTCCAGCCACATAGACCTGATGGCGAAAGGCGATTTCTCAATACCCGTTTCCGTGCATGCAACCAAGAGAAAAGATGAACTTGGCATCTTTGCGCGGTCCATGGATGCCATGAATACAAATCTCGGCCAGATGCTCACGGAGGTGATGTCGTCCGTGTCGCGCGTTGCATCAGCCAGCACGCAACTGAGCGCATCCGCCGAGCACCTCTCCGTGGGGGCCGTGAGCCAGGTGGAGAGGGCCACTCAGGTTGCCACTGCCTCCACTCAGATGAACCAGACCACGGAAGATATTGCGAGAAGTTCAAGCAAGATAACGGAATCGGCAGACCAGGCCAGGAACGTTGCCAAAGGCGGGCAGGAGGTTGTTGAAAAGACCATCAACGAGGTCAATGTTATTGCCGAGACCGTGAAGACTGCATCAGAATTTGTGAAGGAACTGGGGACCCAATCGGAAAAGATCGGAAACATCGTCACCGTTATCGAGGAGATTGCAGACCAGACAAACCTCCTTGCACTCAACGCTGCAATAGAAGCAGCCCGTGCCGGAGAGCAGGGGAGAGGCTTTGCGGTTGTTGCCGACGAAGTGAAGAAACTGGCAGAAAGGACATCAGCTTCAACTTCAGAGATAGCCGGTATGATAAAGGCAATCAAAGGCGGCGTGGAGAGGACCATTCACTCCATGGATGAGGCGAAAAACAACGTTGCCACGGGGGTTGAATTCTCCTCGCAGGCGCAGTTTGCCCTACGGGATATCATAGGAAGTGTCGACGATCTCTACGGCGATGTCCACCAGATAGCAACCGCCATCGAGGAGATGAGCGCCACCACGGACGAGATTACCAGGGATATAAATCAGATATCGGATGTAACAAGGGAAAGCCTCTCTTCGTCGGAAGATATATCGGGGGCAGCCGTGGAACTATCTCAACTCGCCAGCAACCTTGAAGGGATAGTCCGAAACTTTAAGGTCATGTAGGGAGAAAGAAGCTCGAAATCGTCAGGAGCAAGCACGAAATCGTGAGGAACAAGCACGAAATCCGAAATCCTAAACTCTAAACGGTAAAGCCTAATCAGCAAGATCCTGATTCTAAGGGGTTCCCCGTTTAGGATTTAGGATTTCGATATTAGAATTTGCCCTACTGCGTCCAGTCCGTTCCCATGCCCGGCTTCACTTTTATCCAGTAGGCTTTCTGCTGCTCCATCAACCCGATCTGAGCGACAGGAGGGGCCATGCCGGGTATGAGAATGAGCTTGGCGTACCATCAGCCCTTGTTCCAGGTCCAGAGGCTCCCCCATCTGTTCCCAATGGGCTTGAGCACCTTATTTGAAGCAGTGCCGTTGAACCCCAGGTAACCGATGAGGTTCCAGCCGTCGGAGATGGTGACCGTTGTCGATGAACTTCCTTGCCACCCGTCTACTCTGAAGTTGTCGGCTGCAGCCATGAAGAGCCAGTAGCCTTTGCCGAAATCCAGGCTGGACAGGGAATTTGCCGTACCGCCTGTCGGTTTCCACCCTTTCCAGGTCTTGGTCTGGTTATCGTAGCCCCAGATGATCTGGACCCTTGGCAGTACGTCGGCGAGAACATTAGTGATCGTGGTATCCGCGGGCAGCTTGGGGAAGGCGAGGAAGTTCCAGCCCTGGTCGAGGGAACGGCAGGCGAATAAGGGGGCGCTTGCCCCAATTCGGACAGGCGCGTTTCTGCTCGTGGTGGTTCCGTCCCCGAGCTGGCTGGTGGCGTTATTTCCCCATGCCCACAAGGTGCCGTCCGATCTGAGTGCCATGGTATGGTAGGCCCCTGCTGCTACAGCTGCCCAGAGCGTATCCGATCCGATCTGGACCGGTGTATTCCTGTTCGTCGTCGACCCATCCCCGAGTTGTCCGTTCGCGTTGTACCCCCAGGTCCACAAGGTGCCGTCCGACTTGAGGGCTGCCGTGTGGTAGTTCCCCGCGGCTACGGCTGCCCAGAGCGTATCGGATCCTATCTGGACCGGTGTAGTTCTCTGCACTGTCGTTCCATCGCCGAGCTGCCCGTAGGGATTCCATCCCCAAGCCCAGAGGGTGCCATCGGATTTGAGTGCCACGGTATGGTTGTTTCCCTCTGCAATAGCTGCCCAGTGCGTATCCGTTCCGATCTGGAGGGGTGCAGTCTTCTGCGCTGTTGTTCCGTCTCCGAGCTGTCCGTTCGCGTTATTCCCCCAGCCCCACAAGGTGCCGTCCGATTTGAGCGCCATGGTATGGTAGGCTCCTGCTGCTACGGCTGCCCAGAGCGTATACGATCCGATCTGGACCGGCGCATTCCTGTTCGTCGTCGACCCGTCCCCGAGCTGTCCGTTCGCGTTGTACCCCCAGGCCCAGAGGGTGCCGTCCGATTTGAGTGTCATGGTATGGTAGGCTCCTGCTGCTACGGATGCCCAGAGCGTATCCGATCCGATCTGGACCGGTGCATTCCTGTTCGTCGTCGACCCGTCCCCGAGCTGTCCGTAGTTGTTGTAGCCCCATGCCCATAAAGTGCCATCGGGCCTGACTGCCAGGGTATGGCTGTTTCCCACGGCGATCGCTGTCCAGAGCGAATCCGTTCCGACCTGGAGGGGTGCGTTCCTGGTCGTCGTCGATCCATCTCCGACCTGGCCGTAGTTGTTGAAGCCCCATCCCCAGAGGGTGCCGTCGGATTTGAGTGCCAGGGTATGGCTGTTTCCCCCGGCGATCGCTGCCCAGGGCGTATCCGTTCCAATCTGGAAAGGTGAGGCCTTGTACCCTGCTAACTTCCCGTCCCCAAGCTGGCCGTTGTTGTTCAGGCCCCATGCCCAGAGCGAACATTTCAGGGCAATGGTATGGTAGGCTCCTGTGGCTGCGGCTGTCCAGCGGGTATCAGTTCCGATCCGGACCGGTGCGGTTCTCTGCGTCGTCGTCCCGTCCCCGACCTGGCCGTTGTTGTTGTAGCCCCAAGCCCAGAGGGCGCCATTAGATTTGAGGGCAACGCTATGGTACATTCCTGCGGCAATGGTCGTCCAGTCCATGTCTGTACCGATCTGGACCGGCGCGCCCCTGTTCGTCGTTGACCCATCTCCGACCTGACCATAGTTGTTGTAGCCCCAGCTCCAGAGGGTACCGTCCGACTTGAGGGCCACCGTATGTTCGCATCCTGCAGCCACGGCGCTCCAGTGCGTATCGGTACCGATCTGAGTGGGTGTCTTCCTGGTCGTCGTCGAGCCGTCCCCGAGCTGACCATAGTTGTTGTAGCCCCAGCTCCAGAGGGTACCGTCGGACTTGAGGGCCACCGTGTGGTACGTGCCGCCGGCTGCTGCTGCCCAGTGGGTGTCGGTACCGATCTGGACCGGTACATGGACGTCGGTTGTCGACCCGTCCCCAATCTGACCGAAACCATTTTTCCCCCAACTCCACAGGGTGCCGTCCGGCTTCAGGGCGATGGTGTGGAAGGCCCCTGCGGCTACGCCTGCCCAGTCTATGTCGGTTCCGATCCGGACCGGTGCGGTTCTCTGTGTCGTTGTTCCGTCTCCGAGTTGTCCGCTAGAGTTATTGCCCCAGGCCCAGAGCGCACCGTTGGGTCCGATGACGACTGTGTGTGAGTCCCCGCCGGCAAAGGCCGGCATGGTCGCTGCGGCCGGACCGGGCCGCAGCATCCAGAAGCAGCATACAAGGAATATTCCTGCGCACCAGAGCATCCAAAACTTCCTCATCTTTACTCTCCTGATATCCATATCCAAAACCGCCACGGTCATGAAGCCTTTTCATTTAAGGGTGTTTCTTCGATGCCGCTCCCGGTCATCCGACCGAATCGACAACAATGAACTACCCCGCGGCAAGCCACGGGGTATCAAGGACAAGAGGGCAGCGCTAAAACCTTCCCTGAGCGAGCTCCGGGGTATGGACCCGCAGGGCAATCATCATAGTGTGCTACGGTTTGAGTCAACTGCCGATGGAAGAGACAAAGATGAAGTGTCTACGGAAATAATGGCGTGAAGCCTATTGGATGTCAAGAAGAGAAACTTTGGGCATGTGAAAAGGGGACAGGCTACTTTTTCCATCCCGCCTCAGCCTCCTTATGCGGCCGTCCCCTCCGCCGCATCGTCGACTCC
Organism: uncultured Syntrophorhabdaceae bacterium; assembly: GCA_964408265.1. Taxonomy (GTDB): domain Bacteria; phylum Desulfobacterota; class Syntrophorhabdia; order Syntrophorhabdales; family Syntrophorhabdaceae; genus CAYOYU01. The sequence continues at coordinate 5,004 of CAYOYU010000148.1, forward strand.
AGGCCCAGCGTTGCGCACATCTCTGCTTGCCATTCAGGCTGCCCATAGGGGGCCTGCCGCCTGACGCTTTCCCTGAGTTTTTCCAGGTCTCGCGCGGTGAGCGGTGTATCAACATAGCGGGTCCAATCCGGAGGAAGCCCGATGGGCGGTGCACTCGTGAGGAGTCTCTCCATCGATCCGGTATTCTCTCTATGGGAGGACCACTTCCATGCCATCGCGCTCTCCACCATTGCCGCCCTCACCGGGTTACCCTCGATGTATCTCAGGAGTGTGAGAAGATAGCGATCTTCCTGCACTGGAAAACTCTTGTACCTCCCCTGCCAGATGTGGCCGCTGCTGCCATAATGGCGGTGGTACCGGCGTACGTGGCTGGTCATGAGCCACTGCATCCATAGGCTGAGTTCCTCCTTTTGTCCTGGGACGAGGGCCATATGGAAGTGATTCGGCATGATGCAATATGCCAGTATGCTGACGCCGCAGCGCTCCTTGGCCTCCTCCATGAGCTGGACAAAGGCCTCGTAGTCCTCTTCCTTCCGGAACACCTTCTGTCCTGCGTTGCCGCGGTTTATGACATGGTATATGCAGTTGTCCATCAATCCTCGTGCTATCCTTGGCATGTGTGGTCACCTCAAGAGTAGTATGAAAAAGTAGCCTGTCCCCTTTTTGTTTCCGTTAGGGCTGCCATCCCGATGCTACGATGGTCATGAGGTCCTGATTGCGCCGCACGTCATCGAGGGAGGTCATGGCAATGCCGTTCCCGGCGGCGAATGAGGCCATCTGACCGATGATGGTGTTGATGTCGGAATTGGTAAGGAAGCGGCCGTCGGAAAGCTCGATCTCCTCGATGCCCGAAGCGGGTGTGAAGTGGTTGACCACGTCGATGGTGTCCGAGGCGCCGTAGCCGATCAGGAGGTCATCGCCTGACCGGAAGAGGGCGATCGCGTCAGCGAGGACATCTTCGCCGAAGAGAATGCGGTCATTTGTGGAGAGGTCGTCGCCCCTGTCGATAACGCGGTCGCAGCCGCCACCCCCTGCGAAGAGGTAAGCGTCATCGCCGCTCATGCCGATGAGGGTGTTGTTCCCGCTGTTCCCCGCAAGGATGTTGCCGAGGTTATTGCCCATGGCGTTGATGTTCTCGGAACCGGTGAGGATCAGATTTTCCACGTCGGGATTGAGGCCGCAAGTCACCGAGGCCAGCACGGTATCCAGGCCTCCGCCCGCCTCCTCAGTCACGAAATCACCAGGGTTGTCAACGATGTAGGTGTCGTCGCCGGCACCGCCGGCCATGGTGTCAGCTCCTGGCCCGCCATCGAGGATGTTGCTTGCGCCGTTCCCGATAAGACGGTTGATGAGGCTGTTGCCCGAACCATTTACAGCCTCTGCACCGGTGAGAAGGAGTCTTTCCACTCCGATGCCGAGGGTACAGCTGACGCTGCTCTGAACCGTGTCGATGCCTTCGGCAAAGGGTTCCACGACCACATCGCCCAAGTTTCCTACCACGTAGGTGTCATCACCGTCGCCACCCGCCATGGTGTCGCACCCGTCAGAGCCGTCAAGGAAATCGGAGCCTGTGCCGCCATCGAGGAGATCATCCCGGGAGCTTCCGGTGATGCTGTCATTTCCATCCATACCATAGACGCGCCGCGGATAGCAGCCCGCCACTGACATGGCCTCGTTCCCCTCGATGCTGTAGATCACGCTGCCCAGCAGGGCAGCCTCGTCTGCGGTGAGGGTGCTGCCGTCGCCGAAGATGAAGTTTTCCACCTGGTAGGTCTCGCCATCGAAGAAGCGGTCGATAAAGAGGGTGTCGCCGGATTCCGTGAGGGCGATGGTGAGTCCGTTCCCGTGTTCCAGCGAGGTCCCGGAAAAGGTGAGGGATTCGAGGGTCATGCCCTGGCCGAAGACGATCGTGTCGAAGCCGTTGTCCGGACCGTAAAAGTCTTCATTGCCCTGGATTGTATCGTTGCCGGAAGCCTGGCCGAAAAGGTAGAGGTCATTGCCCAACCCGCCCCGGAGCACATCGTCCCCTTCGCCACCGTCGATCGTATCATCCCCTTCCTGGCCCCAGAGAATGTCGTCGCCGGCGCTCCCGAAAAGCATGTCTTTGCCTACTCCTCCCCTGAGAAGGTCGCTGCCCTGGCCTCCATCGATGGCGTCATTGCCGTAACTGCCCATGAGCAGATCGTTGCCCCAACCACCCGAAAGGGTATCGTCCCCGGTACTGCCGTCGAGGGTATCACCGCCGTCTCCTCCCAAGAGCAGGTCATTGCCGTAGAATCCTCTGAGTACGTCGTTGCCTGCGCCTCCGTCGATCGTATCATCGAAGAGAGCACCGTAAACGCTGGATCCCGTGAGTGTGTCGTCGCCATCGAGGCCCAGGATCCTGCTTGCCTGCATGCTGAGGCCTTCGACAGTGTCACCGGCAGAGGAGCCGTAGATGGTTCCTGCCAACCGAAGCACCTCTTCGGCAGTCAGAATGCTCCCGTCGGCGAAAGAAAAAGTGTCTATCGTTCCACCGTGCATGAAACCGGGAATCGTCAGGGTATCTCCCGTCTCCTTGATGCGGATGAAGAGGTCCTCGCCGCCGCCGACGAAGTTTTCGTAGGTATGCCCGCTGCTGGAGAATACAAGGGAATCAACGGTAAGGCCTTCGCCGAATTGGACCGTATCGGGGTCGACAGTGAGCATAACGTCATCCTCAGAAGAGGTCTCTATGATGTCATTTCCTGCACCCTTGCCGAAGAGGTAAGTGTCGCAACCGGGCCCTCCGCAGAGCATATCATCACCCGCGCCGCCGTCTAGGGTATCGTCTTCCTGGTGTCCCAGGAGGATGTCATTTCCGGTTCCGCCCATGAGCAGGTCGTTTCCCCAGAGGCCACCGTCAATCAGATCATCGCCATCGCCGCCGTCGATCGTCTCCTCTCCACTGCTCCCTCTGAGCGTGTCATTTCCGGCCAATCCGCTGATACGGCTCTTGCCCCCATAGAGGCCTTCCTGGTTGCCCAGGGCGGCGAGCTTGTCATTGCCTTCGGTCCCCTTGACGATGCAGCCCATCCGGGCCACGTCCCAGGTATTAAGGAACGTGCCATCGGCAAAGCGGAACGAATCGACCACGTAATCGGGACCGTTGAAGAAACCTTCGAGTTTAAGAGTCTCACCGGTTGACCTGATCTGAATGAAGAGGCTGTTTCCACCGGGGAGTCCCGGTATGTCGACAGGACCGTCGCTGAAGAAATCGAGGGAGTCAGGGGTTATCCCATCACCGAAGACGATGGTGTCCTGTCCTTTGTCAAGGCCTACACCGGCTTCGAAGGAATGGATGGTGTCGTTGCCGCCGCCCAGGCAGAAGAGGTAAGTGTCGTCGCCGGAACCGCCCCTGAGATAATCGTCGCCGGAACTCCCGTCAATCGTGTCATTGCCGTAATCACCATGGAGCGCATCATTCCCGGCGCTGCCCATGAGGACATCATTCCCGCCGCCTCCGTAGACCGTATCATTGCCGGCGTCAGCATCAACGGTGTTGTCGGCGAGCCCGCCGAAGAGCCTGTCGGCAAGGGATGTGCCGATAATACTTCCTTCAGCCCCGACGGAGCGCACAACGCTTCCCAATTCGGCTGCTTCGCCGGCAGTGAGAACGGTGCCGTCGGCGAAGACAAAGGCAGCTACCTGAAATGCCGGCCCGTCGAAGAAACGGTTGAGCTTGAGGATGTCGCCTGTATCACGGACCTCTATGAAAAGACTCTTTCCCTGGCCCGGTCCGTCGCTGAAGAAGTCCACTGATTCGGGGGTAATCCCTTCTTCGAAGAGGACTGTATCAAGGCCGCCATCTTCGGGAGAGCCACCTGTGTATGCCTCGACGGTGTCGTTGCCGAAGCCTCTGTCAAATAGGTAGGTGTCGTTGCCGTAGCCTCCTTTGAGGTAATCGTTGCCCTCACCTCCTTCTAGTGTATCGGTTACCACACCACCATAGATAGAGTCATTGCCTGCACCGCCCCGGAGGATTCCGCCGCCCCATGAATCGGTGTACAGTCTATCGTCGCCGGGACCGCCGAACAGGATGTTCGAGGCGCCCAACCCCGTGATGAGGATGTCGTCGCCATCACCGCCGTCTATCGTATCATTTTCGTCACCACCGATGAGGGTATCATTTCCTTCCAGCCCGTAGACTCTGGTCGCATAGCTATTAAGGCTATGGATAAGATCAGGGCTTTCCGTGCCCGTAAAACGGTTAGCTGCCTCGGCAACCTGAAAGGCCGTGAAGACTGTGCCGTCGGAAAAGGCAAACTCCTTGTTCCGATAAGACTCTCCCGAGAAGAAGGCCACGAGCCGCAAGGTTTCTCCCGTTGATTTGACGCTGATGAGTAGGTCATCGGCGTTACCGGAGCTATCCGGACTGAAGTCAAGACAGCCGAGGTCGAGACCTCCACCGAACCGGATGGTGTCGATGCCGTTCTGGTCCGAGTCAGAAGAATTTTCTATCCTGTCATCGCCTGACCCCGGAGAGAAGAGGAAGATGTCATTGCCCGAACCGCCTTGGAGGTAATCGTTTCCCGGACCACCATCAAGTGTCGCATTCCCTCTGCTCGCATAGAGTTGGTCGTTGCCGTACCCTCCGAGGAGTGTATCATCGCCACCGCCGCCGTAAAGAGTGTCATCACCGCCTTCACCTGTGAGGAGGTTTGCGGAAGTATTACCGTTCAGCACATTGCTTAATGCATTTCCTTTTCCGTCGATTGCATCTTCTCCCTCGAGGTGTAGGTCTTCCACGTGGTCAACCATGACAACGGAAACGAGCGATTCTATGATGTCGTGGCCTTCGTCCATATGCTCAGTGACAATATCGCCCGAATCATCCAACAGGTACCAATCATCGCCGGGTCCGCCGAAGAAGGTATCGGAGCCGAGTCCTCCATCCAGATAATCGTCGCCCGCCCCGCCGTAGAGAAGATCATCTCCCTCGCAGCCATAAATCTCGTCACTGCCTCCCAGACCATCTATCGAATCGTTGGCGGAAGTCCCTTCCAGGTAGTCTTCGCCTTCCGAGATGCCACTTAATTTCTCTATTATCGTCGGAACATCCCAGTAAACGCCGTCAGAGAACTCGACGCGCCAGGCGGTAGTACAATCAGACCACCCCTGGAGAGAGACGCCGTTGTCCTTGTTCCAGATGTACAGGTCAGAGTCAAATCGACCGACCGCCACGTCCGATGATGAGATGCCCTCTGAAAACCTGATGATATTAACGCCCAAGGCATCTTCTATGGTGTCAAAGCCCGAATCTTGCTCGACGATGTATATGTCGTTGCCCGGCCCCCCGCCGATGCTGTCATTCCCGGGACCGCCATAGAGAAGATCGTCATCCTCCCCGCCGAGCATGAGGTCTGGCAAGGAACTGCCAAAAAGCAGGTCATTGCCTTCTTTCCCGTCGAGTCTGTTAAGGCCGTAGCTTGGAAAAGCATAGAGTACATCGCCTCCCTCGCTTCCTGTGATGGTGGCCGCCTCTTCTTTTACCGAGGCTCCCGAAAGTATCGTACCATCGCTAAACAGAAAGCGTTCGGCCAGGTCAAAGAGGCTGTTGAAAGTAATGGTGTCGCCGGTATCTTTGATCCGGATAATGATCTTATCGCCTTCACCTGAGAATTGAAGTGAGTCGCGCGTGACGCCGTCACCGAACTGGATCGTGTCAGTGCCGCTACTATGGAGAATCACATCTTTGCCGGAGCCCCTGCGGAAGAGATAGGTGTCGTCGCCCAGACCTCCATACAGCCGGTCATTGCCTGCTCCGCCGTCAAGGGTATCGTTCCCTCTGCCGCCGTCAAGAGTATCGGAACCGTCACCGCCGTCAAGGATATCAGCCATATCGGCCCCATACAGTGTGTCGTCGCCACCGTACCCCCCGAGGGTGGCCGAGTAGCCGCTGAAGCCGGTGATAATATCGTTTTGATCGGTACCATAAATGGTATTTGCTTTAAGGGCAATTTCCTGCGCATTGAGCGTGGTGCCATCGACGAAGCGGAAACCGTCGACCTGGTGCTCAGCACCGTCAAGAAAATGATTCAGCGTGAGACTTCCGCTCGCACCAATGATGCGGACGAGAACGTTGTTCCCTTGATCTGTCCGCTCACCTGAAATATCGAGTGAATCAATGGTTATTTGTGAGCCGAACAGGACCAGATCCTTCTTTTCTTTCGTCCAACAATCTTGGTCGCTTGCTATGGTATCGTCGCCGGCATCCTTGTCAAAAAGAAAGGTGTCTATAACGTCACAGGTGGTTTGAGAAAAGTTACCAGGGAGTTTGAGAAATTATGGGGATGGGGAGGGAGTGTTGACGCGGGCGCTTGGCGGGGGCTTTCATCTGAACAAAGGCGTTGTTCTTGAATAGGTATTTGATCACGGTCTTCTTGGACTTGGTTCTATCCAGGGATGGACCCTTCTCGATGACGCTCTCTTCGACAAGGTCATCATTCCCATCGCCGTCCAGGTCTACGAACTTCCAGTTGACCTCTTTTGATTCACATTTTGTGTTGAACTCCGGGCCACAGGCTCCGAGATTGTTATAGAATTCTGCGCGGTGGAGCACTATGGGCTTCCAGCCGTCGAACTGGACGATAGACTTCTCACCCTGCTCGGTCCCCTGTCCGGAACCTTGCGTCAATGCCTCGACTTCTGAAATACCATCATGATTGAGGTCGTGGACCACGATATCCTGTTTCACGGGTTCCTCAACTTCTCGGACTTGCTTGATTGCCGGCCGGATCAAGGCCATATGCCAGATGAAGTTTCTGCCGCGGTCATAGAATCCAACGGGAACCAGGTACCCAACCTCTTTGCTGCGGAGTCCAATTCGTAGCGGTTCGCCTTCAATGGTCATCGCTTCCCTGGATATCTGCTTCCACCAGCTTTGGATGGTATCCTGTGATGGAGGTGTATTTTCAGCAAAGCCCAGGGTACCGAAAAGCAAGAACGATGTGAAAATGATTCCGGCCAGGGTTGTGACGCTCATGCTACTCTTCATATTTCGAGTGGAACTGCTGTGCTGACGGAATTTCGTGACTTGATGGGCGATCCTTTTGCCTCCCTCAAGATTCGATTCACCCATCTCCGCACGATTGTGCGAACCTCAAGATCCTTGCCGTAGGGTTCGTACAGGTCTTTAATTAGATCGAATGGCGTCGCAGGAAGCGATTTGTGACGTAGTATAAGGCACGTTTTTCGCTGGTAATGCATTATACCGAGTTCGTATGCGACATTGGCACTATAAGCCTGAGTTGCTTCTGGCTCATCGAACAAAGCAATGCCGTACCTGCAGCAATACATCACGGCAATCGGGTTATAGATGTCACTTGTTATATTCCAGTCGTCCGAATCTGCCCTCACACCCCTGAATCCATCCTTGGAAAGCGTTTCTATGATAAACTCGCTGAGATCACGGTTTGTCTGGCGGAACTTCATCATCAAGAACACATTGCGCTCGAAGGGGTAGGTTGCCAGCTTGGCTTCTATTCCCTGTTTATGCCCAATAAGCGGCTTAATGAGATCGTAAGTCCCCGCACCAGAGATCTCCAAGGTGCTCGTCTTCATTAGAGCGTATCTGGATATGTCTTCAAGCAGGGTCTGTTTGATGTCTTTAGCCATTTTTGTATGCTGAGTTCTTACAGTTGCCAAAGTCTCGTATTTCACTATAACGCGTTCTATTAAGCGAACGATATAGTCAACTCCCGCTTGCTTGCTGAGACAAAGGGCAACGTCGAGTTCCAGCAGGACATCCGCGCCGAACACGGAAGAGTAGGCCGAGAGAATGATCACGGGTATCGCAATGAGCCGGTCATTGAGAAACTCGATAAAAT
>CAYOYU010000149.1:0-12806 GCA_964408265.1 uncultured Syntrophorhabdaceae bacterium
CGCTTCCTCCTTCGGGACTGATGTTTGATGTGCCTGAGGCGGATCTTGATGCGGCGCTGAAGTTTTAGGGGTGCCTGGGCAGAGGTGCCTTGAGCTCGCCAGAGAGCGAGAGGCCGCCACCTCGAAACTTAGGAGAGCTCGTTAAGGAGTGATCCAGAGGGGTGTTCGGAATATTTCCGGACACCCCTCTTCTTTTTCAGCTTATGAATCGCCTGATGTCATCCAGTTGCGCTACTCTGCTATCGTGGGATCGACCACCATCCTGACCTCGGAGATTCTGCTTGCAGGAATACCGGCCTTCTCTGCGTGCTTCCGTATCAATTCTTCGTTTGGTGCGATATAGATGCAGTATATCTTGTCGTCGGTAACGTAGCTCTCCACCCATTGGATATCTGGGCCGAGTTCCTTAAGCACGGATTTCGATTTCTTGCCGCCTTCGCAATGGGCTTGCATTGGCGCTTGTCCGACACCTGGCATTTCTCTCTCGATGACATATTTTGGCATTTGACGCTCTCCTCTATTCGTGGATGATTGCTAAGCGTACCATCCAATTCAGCTCGTTTCAAGGGCAACGATTTCACTCCTTCTTCACCCCTTTCAGGAGTTTGAAGCCTGAGAGGGCGTCTACGACGAAGCTGTAAGTTCCCACCTGTTTTCCGTAGGTATAGACACGGCTGCGCTCCATCACCAGTTCGCCCATCATTACCGGCGTGAAGTCGGCATCACCGCAGGACAACTGGAGCCATTCGCCCTTCTTTTTCGGGAGGTCCTTCGTTATGACGGCCACTTCGTTATTCGACACGTACGCATCAGTGGCCTGCCAGCCGTTGGCGCTCCCGTGCCCCACGAGGACTATGCTGTGGCACTGGGGATCTTTGATCACTTTCTCAAGGTCTGCCATCTTTGCCCTGAAAAACCACCTTGCTTTCAGGTTCCGGTTGTTGAAATAGTTGCTCCAGGGGATATAGGATCCGAGGAAGGCGCAGGGAGAAGCCCAGTAGTCGTACTCCCACAATGCATGGTCCGAAAGAAGAACCGCCGCGTACTCGGTGCTTTTGACCCTGTAGTCACGGATGGTGGCGATGATGAAGGCGCCCGCGTAGATGATGTCCAGGGGGAGGAAAATTTTCCGCAGAAAGAACTTGCATCTGTCTTTGGTGAAAAAGGGCTTTTCCGAAATCATACCTTGCTCCTCTGAAAATAATGAGAACGGAACACTTCTAACAAACGGGCCTGGCCTGGAGGCCCGGCCGGTCGATGAACCGACGGTACAATCGTTCTCGGGGACTCGTCAACCACTCCGTACCTATTGCATGAGGCTGGGTCGTGAAGAGGACAATTTGAGAGCAGCAGCCGTACTCTTCTGAAGTTCCGACACCGCCCAGAAGGCCTCCTTGAGGATCTGCTTCTGTTTCATCGACAGCTCCGCAGGTTTTATGTAGTTGCCGAAGGCGTAGCCCTGACCCGCATCATTCAGGTTGTTCCGTATCTTGAGAGTGAGAAATGTCTCGAAGGCCTGTATGAGCGCTTCAGCCTGATCGGGCGGGAAGACCTTGAGCCTTTCCAGCGCCTTGATCCGTTCGAGAGTATTCGTTTCGTCTAAAAAACGGTAGAGGCTTAAGATCTTCACACAGGTTACCAGGGGGACGAGACCGTAGAGCTTCAGATTCAGCCTGTCCTTGTGATCGCCGCTTTTCTCGACAATGAAGTTCTTGAAGAAGCCGACAGGCATGGATATGGACACGATCATCTCTGCGAGAGAGTTGAGGAAGAAGGGTTGTGCCCGTACCAGTTGGTGTATGTGGCTTCGCAGCCCCTGAGCGAGAGAGGCATCACCATCAAGGGAGCGAAAATCAAGGAAAACGTAGGCGTCCATAAGTTCCTTTTCACCAAGGTCACGATTCGTGACCCATCGGGATAGCCTCTTCTTCCAGTCATCGAGATCGCCTGAGAACTGCGGGTTTGTGGCCATCACGTTCCCCTTGCATAGCGGGATGCCACAGATATTAAGCCCCTGGACCACAATATTCGAAAATTGCCGGAAATATCCTTCAATCGCCTCCGAACGGCCGGAAAAGACGATCGCGTTATCCTGGTCAGTAAAGAGAGTCTGCTCCTTTCTGCCTTCGCTTCCCAGGCCGAGCCATACGTAGGGGGCCGGCGGAGGACCCAATTCCGATTCGGCGAAGCGGATTACCTTTCGTACAACCTTGTCGTTGAACTCGCTGACGATCTTGCATGCGTTAGATGCGAGGGCGCCGTCAGCCATCAACTGCCTGAGCACCGTCTCAACCTCCGACCGCATAAGATTGAGCTCTGTATAATCAACGGCGGTTTCGATATTCTTGACGAGGGAGAGGACCTCCCGTCCGCGGAACCGCAGGAGATCGAACCCGGTCAGTATCCCGAGGGCCTTCTGCTTCCCGGTCACCACGAGGATGCTGGTCTTCTCTTTTATCATGGTATGGAGCGCATCGAAGAAGTAGCTTTCCCCGTCTATGGAATGAAAGGCCTTTTCCGTGACCCCTTCAACGGGACCATCGGGGTCTGCGCCGTCGAAGAGGACCGAACGGAGCAAACCGTCTGCCCTTACGACACCTTTCGGGCTACCCTGTTCATCGGTAACAATGCAGGAGCCGGCCTTTGTCTCCAGCAGTCGTCTCGCCACCTCCCGGATAGAGCTTCCTTCTTCTATAAACCGCTGAACGCCGGAGATCATATCCTTTGCCTGCTTCGTGTAGAGGAAGGACTCAACCGGCGCTATACCCGCCTCCCGCGAAAGGACTTCGCGAAAAGTCTTTCTCATCCTCCTGTTGATAAGTTCGCTGAAGAACTCAGTGAACCTGGGATATCGGTTCACCATGGCAAGGAAATGTTCTTTGGGCTGGGTGAGGCAGGACGTACTCTCCACTGCCTGAACACTTGCCGTTGTCGGTCTTCTTGTTATGAGGGATATTTCACCGAAGCACTCACCCTCGCCGAGGAACCCCAGGACATCCTCTGTGCCATCGGGATTCAGGCTGTATGCTTTTACAAGGCCCGTTGCGACGATGTAAAAGTTCATACCATGCATGCCTTCCTTGATGATGAACTCTCCGGGAGAGAAGGTTTCCTGGAAGAGCGTAGCCGCGATATCGACCAGCTCATGCTCGCTCAGAACGTTGAATGGGGCCGTCTCCTTTAGCAGTATAAGGGTCTCCGCTGCTTCCATGGCATCCCCCTTTTATTTGGTTTACCGCATCCAGTATTATCCTATTTCGTCACTACCAGATCTTTTGTCTTTATCTCCTGGATTTTCGATTTTTCCGATAGTGACGCTTTCGTGAAATCACTGCCCACTTCTTCGACCCTTCCTTCCCCCAATCTCACCGTGTCGAAGCCGAGAGATCGCCCGGTAACGGGATGTTTCATCTCCTTGCCCCTGCGGTAGATGATAATTCCCTGTTCCTTCTTCACACCGTTTTTGGTTCCGAGATCGGTGTAAACCGTGTTCTTGTCCCTATTAATCACAATACCCTCGACGACGGGAAAACTCCTGGCAAGCTTCGACGCAAGCCCCTCCATGAGGTCTCTAAGGCTCTGATTCGATTTGTCTTCGGAGAAGACGTCTTTCACTTCCATTACTTCGGAGGTTTCCGTATTGATTACCCTTGATATGACTTCGACCGATTTCGCGCATTCCCTTGCGGACGTGGCCACGATTGCGTCGGCCGCCATCAGCTTGCCTACCCTGATGGAATGGGTCGGGTCGGTGAGTTTGTCTGCCGTGAGCTTCTGTTCGAGAAGGACCTGTTGGAGTTTTGCCCGCTCCAGGACTCGAAACCGCTTCTGCTCCGTAAAGGACGCAGTGAGGAAGTCATACCCTATCTGTACTGCCGCGCTGCCTTTAGGGTCGCCTTCGAAGGGGAGGAGCGTCAGACTCATGCGGTGGCTGTTCTGCATCACTTCAGGAACTACACGCTTTACGGTGAATTGTACGGAACTCTTGTTGTCCGAAGAATCATAGGCATCAAGGGTGATCCTGTTATCTCCCTCCTTCAGTGCGATAAGCTTACTGAAAAAGATCTTCTTCCCCTTCTTTATGGCAATTTCCTTGCCGTTCAGAACAACTCTTTCAACCTGTTTGTTATCGCTTACATCCCCGTCCACGTAGTATTTGTCCACGAAGACCTGAGTCTGGGAAGCATCTTTTGCCTCCCTCAGGTTTACCGCGGGAGGTTCCTTGTCTGATGAAAAGATGGTTCCTCCAGAGGAGGCGAGCATAATGGGGGCCGGTTTTCTGGAAAACGCCGCTACTTCCTGTTCCACGTCTATCCCTGCAGCGGTTTCGTTGCCGATGATATCGACTGTCTGGATCATCAACACCGTCGGCAGGTTTCGTCGTTCAAAAGTCAGATCGAACCGGTGCGTTTTTGCACCGTTGCCCGATCTTTTTTCGGTGCCTATCGTCACGTCGCCGATGCCGCTTGCATCATCAACTTCGCCTGTGATCCTGACTAGATCCTTTCCTTCCCTGTGCTCTCTCTGGACCTGGGAGATATTTATTACCGGACCTTCCCGGTCTGCGAATACTGAAAAACTTGTTTTCCATTGTCGGCCGACGAGGTCCTCGGTTGTGACTGCAATCGTGTTTTCTCCTTCGGCAATTTCCACGTTCGTTTCAAAATGTACGGTCTGTTGGGCGAGCTCCATGCTCACGGGGGATCCGTTCACCCTTATGGCCGAGACAAGGCCGTCACTCTTTGCGGTTCCTTTTACTTTTGCGGTGAAGTCACCAACTATTGTTCCCTCCGCTGGGGAGGTGATGGTGAGAGTGGGGGGAGCAATATCCTGTCCCCGGGACCCTTTTAACAGAAGATCCTCCTTTCTCGCCTTGTTGAGGTAATAGATGGCTTTGGAAGTTTCCACAGACCTCAAGGATTGTTCCAATTCCTTAATGGCCTTATCGTACTCCTTCAGGAAATAGTGAACAACGCCGAGCTCCCGGTGCGGGAAGTAGTCGATGAAATGCATCCCGTAAGTCCGGGCCATCCGCTGGTCCTTGTCTCTCATTGAAACAGCTTTCTTCAGTTCTTTCAATGCCGCCGGCCAGTCCCCGTTTTCCGAATAGGTCACTCCCCTGCCATAGTAGTTCCACCATTTAGCCCTGAAGGTCCCGCTGTCTTCGGAGGCGACGCCGTTTGTTGCTGTCAGAAAGAGTACCAGAAATATCAGCGGGCCGATGACGCCGTAAATCCTAAATCCTAATTTCGAAACTCTAAACAAATCAAAATGTTCCGAATTCCAAAGAGCATCGCCGATTCGACTCCTCCCATTACTCGTTCGGTATTTGAAATTGTTTAGGATTTGATGCTTCGGATTTAGGATTTGATCCATACCTCAACTCTCCACAACGCCCGTAAGGGACGTGTCAGAAGTAATAGATAATCGATGTCATAAGGGTATGCTGTTCCACGTCCTGACGTGTCCCGTCTATTGATGCCATGTCGCCTCTCACATTCCTGCCGAAGCGGTACTGGTAGGCTGCATCCACCGCAAACTTTTCTCTGGCAAACCCCAGACCCAGGGAGAGCCCGTAATAGTCGTCAAGAGCCGACTTCTGCGGTTCGGGGTCATAGAAGAGACCGAACCGAAGGGGTATAACGTTCTTGCCCTTCATGAGAATGTACTCGGTGCCCAAGCGGACCTGTACGGTATCCTTAAGTCTGCCTTCGCTGATAGGCCTTCCGTCTACCGGGTTTATCCTGTTCCGTGCCTGGTCCTCTATGAGGAACCTCGACCATTCCGTTCTGTACAGGTCCAGGGCAAGCGTCCACGCGTCGGAATGCCTGTAGGAGAGGCCGAGCCCGTAGGAAGCGGGCATCTTCATTGTGAGCCTCTCTATTTTGCCCGCACGGGATTCAAAGTGGTTGAAAGGCGGCGGCAGGGTGGACCAGTCCTGGCTCTGGAAAGTGGAGGTCGTCTTTTTCACATCACCGTCGAAGGGGGTCTTGAAGACTGCTCCGAGAGTGAAGTTTCCATAGAAATTCCACAGCAGGCCCAGGTTGGCATTGAAACCTTCGAAGGAGACCCTGCTTTTCTCGACGAGGTTCATGGTGACAGGGTTTCCCGCAAGAGTCCCCCGGGCAGAGGAATTGTAGGTGCTTTCCCATCCGTTGCGGCCCAAGGCGCTATCCCAGAAATTGAGCGTCATTCCTGCATAAAGCCCCGGCATTAGCTGCACGGCGATGGCCGGCGCCAGCGCATAGAGATACCCGCTCTGGCTGAAGTCAACCCTGTCATAGAGTTTGTCCCCGCCGATATTCCAGGTATAGTTTAGATTGACCTTCTTCTCCATCTCGTAAAGGCGCTGGTAGTTTATGGAGACCACCATATTGCGTTTTAACCAGACAAAAGGGTAGACGGCGCTCGCATAATTGAGCCCCTGAGCATCCATGTGGTTAGGGCCGTCCATCTCGGGATGGGTGGAGGAGCTATAGGTCTGCTTTCTCCCGAAATAGGAGTAGACTGCCGAGACTTCAGGTTTTTCGAGCTGGACGAGTCCGGCAGGGTTCCATGAGGCGGCCGTCGCATCATCAGCCACTCCGATGAATGCGCCTCCCATCCCCACTGCCCGCGCTCCTGACCCGACAGGGTTCAGAGACGAAGAGAACTCTATCTGCTGGCAGAAACCGGTGCCTGCTGCAAGACAGAAGATGAGGCATATTGCAGACAGGATCATTGGTGACGTCACGGAAGGAGAGAGATACCGCCCAACCATTCTAAAGTTCCCGCACCCTCAGGCCGTCACGTAACGCGTCCTGTTTCTTCACAACCACCGCCTGTGATCTCTCTTTCTCTGCTGCGGTGATCTCCAGTTCTGCCACAGGGACCTGAATACTGCCGCCTTTGCCCGGCGGAGCGAGGACTTCGAGTTTTAACCCCTTCCTGATGCCGTGAGTTTGCCCTATGTTCAACTCGCACCTGTCGTTGACGAGGGATAGGATCTTGCCCTGTATTGGAAAGTCGTCTTTGATCCAATCGGAAAACTGTTTGCCCAGGACGCCCAGGGCTTGGCTGTCCGGCTCCCTTGACGGTGCGAAGACGGTGAGAACCTTCCTGATCGTTGTTGTCTCGGTGTCAATGCATTTGAACATCATGGCGAGACCGTTCTTCTCGGGCATGATGATTCCATTCACGATTACCCTCGCGGAGAAAAGCTTCCCTAACCTGAGAGAAGTGGCCGGGTCGGCAAGCTGCGAAGTGCTTAATTTCAGCTCCTGAAGGAGTTTTGAAAGGACCTTTCTCTCCACCACCTGCGCCCTGCGGTCTTTCTGGATCTCTACGGTGAGAAGGTTCACCAGTTTCTCCACTGGAGTTTCACTGCCGCCGCTGTAATTTATGTCCATGAAGACCAGGGTGACGGGCCTTGACGTCCAGTCATCCGCCACGGGTCTTGTTTGTTCGAACCCGCCAGCTTTGTATCTCTTTGCCAGATCAGTGACCATCTCGTCAATCTTCTTCGAAGAATCCTCGCCGATCGCGACGGCCGCATTGGGGGTCTGCCCTGCCTGTTGAATCTGTTGCCCAGTCTCCTGCCGGCTGCCGGTGGCGAAGAAGATGACCCCTGCAATAATCAGCGCCAGAAGAAGCCCCCCGCCCACGAACAAGGGTGCGCGGGATTTCCGTTCCGGAGAAAAATTGATTACCTCTTCTTTTCCCCTCAAGCCTGACGGGGGGGCCTGCGGCTTCTCGGCCGGCGTCTGCACGTCCTGCCTTATTGTTTCATGCGCTTTTTCCGCATAGAAGCTTGTGGGATCCCCATAAAGGACATAGCTTGCCCAGACGATGGTATCCTCGCCGTATCTGTCGATAAGGGAGCCTTTTGCACGCCTTACGGCCTCGCCGATTGTACAGGCGGCCATGAGGTTCTTGTAGAATTCCAGTGCAAAATGGGAACCGGCCTCATCGGGAATTTCCCAGAAGGTGCCTACATAATGCTGTACCCCTGTAAGGAGGAAGGCGTTGGCAAGACCGAAGATCTTTTCTCCGTAATCTTCGGAGAGGCGCCACTGATCGGTCTGGCCGGTCTGGCAGGCGTTGGAGAAGACCAGGGCCGGCATAGGGACAGGGCCGACCAGGTTCATCACTTCCCTGGCATTCAAGATGCCGTCGTGGAGAACCCAACCGCTCCGTTCGGGGTTCGCTGAATCATGCTCCCCGTGGCCGGCATAGTGAAGAATATCGAAGTTCCTGATTTTGGACTTCACGTAGTCCTTCCTGATGTCCGTGGTCCTCAGGGTTACATCGACCCATTCATCCAGCTTACCTATCTCGTCTTTAATGGCGATACCCTCCTGGTAGGAGGCGGGAAGGTCCCCTGTCGGGTCGGCAAGGATCTGCATCTTGAGAGGTTGCCCGATGGCCCGGGCCACTGCTGAAACCTGCTGCCGCGTGCTTACGGTGCGTCCCATGGCGAAACGCTGGCAGAGAAAATCCTTGCCGTCGTGGAGCAGTTCCCAGGGCACATGAACAAGCATGTCGTCGATACTTATCATGAGGTTCTTCTCGGTGGTGGCTGTCAGCCGTTCCTTAATTTGGGGGGGGATCAGTTCGTCGAAGAGGAGACGCCCGTACTCCTTCAACTTCACCAGCAGGTCGTTGCCGATTTTGCCGCGCCTGTTGGCCCTGTTCAAAAGGTCAAGGATGTTCGAGGTGTATCCCTTAATCAAGGTTTCATCATAGCCCACTTCCTTGTAATTCTTGACCGGTCTCTCGTCGCCCTCGTTCCTCTCGAAACCGCTTACCTTGATGGTTCTGCCCGAAAGGGCAGCCTCCAGAATAAAGACCCCTTCTTTCTGCCGGACCGGTTCCTTGGCCTTGCGAAGTTTCCCCAGGTAAAGATCTTCTTCATGCCACACGACGTTGAAAACCTTTATCTCTTCTTTCTTACCTTTAACTTGAAATGCGTCGACGTACCTGAATATGAACTCATCGTTATTTCTTGCTTCCCTGTAGAGGTCCTCCGTCACCAGTATTCCATCGCTGGGGGCCAGCGAAACGACCCGACTGGCAACGTTGACGACGTCTCCGTAGATATCCTTTTCCTCTACAAATCCGGCGCCGTAATTCAACCCTATCTTTATATGAATCTGTTCTTTATCGGTCTTGCCCTTATTGTAGACATGAAGGGTTTTTTGCATTTCACAGGCTGCCCGCAGACCGTCGACGGATTTCTCAAAATAGGAAAACGTGGCATCACCGATAGTCTTCAGCAGGACCCCGCTGTTCCCTGTAATACATGGGATCACGAGTTCGTTGTGCTTGTGAACCATGGCCCGGCCCTCAAGGTCTCCCTGGGTATCGTAAAATGACGTGGAATCCTTGATGTCGCTGAACATGACCGTCACCTTCTTGCTGAACTGGGACTTGAGTTTTTGCTCAATCTCCGTCTTTTCGGCAAGAAGCTTTTCAATATCAGACCTGGTATCTTGCATAATTCCTCCGCCCCTTTCCCTCACTCTATCTTCAATGCCAATTCGCCCAGAGTCTCGCCTTTTTGGAGGACTCTTATGGAGTACCTTCCCTTGCCCACATCCTCGAAAAGCACATCACCTCTCTCTGTCGAAGCCGAGGCAAATTGCCTGCCCTTGCAGAGCAATTCCACCCGCAGGTTCCTTAAGGCCACGCCCCCTTTCGGGTCCACCACGACGGCTTTGATGTTGCATCTACCCGGTGACACCCGTTCGATATCGCACTCCACGTCAACGCTCTGGAAAGACTTTGTCAGGACCACCATGGTGGGACTCAAAGCCTTTACGTTTCGGAGCGCGCCAAGGGGTTGCGGGATCGAGAGCGCCACGTCAGCGGCCGAGCGTATTACTCTGACCGTGTCCTGGACAAGGCGCAGGATGATATCAAATGTTGTCTCTTTCTCTTCATAGTAATCGATTGCGTTCTGTATCAGATACTCCGGAACAACGTCGCCTACCAGCGGAGTGCCCGCGAGCACTCCCGTTGCTACCTCCACCTGTTTTCGGCAGTCTGGGCATGTTCTCAGGTGGGCTTCGATTGCATTCCTGTCATGTTCGGGGAGTGTACCCTCGATGTATCCGCCTATTTCGCTTTCTGTCAGACAATCCCTGAATTCCTTCATTGTGACCCCCGGTCGCCTTTGTTCAGGCCCCTTTGATACCTGTTAGACGACGGATCATCCTTTTTCTTGCAAGATCTTCACATTTTTTCTTAAACGCCCGATGATACGGTTCTTTCTCGAATAGAGTGCATTCATTGTGAGCCCGAGCACGGATGCCACCTTTTCGGGAGGACCCTCCTTGACAAAGAGAAGATCATAAAGGACCCGGTCTTTAGCGGACAGACCATCGACCGCTGCGCAGAAGTACTCGTCTCTCTCCTTTCCTTGAGCCACATATTCCGGGGCCTCCTCGTATGGAACCGAGAGGCTTTCTTCCTCCCCGTGGCTATCCCATATCTCCGTGAGTTGACCCCGCCGCTCCTTCCTCATGTAGTCGATGGCTATCCTGACCGTCACCACGGTGAGCCAGGTGGAGAGAGAGCAGGTATTTTCCTTCCTGAAGGTTCTGAGCCTCCTGCAGTTCTCCTCGAGAAGCGCAAGGAAAACCTTGCTGTAGTTGTCTTCGATGTCCTCCCGGGAATACTGGAAGCTGTGTGAAAAGAAAGTCTTTCTGATCCCGCCCCAAACCACGGGAGAATATTTTCTTACGAAGACATTCCAGGCATCTTTGTCATTCCCATAGAGGCATCTTTGGAGCAACTCGTCATCGGAGAGGGCGGTTTTCATCTATACTCTTACCCCGATAGAAGTATTGTTGCCACCAGGCTATCCCTCACAAAAAACCGAGGGGTAGATTCTTCAAACGGTATTAACATTAATGAAATGATAGACTTGAGTACAGAGTAATATAGTGTTCAGAGGATTTCAACGGAATAAAGGAGGGTCTAGGAAAGCGCCGATCCAGGGGGATTGCGGAGAGGCAACATAACCACTCCAATATCTGTTGAAAAATGCACTGCAATGATATAATGTGCCACTATCATCTCTGTAATCGCATAACGTGGTAAGCCTATTCCGGTAGTTGCACAGCGCGTCGAGGTTCGTGTAAGGACGGGCGCTGTAAGATACTTCTGCAAGAAAGGACCAGCGGATGCCTCCCGGCCTCACTTGATTTAGCAAAAAGAAACCTGCAAGAAATAGCCGCTATCTTCGTCTAACCGGTATTGCGATGGGGCACTTGAAAATAGACGACACATTCGGCTATGCGATCCTGGTCCGCGGCAGACCATTGATGCACCAGCGGGGTATTCCGGGCAACGAGGGGCCGCAATTTGACATGTCTAATCATCCGGGGGGTGTTTGATGGTTTGGACGTATCGAAAGAACAGGGCGGTCCGTGGCAACCTCATATTTTTAGCGACGTTGGTGCTCTGGATGGTCTTCGCCGGCCAAGGTCTTGCCGCATCGGTCAACGACGGGTTCGACCCCAATGTGAGTGGAACTGTCTATTCCATTGTCCCACAGCCCGACGGCAAGATCATCATCGGCGGTGATTTCACGAATGTAGGCGGCACTACGCGCAACCGCATCGCCCGCCTTGACGTCGACGGGAGTCTCGATGCAGGATTTCAAATAAATGTGAACGGTTCTGTCAAATCAATCGCCCTCCAGCCCGACGGGAAGATTATCATCGGCGGCGCCTTCAGCTATGTGAATGATTACGAATATATGCGGAACTATGTTGCCCGGCTCAACGCTGATGGAACCGTTGACACGACCTTTGCTAACCCCGCGGTGAGCAACTACGTTAATTCCCTTATCCTCCAGCCCGATGGAAAGATCGTGATAGGGGGCGATTTCCTGAGTGTGGGCGGAACAGCACAGAAGCGCCTCGCGCGCCTCAATGCGGGCGGCACCCTCGACACAACCTTTGCCAATCCCAACATGAACAGCTATGTCACCTCCCTTGTCCTCCAGCCCGACGGCAAGATTATCGCGGGAGGCAATTTCACGGAAGCGGCCGGTGCAACGCGTAATTACATCGCCAGGTTCGACATCAGCGGAAGCCTTGATACAAGTTTCAATCCGAATGCTGATTGGACAGTCAATTCCCTCACCCTCCAGGCCGATGGGAAGATCATCGTGGGGGGAAATTTCTCCTCCCTCGGAGGCACGGCGCGGAACAAGATGGCCCGGCTCAACATGGACGGAAGCCTCGACACTGGTTTTGATCCGAATGTGAACGGAGTCGTTCATTGCGTCGCTGTCCAGCAGGACGGGAAGGTCCTGGCTGGAGGAAGTTTCACGGCCGTCGGGAGCACGGCGCGGAACCGCATCGCCCGGCTGAACACGGATGGGAGTGTCGAAACAACCTTTGCCCCGAATCTCGGTGGCATCTATTCTGATATCGACTCAGTCATCCTCCAGCCTGACGGGAAGATCCTCATAGGAGGACGCTTTACCAGCGTCGGCGGTATTGCACGCAGTAAAATAGCCCGGCTGAATGCGGACGGGAGTCTCGACACGTCCTTTGCCAGTCCCGACCTGGATAACGACGGCAGCAGCGATTACGGACTCCGCTGCCTCGCCCTCCAGCCCGACGGAAAAATCATCATAGGAGGAAGCTTTACCAGCGTTGGGGGCATTCCGCGCAACTACGTCGCCCGGTTGAGCGCCGACGGGAATCTCGATGCCGGTTTTAACCCGAATTTGAGTCCTGGTATTTGGTCCCTCGCCCTCCAGCCCGACGGCAAGATCATCATAGGAGGTGGATTCAATAGCGTAGACGGTG
>CAYOYU010000150.1:0-1252 GCA_964408265.1 uncultured Syntrophorhabdaceae bacterium
TTTTCCGGACATTTTCTGGAGAGCTTCCTGAGGATTTTCTACGCCCTGGCTTTTGCGCTCATTACCGGGGCACCCCTGGGCATTCTCTTCGGCCGTTCGAAACTATTCGACGAGGTTACGAGCCCCCTCATATATATCCTCTACCCTGTACCCAAGATAGTATTCCTGCCGGTAATAATAATCCTCCTCGGCCTCGGGGACCTCTCCAAGGTCTTCATTATATTCGTTATCGTCTTCTTCCAGATCCTCGTGACAACGAGGGACGCGGCAAAATCGATCGGCGATGAAGAAATCCTCTCCGTCAGGTCAATGGGGGGGAGATGGACCCACGTGATGCGGTACGTGGTGATCCCTTCGGTGCTGCCCAATATATTCACCTCACTCCGGATTGCGATCGGCACCTGTATTGCCGTCCTCTTTTTCGTCGAATCCTTTGCAACCGAAAGAGGGCTCGGCTATCTCATCATCGACGCCTGGTCCAAATTCGACTATGTTCTCATGTTCAACGGGATCATTCTCATGGGCACCCTCGGCCTCGCCCTTTACCTGGCGCTCAGTTGGCTGGAACACTATACCTGCCGGTGGATGTTTCAGTAACTTCGCCGGCCTTGCAAAGATGAGGTGCTTATGGCATTCGGGTCAATAAGGACGATCAGGCTGCTTTCCGTTACCTGCGCCATTTTGGCCGCCCTCGTAATTCTTGTCGTCCTTTCCTACCGGATTTCCATCGGCTACCTCAAAACAAAGATCGAAGAATCTCTCGGCGGGAACGTCACTGCCGGGAGCCTTGAGGTCGGCTGGAATCGCATCACCATAAAGGGCCTCACTTTCAGCCGGGGTGCTGCTGTTGTGGGGCGGATGGGTGAGATCGACGTGAGACCCGATTTCCTAACGTTCCTGAAACGCCCTGCGGTCATATCGAGCGTCTCGGTAAGGGGCGCCTACTTTCTTCTGGAGCTGGATCGTTCAGGTAAGCTCCTCCTGCCCCTGGCGCTGCCTGAAAAGAAGGACGAAAAGGCTGCACCCTCGCAACCCTTCCCGGTGGAGGTAAGGCTCTTCTCGCTCAAAGAGGGGACCGTAGAATTTCTGGACAGGACTCACCCCCAGGCATCCCCCATAAAGATGGAGAACCTTGAGATTAACGCCCGGAATATCACCTATCCTGCCGCGGATACCCCCATCACCTATGACCTGTCTTCGTAAGTCGCCGGCCGGCACAAGACGGGAACCATCTTCGGCAACGGCACCAGGT
>CAYOYU010000150.1:1262-12786 GCA_964408265.1 uncultured Syntrophorhabdaceae bacterium
CGAGACCAAGGCAAAACTGGTCCTCAAGGATATGGATCTGACCATTCTGGCTCCTTACGCCACCAGGGAAGTGGACATGGTCATTTCAGGGGGCACCATGGACCTTTCCGCAGATATCAGCCTGAAAGGAAGAAACATCAGGGTACCCGCAACGACTGTTCTCAAGGGGCTCGAGTTCAGGGAGGAGAAAGGCGTGAAAGGTACCTTTCTCGGCATCCCCCGTTCCATGGTGCTCGCATTGCTCAAGAAAGATAATGAGATCAAGCTCGACTTCGTCCTCGAAGGGGGCCTGGATAACCCGAGGTTCAGCCTCCGCGAAACTTTCGTGAAGCGGGTCACGGTGGGGATTGCCTCGAAGTTGGGGCTGCCCGTGACGGAACTGGGTGAAACGGTCATTGTGGGGGGAACAAGAATACTCAAGGAGACGACAAAGACCATTACCGATTTTTTCAAAGGAAAGAGGTGAACCCATGAACCTTCATTCCCAGAAGACCAAGATCGTGGCCACCATCGGACCGGCCTCCTCATCAAGGGAGGTCCTCTCAAAACTGCTCCTGGCGGGCATGAACGTGGCCCGCATCAACTTTTCCCACGGCGCCTTTGCAGAACACAAGCGGGTAATCGACAACATCCGGACAGCCTCCCGTGAGACCGGCCTGCGCGTGGCCATCATGGCCGACCTTCCCGGGCCAAAGATCCGCATCGGTCAGCTCGCCGAGGAACCCGTGGAACTGCTTCCGGGAAACCCTTTCATCCTGAGTGGCGATGAGATTATTGGAGACATAGGCCGGGCCTCGGTCAGTTTCCCCGGCCTCATCAAGGCTCTTAAACCGGGAAATACGGTCTATCTCAACGACGGCATGATTCAGCTTCGGGTCGTGGAGATCGCAGGCAACGAGGTCCGGTGCACTGTTGTGGTGGGCGGAGAGCTGCGCTCGCGCAAAGGGCTCAACCTGCCGGGCATCGACCTCGGAATCAGTGCCTTCACAGAGGACGATCGCCGGTGCATGAAGTTTGCCCTTGAGGAGGGGGTGGACGCAATAAGCCAATCCTTTGTGCAATCTGCCGAAGATATAATTGCTGTTCGGAAATATGCTTCCAGTCTGAACCGTAATCCTTTTATCGTAGCCAAGATTGAGCGGATGGGGGCCCTTGACCAGATCGATGCAATTCTGGATGCAACAGACGGACTCATGATCGCCCGGGGAGATCTGGGGGTAGAAATCCCCATAGAGCGGATCGCCCTGGTGCAGAAAGAATTGATGCTGAAGGCAAACCTGGCAGGCAAGCCGGTCATAACCGCCACGCAGATGCTCGAATCCATGGTGGCCAATAAGCGGCCCACCAGGGCAGAGTCAACGGACGTAGCGAATGCGGTCCTCGACGGCACCGATTGTGTCATGCTCTCCGAAGAATCGGCCATCGGCCGCTATCCCGCTGAATCGGTGGCCATGCTCGGAAAGATCGCGGCCACCGTAGAGCCTCTGCGCGCCCGTTTTCATCAGGGTTATCATGCCGGTACGGGAACTCTTGCAGGCGAGAAGGAGAGTCCCGCGGCCCTTATTGCCCTTTCCGTCGATACCGCCGTGAAACACGCCTCGCCGGCAGCGGTCTTCGTACCCACCCACAGCGGGGCCAGCGCCAGGCGTATAAGCCGGTTCAGGCTCCCGGTCTGGATTGTGGCGGTGACCTCTCAGGAACAGGCCTGCCAGCAGCTTCAGTTTTCCTATGGCGTCCACCCCGAATGCGAATCTTTCCATCCCGACAACTGGAAGGAGTTCGTACGGAATTGGCTCGCAACCCACGAGGTTCAGGGTGACCTGGTCATCCTCACTGAAGGGCCCTCAACAAAAGACCCCCATGTGAACAACCGCATGGAGATCATCGACCTGAGGTCCTGATACCAGTTTGCAGTGAAAGGGACATTTGCAGGGAAACCGTATTCTTTTGCTCGCTGCCTTGTGCAATAAGACCGGTTTAGACAACCCACTTCGATAACAGATAGCTCCACATACCGGTTATAAGCGATATTGCGATGCCGATGGGTATGGTCTTCCTCAGTATCTCACCCTCTTTCCCGACGGCGCCGACAAGGGAAGCCGCCATGGCAACCTTGAAGGGGCTCGATATGGAGCCGATACCTGAGCCCACCGTCATGGCCGAGGCAAGGAGTTCGGGGGACACAGCGACAAACCGGGCGATCTCCACCTGGAGCTTTCCGAAGATCATGACAGACAGAGAACCGTAGCCCGTCAGAAACGTCCCCGCCCATCCCAGCACCGGTGCAAAGACAGCGTAAAACCTGCCGGACATCCTCGACAATCCGCTCGCCAGGACATAGGGCATGTTGTTCGTTATGACCATATCGCCTGAGCCTGTATCATATCCGGTGAAGGCGATGATCTGTCCCATGGCGCCGAAGATCATCATGGCCGTTATGGCCCTCAGCGCCCGGGGGATGGCGGGCTTAAGAATCGCAAAAAACTGTGCACGACCTATCTTTAACCCCCATATTGTCGCGATAATCGCGATAATCAGGTAGGTGTAGGCATCCATGAGAGGTCTGATGGCCACCGTATGGACCGGGACCAGTGATATGTAAAAGACCAGTTTCCCGTTGGCGAAGTGGCGAAGGGGCTGGAAGATATTGACCGAGCTCAGGCCCACAATGAGGATGAGAAAAGGGGCAACGTCGGCAAACCGGATATTTCGCAAGTAGGATATTGACCTCGACAGGAGGACGATCCCTGCCAGGACAGTCAATCCTGTGAGCATGCATGCCGTTGACGACGATACGGTAACGACAAAGAAGAGGGTCAAGAGCCCACAGGCGAGTCCGGTCACGGCGTTGAACAGAAGGTGTCCCCTGGTGATCTCTCTTCTGCTCAAAACGAGTGGCATGGCGAGGCCGCACACGAGGGTCGGGACAACCGAGATGAGCGCCGTAGTTAAGGCGAGCCTTTGTGCATCCAGTCCCGTCACGATGGAGAGGATGACAATGAATACTCCGGCGAGGGTAAAGGACATGATCCCCGAGTACCCCCAGATCGCGAGGACCGCTGCGTCCTTCTCCGGAATACCGACGGTCTTCAGTGTAGGGGCGATGATCGGCTCCGTGATGATGCCCGCTCCGGCGACAAAGTTCTCAATGCCGAAGCAGATACCGTTCACCTGGTACATGGGGTTGCGAAATCCCTTGGAGAGGCTGTCGACGATGCGTGACAGAGCTCCTGTTCCGATGAGAAGAACGGAGAGGATGATTCCGAAAAAGACGGTTAGAAGAAGCGGGAAGTTTGTGATGATCCCGTCTGCTGCGCCCAGGGCGATCGTCGTAATCGGCGTATGGAAGACAATGGCGGCAATGATGGATGTGAAAAGGATCCCCCACATGGATAGACCGAGGGCCGACATCTTCCAGATAAGAACGAGGGCCGTAATGAGGAGAACCGGCGAGGCAGCGGCGATAAATTGCAGGAGGTCCAACGGGCTATAACCTACCTGTGCTCCGGCGTTGTCCCTTCTTGCATCATGGTCCATTGTAACGGAGCAGAAAGAGAAAGGTCAACGAAAAACAACTCCGGAAAAGGCTCACTCGTGGTTGGCGGACTGCAACCCGGTATGAGGCGTCGATAGCCCCGGGCGCTTTTTCCTTGATAAATTGGCCCTCCCGGCACTATCCTTCAAAAAAGAGGATTGGAAACAGCCGCTGAACATGCGCTGCAAAACGGAGGCGGGCGAAGGTTTCAACAATACCCAAGCCCACGGAGGGAGGAAGAATATGAGCATCCACGAACTGGCAGGACAGATCGCACCGAGATCCATTCTGGTCAACGTACCGCGGCTGGTTACCGCATATTACGAGTATAAACCGGACGTGTCCGATCCTGCCCAGAGGGTTGCCTTCGGGACCTCAGGGCACCGGGGGTCATCCATAAAGATGAGCTTCAATGAGGAACATATCCTTGCAATAAGCCAAGCCATCTGGGAACATCGCAAAGCAAAGGGAATTACGGGCCCCCTCTTTATCGGCATCGATACCCACGCCCTCTCCGAACCCGCCCTTGCCACAGCCCTGGGTGTTTTCGCCGCCAGGGGAACGAGCGTGGTCATACAAAAGGGACTCGGCTATACGCCAACCCCCGCCATCTCCCACGCCATACTGACCTACAACAGGGGACGCCAGGAGGGTCTGGCTGACGGGATCGTGATTACGCCTTCCCACAATCCCCCGGAAGATGGGGGCTTCAAGTATAATCCCCCCGAAGGAGGTCCGGCAGACACTCAGATCACGAAAGTCATCGAAACCAGAGCAAACGAACTCCTTGCCGCGGGACTGAAAGATGTCTCCTCCTTGCCGCTGGAGAAGGCGCTTCGGGCTGAAACGACGAGAGAGTACGACTTCGTCGTGCCCTACGTGAAGGACCTGGCTCATGTGATAGATATGGAAACCATTGCAGGGGCTGGGCTCAAGATAGGCGTGGACCCCCTCGGGGGTGCGTCAATCTCTTTCTGGGACCCTATTTCAGAGATTTACCATATTCCCCTCGACGTGGTCGACCGCACCGTCGATCCTACCTTTGCATTCATGACCCTGGACAAAGACGGCAAAATCAGGATGGATTGCTCCTCGGCTTATGCCATGGCCAGGCTTATCAGGCTCAAGGAGAGCTACGACGTTGCCTTTGGAAACGACACGGACGGCGACCGGCACGGTATCGTGACGCGGGGCTCCGGCCTGCTCGATCCCAACCATTACCTTTCTGCCGCCGTCTGGTACCTTTTCCGGAACAGGCCCGGGTGGAGGGCCGAGGCTGCCGTGGGAAAAACCATCGTCTCCACGTCCATGCTGGACAGGGTGGCATTAAGCATGGGAAGGCGCCTTTTCGAAGTTCCCGTGGGCTTCAAATGGTTCGTGGAGGGGCTCATCGACGGTTCTTACGGATTCGGAGGCGAGGAAAGCGCAGGTGCATCGTTCCTGAGGAAGGACGGTACGGTGTGGACCACCGACAAGGACGGAATCATCATGGACCTCCTTGCCTGTGAAATGACCGCCAGGACCGGCAAGGATCCGGGCCTCATCTATGGTGAACTGGAAGAGAAATTCGGGCAGACCTTCTACGCAAGAATCGATGCACCCGCCACTGCGGAGCAAAAGACGATTCTGAAAGGACTTTCGCCGGAAATGGTAAAGGCGACGGAACTGGCAGGAGCACCCATCATGGAGAAACTTACCAGGGCGCCCGGCAACGGCGGTGACATCGGCGGGCTCAAGGTAACGAGCACAGGCGGCTGGTTCGCTGCCCGCCCCTCAGGCACCGAAGAGGTCTACAAGATTTATGCAGAGAGTTTTCGCAGCAGCGACCACCTGAAAAAGATCCAGGAAGAAGCCGTGGCAATGGTAGCCGCGGCCTTTGCGGCTGCCGGGGCTTGAAGCACGAATAAGGCTATTCCGCCGGAATATTTTCCTTCAGGGCCTTTTTCGCTTCCTGGAGGAAGTCGATGAGTTCATCGAGGTTTTCCGGCGTGAGGGAAATACCCTTTTTGGTGGGCACCATCTCTCCCTGATCGTTTTCAAAATGAGTCCTCACGTCCACGTACGTCTTCCCTTTGAATTCCTTCACCTGGACGATGATCTTATCCGTTCCTTTTTGAATCTCCCCAACCTTCATGCGACCTCCCCGGCGCTCATCGGCCTGATATTGACAGTCGGTTGCTCCGACAAGAATCTCTATAGCTCATTTGATCCAGGAAATCAACGATCATCATTCTTCGCCGGCCCTTGGGGCCTGATACGCAACATATGGAAATATATTTCCTCACGTCACTATGCTGAGAGAAGCCGAATCCTATTGACGGGGACGGCAATTTGTAATATTTTAGATATGAAAGGACAAACCAGAGAAATGGCTTTATTCACCGGAACCTCCAGCGCCTATCCCGATAACAGAACGGCATCAGTTGTCGTTGTCGTCGTTGTGGGGAGGATTGCGCCGGCGGGTCCGGGCTAGAAGCCATACAACGGACATGAAGCCCCTGCCGGTGCAAACCGTCAGGGGCTTTTTTTATCTCTCAGGAAAAGGAGCGGAGACGATGAAGATGAAAGGAGCAGAGATACTGGTGAAGCTTCTGGAACGGGAGAAGGTGGAAATCATATCGGGCATACCGGGCGGTGCAAACCTGCCCATCTACGATGCACTTTACGGAAGCACCATCCGCCACATCCTGGCCCGCCACGAACAGGGTGCAGGCTTCATTGCCCAGGGAATGGCACGATCCACCGGGAAAGTGGGGGTCTGCCTGGCCACCTCGGGCCCCGGTGCAACGAACCTGGTAACTGCGGTGGCCGACGCCAAGTTGGACTCGGTACCCCTTGTGGCGATCACCGGACAGGTATCACGTTCCATGATCGGTACTGACGCCTTCCAGGAAGTGGATACCTATGGCATGACACTGAATATCACCAAACATAACTACCTGGTCAGGGATACGGGAGATCTCCTACGAATAGTGCCGGAGGCCTTCGCCATAGCCCGATCGAACAGGATGGGACCGGTCTTAATCGATATTCCCAAGGACGTCCAGCTCGCCGAAATTGATGTCTCCCAGTGGCCCGACCCTTCACCCGACCCCCCTTCATCCCCGGTTGACATGGCGGCAGTGGAAAGAATCGCAGGAATAATAAACCGGGCACGGAGACCCGTTCTCTACGCCGGTGGCGGCATCATAGCAGGCGACGCGGCTCCGCAGCTTCTTCGACTCGCCCGAAAAGGGGCTATCCCGGTGGCCGTAACACTCATGGGCCTGGGTTGCTTTCCCCCTGAGGATCCTCTTTATCTCGGCATGCTCGGCATGCATGCAGCGCCGTACACGAACTACATCCTCGATGAGGCGGACCTGCTCCTCGCCGTGGGTGTCCGCTTTGACGACAGGGCTATCGGCAGGGTGATGGAGTTCTGCCCGGAAGCCGCCATCGTCCATATAGACATAGATGCTGCGGAACTCCATAAGATCAGGCGCAGCCATTGCGCCCTTGCCGGCGATGCGGCATCGGTTATGGAACTCCTCCTTCCCCGCATAGATTCGCAGGTGAGACACCAATGGATGAAACGGGTAGAAAAAACAAAGAAGGGTCACCCCTTCCGTCGAGGGCCAAAAGGGGGTCCCCTGCAGCCGGTCAACCTCATCGAAGCGCTTGCCACTATGGTGGAGCCGGACACCATAATCACCACCGACGTGGGACAGCATCAGATGTGGGTGGCACAGGCCTACCCCTTCCGGAACCCCAGGACTCTGCTCACCTCGGGCGGACTGGGCACCATGGGGTTCGGGCTCCCGGCAGCCATCGGAGCGGCACTCGCCAACCCCGGAAGAAGGGTCATCTGCATCAGCGGTGACGGTTCCCTGCAGATGAACATCCAGGAACTGGCAACCCTGGCAGAGCTCGAACTGAATGTCTCCGTCATTGTCATGAACAATCAGCACCTTGGCCTCGTAAGGCAGCAACAGGAGCTTTTTTTCAACGGCAATTACATCGCGTCCCGCTTTCCCAAGCGGCTCAATTTTGCCGGCATAGCCCGCGAATTTGGGCTTAGAGGGCTTGACCTGACCGGAGAGGAAGACCCTCTTGCTGTGCTTCAACGGTTCGTCAGGGAAGGGGGGCCGTCCGTTATTGACGTACCCATCCACTACGCGGAAAACGTATACCCCATGGTGCCCCCCGGTGCCGCGAACAGGGAGATGATCAAGGGACTGCCCGTAGCCCGGTACAACAGGGAGGAATCATCAAAAGCAGGATAGGGTCGGAAGCAGCCACTGAAAGGGGGTGGGCATTGAAAAGGATGGTTGACAAACGGAGATAGTACATATATAGATTAGCTCAGGTACCATGAAGAGAACCCTAACCACCGCATGCTTACTCGTCTTTCTTGTCATCCCCTTTCTTGTCGCTTATGCGAAGGCCGACAAAAGCGGCTGCGTCCGCTGCCATACTGACGATGCCATATTGAAAAGCCTTTTCAGGCCACCGGCAATGGAAGCTGGAGAGGGCGAAGGGTGAGCAGGGCCGCCTCCGCCAGTTAAGGCGGAAGAAATGTACAAAGGATTCCTTGTGGACAAGGCCCTCATCGGGCAAGACCCCCATTTCCTGGAAGGATGCAGCTCCTGCCACAAAGGAAATGAGACTGCCCAGGCCAAAGAGGGCGCCCATAAAGGGCTTGTGGTACGCCCCTCTGATGATGTAAAAGCCTGTGCCCCATGCCACGAGGCCGAGGCAAAGACCTACACAACCTCACTTCATTATACCCTGGCAGGCCTGAAACAGGGGGTTCGTCCCAGGTTTTCCGGGCAGGAAGCGAAGATCTTCGACGAGAAGGTCTTTGAGAAATCCTGCAGGTCCTGCCATGCCTCCTGCGGCGACTGCCACGTGAAGGGACCAGTGATCAGCGGTATCAGCATCGGCCTTATCAAGGGGCACAAGTTTGTCCGGAAGGACGAGGGAAAGACCTGTGCCTTCTGCCATGGCGGGAGAGTCTATCCTGAGTTCACAGGTGAATACGGGGGGACCGCCGATGTCCACTACCAGAAGGGTATGATCTGTCTTGACTGTCACAAGAAAGTCGAATTCCATGGTGACGGAAAGGCTTATATAACCCGGAAAGAGGTGAAGGGCCGGCCGGGCTGCATCGGCTGTCACGAGCCGGGGAAAGAGAAGACGGAAAAGGCTTCCTCCGCCCACGCAGTTCACAGGGAGAAGCTCTCCTGTTCGGCATGTCATGCGGCGGCGGCCTACCGGAACTGCTACGGCTGCCATTTGGGCAAAGGAGCCGAGGCACGCCCGGGCTTCATACTCGGTATCAATCCCCGGGACAGAAAGAGTGTAACCACACTGCGCCTCATTCCCACGGTTCGGGATACCTTTCTGAGCGCAGGCATCAAGATGGAGCATTTCGACGCGCTCCCCAATTACTGGGATACGGTTCCGCATACCATCAGGCTCCGGACCGAAAGAACGCGCTCATGCGACGTGTGCCATACGGAGAAGAAGGATTTTCTCACCAGGGAGACACTCATTAAAGACGGTTCCAAGGCGAACGAAAGCCTTATCTATACCATTAAACCCAGAAAAAAGTAGGAGGACTTATGAAGACAAGAAAGACAGCACTCCTGGTGTGTCTATTGGTGGCGGTCTCTTTTCTGCCGCTCACCCTTCTCGCCAGGGACATCTCGCCTCTCGTTTCTACGGACTGGCTGGAAAAGAACCTGACCAACCCCAAGGTAAAAGTTGTGGACATCAGGAAAGTGGAAGAATATAAAGAGGGCCACATTCCGGGCGCAATGAATGCTTTTTATGGGGTCTGGGCAATTAAGAAGAATGATCTCCAGAACGAAATACCTGCCAACGACGACCTTGCCGACCTCATAGCCTCACTGGGCATTTCCGGCGACTCCCAGGTTGTTGTGGTGGGCAAAGCCGACAGCACGCCGGAACTGGTAAATGCCACGAGGGTGGCCTGGACGCTCCTTTATGCCGGGGTCCAGAACGTGGCAGTCCTTGACGGCGGCCAGAACAAGTGGGTTGCCGATAAGAAAGCCCTCTCGAAAGACATGGTGAAGGCTGCCGACTCAGGCTACAAGCCCAAGTGGAATCAGGCTATCTTTGCCTCCAAAGACCAGGTGATGAAGCGGGGCGGACAGACGGTCCTCGTTGATGTGCGCATGCCTGAATTCTTCTTCGGCGTGGCAAAACTGGACTTTGTGAAGAGACCCGGCCACATCCAGGGTGCGGTAAGTCTGCCGGTTGCCTGGATATTTGCCAAGGAAGGGACCTGGAAGAGCAAAGAGGATCTCGAGGCAATGGTCTTTGGGGTCGTGGGCAAAGACAAATCCAAAGAGGTCATGGTCTACTGCGATACGGGCAGGCTCTGTTCCGGGATGTGGTTCCTCATCTCCGAAGTGCTGGGATACGGAAACGTGAAGAGTTATGACGGCTCCATGGAGGAATGGACAAGGGATCCCCAGGCGCCGGTGGTCAAATACAGCTGGCAGTAAGAATCGGGATAGAAAACAGGAAGGACTGTACTGTACGGGGCGCTCCTTATTCCAGGGGCGCCCCTTTTTTCTTGTCTCAACGAACCGCTTACGGGTTAGCGGGAACCCACACCCTGTGCTGCGACACCCACATGCCTTCCACCCATTGGCCCGGTACCGTTACCCATTCTCCGGGAGGACCCTTTCTTTCATATAACGCAGCAGAAGCCGGAGCAGGATAGGCATAGGCCGGTGACGGCGGGGGATAGACGTAGACGGGTTCGGGATAGGCGTAGACCCTGCTGGGCGGGGGCTCGTAGTAAGCCGGACGGCTCAAAGCATTGCCCAGGATGACCCCGAGAAGAAGACCGCCTGCAATGCCGGCGCCCACTGCCCACCCGTTGTGGTACCCGCCGCCGTGGTACCGGTAAGGACCCGGGTAGCCGCGCCAGGAATATCCGGCCGAGGGAAGGACCGCCATGGCCAGGAAGATAAGACCTAATGATAGGGATAGATATTTTTTCATATCGTCTGCCTCTAAGATAATTATAGCAGATTAGGGTCGGGTTGGAAACCTGCCCGCTAAGGATGGTGAGGGTTGCTTCTGAAGCCCGGCTGAAGCAGCCTCATCGATGAGCCAGGTGAGGCTGCCGTTACGAATCCGCACC
The DNA here is from genome assembly GCA_964408265.1 of uncultured Syntrophorhabdaceae bacterium. Lineage (GTDB taxonomy): Bacteria > Desulfobacterota > Syntrophorhabdia > Syntrophorhabdales > Syntrophorhabdaceae > CAYOYU01. The sequence goes on from CAYOYU010000150.1 coordinate 11,957, forward strand.
AGACCCGCCGGGTATTGCTCCCTTCTCCCTGAACCGCCGAGGATCTCTTTCACGATCCCCGCCTTTTGCGGGCCGGAGACGAGGAATATGACCCGGCTGGCATTATTGATCACCGGAAGCGTCAGGGTCACACGTTCCAGACCCCCTTCTCCTCCTTGTGCTGGTGCAGCGAGTCTCCTCCCGGCCCTCAGCGCCGATGAGCCGGGAAACAAAGAGGCCGTGTGGCCGTCTTTCCCGAGACCGAGTATGATGAGATCGAAAACCGGCACACGCTTCGCCCCGAAGAACCTTTTCATCTCTTCTTCGTAGAGAAGTGCCCCCTTTCGCGATCCCTCCTCACCCCGCACTCTGTGAATGTTGTCCGGCGGCAGATCCACCCGGGACAGAAGGGTTCTTCGTGCCAGATAGAAGTTGCTCTCCTCGTTTTCCGGACGGACGCACCGTTCGTCCGCCCAGAAGATATGAACCTTGGGCCAGGCAACGCGCCCGGTAAAAGCGGGGGATCCGAGAATTTCATAGGACCGTGCAGGCGTGGCGCCGCCTGATATGGCCACTGAGAATATCCCCTTCATGGTTATGGAGACCTCGGCGGCAGAGGTGAACATCCGGGCCGCGGCTTGGCTTACGGTTTCGAGGTCGGGCAGTATTCTGATTTCTTCGTTGGGCATGCTGTCTGCAGTTTTGCCTCATTCGCTGAACAGCTGTGAGCTGCGGTGACAGGGGTCGCCATGTCCGCTGGTCCCGCTCCATGAACAGGCGTGCTTCATCGGGCCCTTCTGTACCCGCATCGTATCACGGCAGGGCCCCGGCCGTCACCTTCTCCTCCAGTC
>CAYOYU010000151.1:0-2277 GCA_964408265.1 uncultured Syntrophorhabdaceae bacterium
CGTGGCCCGCGGCCTGGACAATGACATCAAGGAGACTGTATGTGTCAACGTCTTCGTGGTGTGCGAGGATGGAATGGACGATCTCTTCGCTCTCCCCGTACTTCCTGGCGAGGTCAGCTCCGATGGCTGCGTGGGAGCCTTCCACTTCATGGTCCACGGCTTTGCCTATGTCGTGAAGGAGCCCTGCCCTCTTCGCCTCTTTCACATTCACTCTGAGTTCAGAGGCTATCACCCCGCATATAAATGCAACTTCTAAAGAATGCTGGTATACGTTCTGGGCATAACTGCTTCTGAATTTGAGGCGGCCCAGGAGCTTTACCAGTTCAATATGAACATTGTGCACCCCGAGATCGAATACAGCCTGCTCACCTGACTCCTTGATCTTGTCTTCCATCTCCTCGGCGACTTTCGAAACGATTTCCTCTATACGGGCCGGATGGATACGACCGTCGCTTATAAGCCTCGATATGGCGATTTTTGCCACCTCACGCCTGACCGGGTTGAAACAGGAGAGTATCACCGCTTCGGGAGTATCATCGATTATGATGTCTACACCTGTGGCAGCTTCAAGGGCCCTGATATTCCTACCTTCCCGGCCTATGATCCTACCCTTCATCTCTTCATTGGGGAGAGGTACGGCAGAAACGGTATCTTCGCCGACGTAATCACCGGCATACCGCTGAATCGCCAGGGCTATAATCTCTTTTGCCTTCTTATCCGCCTTCTCCCGGGCTTCTTCCTCTATCTTCTTTACCACTTTAACAGCTTCGTACCGTGCCTCGTTCTCCATCTGCTGCATGAGAGTCTTTTTTGCCTCTTCGGCAGTAAGGCCCGATATTTTCTCCAGTTTTTCTTTCGCCTTAACGACAAGCCCTTCCTGCTCCCTTATCTTCGCTTCCAAAGATGTTTGCTTCGCGGCGACTTCCTTCTCTCTCTTTGACAGTTCATCTTCCTTCTTATCCAGGAGATCGCTCTTCTTGTCTAAGGTGGACTCCTTCTGGGAGAGGCGCTTCTCCGAGTTCTGGAGTTCCAGCCTCCTGGCTTTTACTTCCTGCTCAAGCTCATTCTTAGCCTGAATGGACGTGTCTTTAGCCTGGATGGAAGCTTCCCTGATGAGAACGTCTGCCTCTTTCTTGGCGTCCTCAAGGATCTTTTTTCCTATCTTTTCGTATTCGCCTACTTTTTTCCGCTGGACGAGCCGGGCCAGACTGAGGCCCGCAATGAAGGCAACTATTGCTATGGCAATATACAGAATTATTGCAGTAATTGTATTCAAATTACCCCCTTATAACGCTATTTATAAGGGGTGGTACGGTGAAGGAAAGGAGAGCAAGGTACTCTTATTGCGGTGGATCCTTCAAAACCTCCGGAAAACATAATCTCATTTATATCAAGCCTCTATTTCCTTCATATATACTACCCCTGTGATACAGGACCCCGCAGATGCCGTGTAAACGGTAAGTCTTGAACCTCTCGAAAAAGGTGGCAGCCATTTTGCTGTGTCAGGCTTCTTGCTTTTGGGCAAGCATGCACACGGCAGCTATAAACGGCCCCCGTTAAAGAGGTGTTGGCTCTAAGTTCACCATCTATCACGAACATCGCAGGGAACCTCAAATTCTTCAACTTTTTTCAAAAGCTTCAAAGTCCTGCCCTCGAACTTCTCCGCTCTTGTCTTCATTTCAAGGTATTCATCGGCAATCTCCATAAAGGCCATGATCACCGCATTCATTGTGTTGACTATTCCGTAATCTTTGATCGCACAGCCTATTCTTTCATCTACATACGCTGCTGCTCTTCTTATTCGGTCGTCATCCTCCCCTATAAAAGTGAACGGTTGATTCATAATACTGACCTCAACCTTTTTGGTCCTATGCTCCGTTTTACACCTCAGCCGTTTCGATTTTCTCCAGAATTCGCGTTACCTTGTCGATGATCATTTCACGCTCACTCCTTGTTGCCGAAACTCGTTCCTGAAGTTCTTTGTTCTCTGTCTGCAAGGCCTGTAACTTCGTTGCCAACTGTTCCTTTTCTTCTTTCACGGACTTGAAGGCATTGATGAGTCTGTCAATTTTCTCTTCCAGTTCAACGATTCTATCTTCGCTAAATAATTCCATAATAGCCTAATTATCCTCCCTTTTCTGTTCAAAAGTCAAGTACAAAAGGTACGCCTTGATGAAGGCATCAATCTCACCGTCAAGTACCGCATCGGCGTTATGCTCCTCCACTTTCGTGCGGTGATCCTTTACAAGTTTGTAAGGGTGCAGAGTGTACGAACGA
>CAYOYU010000151.1:2287-5162 GCA_964408265.1 uncultured Syntrophorhabdaceae bacterium
ACTGCCCCAGGAAATATCCTTCTTCTCTTTGCTCAAGGCTGTCATCTTCTCATCCTGTTTCTTCTTCTCCGATTCATAGATTCTCGACTTCAGAATGGACATGGCTATGGCACGGTTCTTGTGCTGGGACCTTTCGTTCTGGCATTGCACGACGATCCCGGTGGGTAAATGAGTAATCCTTATAGCCGATTCCGTCCTGTTCACGTGCTGCCCCCCTGGCCCGCTTGACCGGAAGGTGTCTACCCGCAAATCCTCCTCACGAATGTCCACGACAATGTCATCTGAAAGCTCAGGGTAGGCATAGACCGAAGCGAAGGAGGTATGGCGTCTGTTGGCCGCATCAAAGGGAGAAACCCTTACGAGGCGATGAATCCCCGTTTCGCATTTCAGGTAGCCGTGAGCGTAAGCCCCCTTCACGAGGAAGGTCACGTTCTTTATGCCGGCCTCTTCACCCTGCAGAATATCCACCACCTGAGTCTCAAACCCCTTTCTCTCCGCCCATTTAAGGTACATTCTGAGGAGCATCTCTACCCAGTCCTGAGCCTCTGTACCGCCTGCCCCGGAGTTGATGGTGATAAAGGTGTTACCTTCATCATTTTCGCCGCTCAGCATCCTCTCAATTTCGAATCTGCCAAGGTCATCATCGAGCCCCTTTACTCTGCTCGTCAGTTCCACCAGATCCTTCGGATCTCCCGTCTCTTTCTCCATCTCATTGAGAATCAGGATCTCCTCCAGTTCTTTCTCCTTGGCGTGCCACCGCTCAAGCTCCTGTTGGAGAAACGACCTCTCCTTCAGCATCTTTTGCGCTTTTTCCTGGTCGTTCCAGAATTCTTTCTTGGAAGTCTCCGCGTCGAGTTGGGCAAGTCTTTCGGTCACCGTTGCGAGGTCAAAGATAACCTCTGAGTGAGGCCATCCTTTCAATGAGACCGTCAATCTGGGATCTAATGTCTTCTTCCATATTCTGTTCCTTTCCTTTCTAGGTCCGAATTCTTCGCGCTACTTCTTCACCAAAACGTGAGCAGGCCACCGGTTTGACTCCGTCCATGATACGGGCCAGGTCATAGGTAACTATCCCGTCACGGATTGTCTGCTCCACTGCTGCTTCCAGCAGTTTTGCGGCTTCTTGAAGGCCCATATGTCTGTAAAGCATTGCACCCGACAAAAGGAATGATGTAGGGTTGATCATATCCTTTCCGGCGTACCTCGGTGCACTGCCGTGAGTCGGTTCGAATATGGCCACATCATCGCCAATGTTGGCCCCTGGCGCCACACCAAGACCCCCTATAAGAGCGGCACAGGCATCCGAAAGATAGTCGCCGTTCAGGTTGGGACAGAGCAGGACGTCATATTCTTCAGGTCTCAAAATGATCTGCATGAACATATTGTCCGCAATCCTGTCATTGACGGCTATATTTCCTTCTTCCCGCATCCTGGGAGTCTCCTTCGAAACCTCCCGGGCTACCTCATAAGTCCACTTCATGAACGCACCCTCAGTATACTTCATGATGTTCCCTTTGTGGACTATTGTGACTGTCTTTCTCTGGTGTTTTGCAGTATATTCGAAAACCCATCTCGCGAATCGCCTGGTACCGCTTCTGCTCATGGGTTTGATTCCGAGAGCCGTGTCAGCCGACAGACTCACCTCCATCTCCTTCTTAAGGAAGGCGAGAAGTTTCTGCGCCTCAACCGAACCCTCCTGCCATTCGATTCCCCTGTAAACATCCTCCGTGTTCTCTCTGAAGATGATAAGGTCAACAGCCTCAGGCCTTTTCAGTGGACTGGGCAGTCCCGGGAAGTACCGGATGGGCCTCATACAGACGTAAAGATCGAATACCTGACGCAGGAGGACGTTGACGCTCCTGAACCCACCTCCTACCGGTGTTGTCAGGGGACCTTTAATGGCAACACGTCTCTTCCTGACCTCATTCAGCGTCTCCTCGGGGATGGGGACACCGTATTTGTCGAGCGCTTTCTGCCCGGCAAGAAGCGGTATCCATTCTATCTTCCTAGCTCCACGCGAGGCAGCAAGGATTGCCTCCTCCAAGGCATTTTGTGAACTTTTCCAAATATCCTCGCCCGAACCGTCGCCTTCTATGTACGGGACGACTATCTTCTCTTCCATCAAATCTTCAGCTCTCCGTGCTCGCGTATATAGTGGTCCAGCCCGCCCTCCTGCAATATTGCGCGCATAATGGAAGGAAGGGGGGTAAAACTCTTCTGTACGCCTGAAGTGACATCCGTTAGCACCCCTTTATCGATTCCTATCTCAAGGAGGTCCCCCTGCGCTATACCTTCGATATCGCAAATAACTGCAGCCAGACCTACGTTGATTGCGTTCCTGTAGAAGATCCGCGCAAAAGAGCGCGCTACGATGGCATCAATTCCCGCCCTCTTTATAATGAGAGGCGCATGTTCCCTGCTCGACCCGAGGCCAAAATTCCTGCCTGCCACTATAATGTCGCCTTTGCTGATCTTTTCGTAGAATCCGGGCGCTATGTCATCAAAAACATGCTTCGTCAGTTCATCCAGGTTGGAACGGAGGTGATAGAACCGGCCGGGAATGATGTGGTCCGTGGATATATCATCACCGAATTTCCACGCTCTACCTTTAAAGACCATGGCAAACCTCCGCGGGATTTGATATCTTCCCAGTGAGGGCTGTGGCCGCAGCAGTGGCGGGTGAGGCCAGTATGATCCGGGACTCGGGGTTCCCCATTCTGCCCAGGAAGTTCCTGTTGGCTGTTGACAAACATACCTCTCCATTGGCCGGCACGCCCTGGTGGATACCTATACACGGCCCGCATCCAGGAGGAAGGATAACTCCTCCCGCATCGAGGATAGTGGTCAGTATACCCTCTTCCAGTGCCTTTCGGTA
>CAYOYU010000151.1:5172-12595 GCA_964408265.1 uncultured Syntrophorhabdaceae bacterium
AATCGGGCAGAATCTCCCGGTAAGTACCTTCTCTGCCGCGCTCCTTCAGGTATCGGGCAGTCATCGAATCCGAAGGAAAGAGCCCGCATTTCGCTCCCGCTTCAACGGCCATGTTGGAAATGGTCATCCTCTCCTCTACCCCCATACGGCTCACAGTCTCTCCAACGAACTCCAGAGATTTGTATGTAGCGCCGTCAGCACCTGTGGTGCCGATGATACTCAGGATTAGATCCTTGGGGGAGAGCCAGGCCGGAAAATCTCCGGTAATGATGAATCTGAAGGTTTCGGGAACACGCAGCCAGGTCTTTCCGAGGCCCATAGCCACCGCGATGTCCGTGGAGCCCATGCCGGTCGAAAAAGCACCGAGAGCTCCACCGGTACAGGTGTGCGAGTCAGCACCAAGAAGGACCTCGCCTGGCTCAAGCATTTCTTCGGCCATGATCTGGTGACTCACCCCTTCACCAACTTCTGATATCTGCGTCCCGAAGGTCCCGGCAAACTCGCGGATGAGCATATGATCGTTAGAAAGCTCGAGCCTAGGACTCGGCGATGCATGGTCGATGAAAAAGGTAATCCGTGGGCCGTCAAAAACTCGCTGAAACCCCATTTCCTTAAAACGTCTAATTGCCAGGGGTGCCGTTCCGTCCTGAAGCAGGACCCGGTCAACATTCACGATGGCATAATCTCCCTGGTTGAGATCATTCCCCGTGTTCATACTCAAAATCTTCTCCACCAGCGTCTTGCCCATCAGGAACTCCTGAAGATCAGCGGATAGCGTTTAGCGGATAGCACATAGGAAACCCGGTCCGACCCCGATGCCTCCCATCTTCCATCCCGATGATTTACGGTATTGCGTCTCATATCTTTTCTTTTCCTTTCCTATCCGCTCCACGCTGCCCGCTCTGTTCTCATCACTCCTCTGCTTTGGTCAGGTCTTCAAATTTGATGTCGAATCCGAGAACGCCAGCGATATCACCAAATTCATCCCTGATGGGGCCGGAGACAGTAACGCAGAGAGCTCCGGTTATCTTCGAGGAATAAATGTTGGTCACTCCTATCTCGCCCGATTTCATGGGCTTGATGAACCCGTCTCTGTGGGAGAAATCCTCGTGCATGCCTATCCGGTGGTACTTCGCCTTGTCCGCTGCCTGGGTGATGTTTTTCGTGATTTTGATACCCTCGCTGTTCACAGTGTAGGCGAACTGTATGTAGGGGTATTCTTCTACGATGCCCTTCAGCGTCACTTCCTGGCGGTCAGGTTCCATGCTCCTGATGCCCGCGTCCTCAATGTACTTCTCTATCAGGTGTGCTGCCATATCGTAGGCCCGTTTCTTCATCAATTCGAATTCGGATACGAATATTTCGGGAATATAACGCCTCGCGGAATGCTCCATCTCCATGTCCGATATGCAGGTGGCGCGACCTTCGTCATACTGCCTCATGATCCATTTATTGATTTTAGCCACGCCGGGATGGGTCTTCTCTACCTTGTCTTTGCCAATGAGTGCAAAATGGGCGTTAATCCAGTGCGAAATCCCCGAGAGCCCAGACTTGTCTGTTATATTGATCGTGATGGGTCTGTTGAGAACTCTTCTCGTATCAAAGGCAGTGTAGACCTCTTCGTTCTTCAGGATCCCGTCGATGTGCACCCCTGCGGAGGTTGAGTTAAAGTCCAAACCTATGAGTGGCTGGTTCCGCGGGATATGATTACCCAGTTCCTTCTCGAAATAATTCCTGATCTCCGTGATCACTGTCGTATCGATGCCGTTTTCCTCCCCCATAAGGGAAATATACTCCACAATCAGCGCTTCTATAGGTGCGTTTCCTGTCCGCTCCCCGATGCCAAGAAGGGTGCCGTTCACGAAGCTGCATCCATAAAGCCAGGCGCTGACACTGTTAATGATGACCTTGTAAAGGTCATTGTGGCCGTGCCACTCGAGATACTCCGACGGAACGCCTGCGTCATCGATCATTGACCGGATGATTTTACCTATGGACCTTGGAAGAGCCGTACCGGGGTAGGTTATTCCGATACCCAGCCTGTCACAAAGCCGAATCTTGATAGGTATCTTCGCTTCTTCTGACATGTTCATGAGGGCCTGGACGAAGGGGATGCAGAAGCCGTAGATATCCGCCCTGGTAATGTCCTCCAAATGACACCTCGGGGTAATTCCGTGGTCCAGAGCGCTCTCCACTATCTTTATGTAATCCTTGAAGACCTGTGCCCGCGTCTTCTTCAATTTAAGAAAGATGTGGTAATCTGAAGCGCTGCAGAGTATGCCCGTCTCCTTTAGTCCCAGATCTTTCACTAACTGGAGATCATCCTTATTGGCCCGAATCCATCCCGTTATTTCGGGATACCTGTATCCCCTCTCCCGGCACCGGCTGATTGCTTCCCGGTCTTTGTCCGTGTAAAGGAAGAATTCGCACTGCTTGATTATGCCGTTCGGTCCGCCCAGCCTGTGAAGGAAAGTATAGAGGTCTTCGATCTGCCTCGCCGTGAAGGGCGGTCTCGCCTGTTGACCGTCCCTGAAGGTGGTATCGGTAATGTAGATATCGTCAGGAGGGTCGATGAGTTCTATCTTGTGGTCGAATTTTACCCTGCATATCTCGGAATAGGGAAAGACATCCCTGAAAAGTTCCGGCGACTCCACGTCTATGAGGGGATATTTCGTGTTTTTCGCCAGGTTCTTGAAAATAAAACCCTTATTTTTCTTCACGTTGGTCTCCTCATTTCAGGAGCAATAGTTCCGCCGGACTATCCTAGCCGACAGATTGATGGAATGGCCGGAGACGCCCCACTTTATTATGATAACGCCGGCATGCCATAGAACCGGTAATACTTCTCACAGTCCAGCTATCACTCCACCGTTGTCCTGATCTTCAATTCGTTGAGTTGTCTCTGGGATATCCTGGAAGGAGCACCGCTCAGAAGACAGGTACCTTTCTGAGTCTTCGGGAACGCGATGACATCTCTGATACTGTCACGACCTAAGAGCATCATGAGAATACGGTCAAAACCGAAGGCTATCCCTCCGTGCGGCGGAGCGCCCATTTCGAGAGCTTCGAGAAGGAAGCCAAACTTTTCGACAGCGTCCTCCTGCCGGATATTGAGGAGCCTGAACATCTCGAGCTGATCCTCCATGCGGTGGATTCTGATGCTCCCTCCGCCAATCTCGACTCCGTTCAGTACGAGGTCGTATGCTTTGGCCTTTATGGCTGCCGGATCGCCGCTGATGTTCCGTATATCTCCCTGCGGGGAGGTAAAAGGATGGTGTCTCGCCACAAACCGTTTCTCCTCTTCGCTGTACTCAAGAAGAGGGAAGTCTATGACCCAGAGGAACTTGAACTGGTCCTTCCTGATGAGGTCATACTTCTCTCCCAGATAGAGCCTGAATCTGCCCATAATCTCATTCACCCGGTCTCGGGCATCGGCCATGATGAAGATAACGTCACCCGGTACAAGACCCGCCCGCTCCGTCATCGTCGATATCTCATCTTCCTTCAGAAACTTGACGATTGGGGAGACAAGCCCCGCCTCCTCCTTGCGCATCCAGATGAGGCCTCCTGCACCGAATTCTTTTGCCGTATCCACGGCCGTGTCGAGATCCTTCCTGGACAGCGTCTTGCCCGACAGGACCACACACTTGATGGCACCGCCCGTTTCGACAGTCTTCTTGAAAACACCGAAATCCGTGGCTTTGAATATATCGGTGAGTTCCATCCTGGGAAGTTCGAACCTGAGGTCAGGTTTGTCGCTTCCGTACTTTTCCATTGCTTCGTCGTACCCCATCCTCATAATGGGCGTTTCCAGAGGGGTCCCTGTGATCGATTCAAAAAGGCGCTGCATGAGTCCTTCGGCAAGTCCCATCACTTCTTCACGATCGACAAAACTCATCTCGATATCGATCTGGGTAAACTCGGGCTGTCTATCGGCCCGCAGGTCTTCATCACGGTAACACTTGGCGATCTGAAAATACCTGTCGAAACCCGCTATCATGAGTATCTGTTTGAATAGCTGCGGCGACTGCGGAAGAGCATAGAACATACCAAGGTTGAGTCTGCTGGGAACAATAAAATCCCTCGCACCTTCAGGGGTACTCTTCGTGAGCGTAGGTGTCTCGAATTCGTGGAAACCCTCACCCGCCAGATAATCCCTCGTCGCCTTGTATGCGAGACTCCGTTTGATAAAGATTTCGTGTATCTCCTGTCTGCGCATGTCGAGGTACCTGTATTTGAGCCTCAGCGACTCATTTGGCTCCTCTTCATCCAACTGGAAGGGCAAGGGTTTGCATGTATTCAAAACATCAAAGGATTCCACGAGGACTTCGATTTCGCCGGTAGGAATATTGGGGTTTTCCGTACCTTCAGGTCGCTTCTCCACCTGCCCCTTGACCCTGAGCACATATTCCTGTTTCAGATCCCCAGCCCGTTCGTGGGCCTCCTTTGAAATATCCGGGGAAAAGACCACCTGCACAAGCCCGCTCACGTCCCGGAGGTCCACGAAAATCAGCCCACCGTGGTCCCTTCTCCTGAACACCCATCCGGAGAGTTCAACCTTTCCGCCTATATCCTTCGTTGTAACTGATCCGCAGTATCTGTCTCTCACCTGATCCTCCGTCAAAAGTCACTAATTATATATGGTTAAGCGGCGTCAAGTCAAGAGCAACGTGCCTTGAGCCAAGGACCTGCCGATTCGACCGAAAGGGGCACCAGCCTTTCCCTAGCCGTCACAACCTCTCGCCATGAGACGCCTTCTTGTGGTAGAATAGATTCAACGGATACATACGTTGCAGTAGCGTCAGACGCAACAACACCTACGATCAGGACAACCGGAGCCAGCCATGACGGAACAGGAATTTCTCTCTCTTATGAGACGCCACGAACAGACACACATCATCGAGCACTTCAGCGGCCTGTCGGCCCACGAAAGAACGGCATTTCTTGGGGGATTAGAGAACGTAGACATCGATTATGCCATGGAGCTCCACAAAGAGTTCCGTGACGGCTGCGGATCTAAAGATTCTGTCCACAGTTTGGAACCCGCAGCGGTGATCGCCATTCCCCGCACATCCCCGGAGATCGAATTTCTGGAGCGTGCCCGCAAAACAGGAGAGGCTTTGCTCCGGGACAACAAGGTGGCCGTCCTCATTGTGGCCGGCGGACAGGGGTCAAGACTGGGCCATGAAGGATCGAAGGGTACCTTCCCCATATCGCCGCTGAGAAACAAGACCCTCTTCCAACTGTTCAGCGAACAGGTAGGGGCGATTCGACAGCGCTATTCCTGCAATCTACCCCTTCTTATAATGACGAGCCGCGAGAACCATGAAGAGACGGTCGGTTTCTTCCGGTCCAACGGGTACTTCGGCCTCGAAAGCGATAGTGTCCATTTCTTCCCCCAGGGAATGCTCCCCACAGTGACGCCTGAGGGCATGCTGCTCCTCGGTGACAGGACAAGCATGTTTACCAACCCCGACGGCCACGGCGGCTCTCTCAAGTCTCTCCATGACTCCGGAATTCTTCAGGAAATCATCGATTCCGGCATAAAGCACCTCTTCTACTGCCAGGTAGACAATCCTCTCGTCAAGATCGCCGACCCCGTCTTCCTCGGATACCATTCACTCAGGAACGCCGAGTGTTCCACCAAGGTGGTCAGACGCCGGGATACAGCCGAGAAGGTAGGAGTATACGTTCTTCGGGATGGGAGAGATGCAATAGTAGAGTATAGTGAGATTGGCGAGGAGAGTATGACAGCCCTTGACGAAAAAGGGGAGATCCTTTACTGGGCCGGAAACACGGCGATCCATATCTTTGACCTCCTTTTTATCAAGCGGCTCAACGAACGGCGATATGCCCTGCCCTACCATTGTGCAGAAAAAGACGTTGATACCATAGACCTCTCGGGCAATGCGGTCACCGTCCGAGCATGGAAATTCGAGACCTTCGTTTTCGATGCTATACCTTTTGCCCATACCGCCTGTGCCGTGGAGGTGGACAGGAGAGAGGAGTTCTCACCGGTGAAGAACCGGGAAGGCTCCGATTCGCCCGAGACTGCCGTGCGGGATATGTGCGAACTTCACCGGAACTGGCTCGCCGCCGCCGGAGCGGAGACTTCTCCGGATTCCATGATAGAGGTGAGCCCTCTCTTTGCCCTGGACAGGGAGAGTTTCATAACAAAGTTCAAAACCAGGATCATGGGAAGTCGCATCGTGCTCAAGGGCAGGATCTACCTGGGGTGAGTGGCACTGCTACCGGCAATGCGACTATCTCAAACAGTGCCTGGAGGAGCTCACCAATTTGGCGGACAGGATTTCAATGATTTTCTCCATCCTCCCCTTGAATTAGCAGAATCGTTGTGTTTCCTGACGAAGTATTTCATTGCATAGCCCGATAAGGCGACAACCACTCCTGCAACAAGTAGGTACAACGCAAACTTCAGGAAAAGTGAGGATTCTTTGGAGTAGATGAAATAACGAAAAGGTGTGAAACCACTGGGTGGAGTGGAGTTAAGATACGCGGTCCGGCCCAATCCTATGAATGTTTCCAGAACGACCAATAGCCCTATTCCGATCAAGGCGAAACCGGCAATTATGACGCCGGTACTCAGTTTTACGTGCTCCGGTGATGGCTTCAGTCTCTTCATGGTTCTATCTTTTGTGTGCTGCCGCCGAGCTTTATTGCCGCAATCTTGAAGTCATTACTGTACCGCTTCACTTTTCTCATCCTCCCTTTCCCCATTCTACCCTCCCTCTCTATCGTTAGTCGAGAGTGTCTACTTTATTGGGGGAAGTACGACGTCCAGTGCAGCTATTCGTTATGCCATTTTAGTACCCTGTCCAGTCTTCAGCGGTACTCATGGACAGCCAACACCATAGCAAACAAATTTTCACGTTTCTTCTTCCGTGTCTTTGATTAAGGCAGTTGCTTGATCCGCTTGGCTCTTAGGGACAAGTAGGCGGGTTCTTGTGGCGAAGCCAAGAACGGGATCTGTTCCACCACAATCGTCCGGCGACGCAAACACATCAATGCCTTGATTCACAAGAAAGGTTATCGTAAGCTCAGCATCATGTCGGAAATTGTAACTCGCAACTGTGACAAACTCTTCGTCCAAATCTTGCATCGGATTTGACTGACCTTCTTCTGGCTCTGTCTCCTCATGCTCTTCGGCTGGAATGATATTTGGCATCTGCTCTACCAGTTTACTTCCGCAGAACGGACATACTGTTACGCCCTCAACATATTCTCCCGGCACACCCATTTGTTTAAAATCTGGACATTCAGGATTGGGGCAGTACATTCAGTATCTCCTCATTCGTTTTGACATAACACTTGGATCAGCCGCCGACTTTAGGAGGTCGGCTGCATCCGGTTGATACTATTCAAGGCCTCCTCCGATAAGATGGTAAAGGTCAGCTTGCCGGAA
>CAYOYU010000152.1:0-3667 GCA_964408265.1 uncultured Syntrophorhabdaceae bacterium
GGCTGGTGGCCAACCTCCAGATCGGCGGGACCAGCCTGGCCGAATACCTGGTTATAGCCAGCAATGCCGAATACAAGTGCTGCCAAAGCAAAGACAATCGCGAACTTTTTCATGGCTCTCTCCCCTCAGGAATGAAAATGGGGTACCCCGTGTTACAGATACCCCCCTCTAAGCTCCTATCCATGCCATCCTGATTCTTTTGAAAACTATCATGTTGCCTATACCCTGTCAAGATATTATGGTCCGCTCCGCAACAAACGGACCTGGCGCCCGCAAAGGACATCCATTCCTGATTGTTGTCCACATGTCATCGAACGGAAGTGGAGAGCGGTTCAGCTTCAGGGTAGAAGACCCTTGTTCCCTCTATCTGAGCCCAATGGGTCAGGGTATGGTCAAGCGAGTCACCTCGCTCGAAAAGATGGACCACCTGTACCCCTCTGACCAGCAGGGCATCGGCTACAAGGGATCTGTGACACCTCCACGGAAGCGATTCAGCACACATAAGAACCAGCCTCTCTTTCACAACCGCTTCCATAAGTTCTTCCATAGCTGACTCGAATTCAGGAGTTTGCATATAGTCCGCAAATCCCCGAAAGGAGGTGTTTCGCCAGCCCCGATTGGCAGAATCTGCCTGAGCCCTCCTCAATCCTCCCAGTCCGGGCATGTGGAGGTATCGAACCCCACGTTGCCGAAGGGCGAGAGGAAGGACCTCTTTGTTATATTGAGGGTTGTGCCGGGAACGAGGAACTGTTCTGATATCAACAACAAGATTGATCTGATAGGGCCTCAGCATCGACAGAAATCTGTCAAGGGAGTGTGTTGAATGGCCTATGGTGTAGGCCCGAAGGGCCCTTTTCCGCGTTGTCTCACTCATGGCTCACATATCCTCTCACCCGGATACCAAAAGCAGCTCTCGGACCTGTTCACGAAATTTAATGCCCCCATCCCTATCTGTCAATAAAGCCTCCCAGCGTACGGCGAGCTGGATGAGGACAAGCCCTGCGAGCCGCTTCAAAAAGACGCAATGGCTTGATTACTCAGGAGGTCTATGATATTACATGGGAACGGCAGAGTGTGGCAATCCACCGAAATGTCGACGAGGAGGCAGGCATGGCTGATGAGACAAGGATAGAGGAGTGCCAGAGGGACATATCACAGGCCCACGATTTCCGTTCCGAAATCCCTTCAATAGTGGACAGAATAGTTTCACTCCACAACCAGGAAGGAAGGTTCAGCCATGTCGGTCCAGAGCCCATCCCTTCGAGGGCTTCCATAGTGGATATCATAGAACGGGCGCTGAAGATCCTTTATCCCGGGTATTTTTCCCGGATTCCCCTCGATGAGGTGAACGTTCCCTACTACTTCGGCCAGGCAGTGCTCGAACTTTTTCAGGTTCTTTCCGATCAGATCACCTTCTCCATCAGGCACGACTGCCGCAGGTTCAATCTCCCCTGCACCAGGTGCGAGGAAAGAGGACAGAGCACTACCATCAACTTCCTGAACGACATTCCGCGCCTTCAGAAGATGCTCGCAAAGGACATCGCTGCAGCCTTCGAAGGGGACCCCGCGGCGAGGTACTACGATGAGATCATCTTCAGTTACCCCGGCCTTTTCGCCATTACCGTGTACCGCATGGCCCACCAGCTGCACCAGCAGGGAGTCCCGCTCATCCCCAGGATCATGACGGAATATGCCCATGGGATCACCGGTATAGATATCCATCCCGGGGTTGACATCGGTGAAAGCTTCTTCATAGACCATGGTACCGGCGTAGTCATCGGTGAGACAACTCAGATCGGGAGCCGGGTCAGAATATACCAGGGAGTGACTCTCGGTGCGCTATCCTTGAGCAAGGATGAGGTGGAGCAACTGAGGTCAAAGAAACGCCATCCCACCATCGAAGATGACGTCATCATCTATGCCAATGCCACCATACTGGGAGGAAGGACGGTCATAGGCGCCAGGTCAGTAATAGGCGGCAACGTATGGCTTACGGAATCGGTGCCGCCCGACACCACCGTCTTTCTGAAGAAACCCGAACTGATCATCAGCGAAAACAGGCGTTAACAGAAGGTACGGCCGCGATGGCCCACCTCAGACTGGACTATTTGCCGTCAGAACCCGAATATCTTCTTCAGTGTCTTTACCGGGCTCTTGTCGATTATACCCTCCGACTCGCTGGGCTGGGAGCCGCCTTTAGCCTTCTTCTCGGGTATGTTTTCCCGTTCTGGTCCGATGCAGTTGCCATCCCCGACGCGTTGGCCTGAAAGCTTGGCGATGATGGTGCTATCGCCGGTGGGTGCACTCACCTTCCTGATCCTCACACCGTCATAATGATCACCGCTATAGGTGATACCCCCTTGTTCCTCGATCCTCGTGTCACCATAAGAGCACTTGTTCAACCACGTAACACGATCTCCACTCCTCTTCTTTTCTGTGAGACAGGATTGTTCCTGAGGGTCAGGGAGAGTCGCTTCCTTATCTGAGAGACACTTTACCGATTCCTGCTTCTCTGCAGGCGTATAGACCGTCTTTGGAGCCTCCTGGGCATTGGCCTTTCCTTTCGCGGCCTTCTTCGTTTGAGCAGATTTGGAAGGGACGGCTTCCTTGGTTACGGTGGTTGCCTCCTCGACCAGAGCCCACTGCCCTTCCTGCACGTTGAGCCTGCCGAACTTCCGTTCACAGGCAACATCCGTGATGGGGCATGCACCGGCCCCCTCTTCGGGAACGGTCAGTTTTGAGAGTTCCTGTGCTCTTCGGAGTTTTGCATCGTAGTCCTGCAGTCCGGCCCTCACCTGTTCCGGTTGGGCCCTCGTCTGTTCCCTGTCCTTCCGGTCTGTATCGGAACAGTCCCCTATTCTCTTTCCTGCAAGTTTCATTTTGACAGCCTGCGTCTTTCCGCTACTGTCCGTCATCTTCGCCGACATGGTTCCTTTGTAACTGGAGCCGCTGTAAACTATTTCGCCTTCGCCTTCGCTGGTTGCATCCTTCTCCACACATCGGACCTTCCAGGTAACCTTGTTTCCTACAACGGAATGCGAAAGCACTTTGCAGTTGTCCGATTTCTCAGAACTCTTCGGCACCACGTTGTCCTTTGTCATGCACTGTGTGCTCCTGGTAGGAGGCATCTGGAAGGGCACCCCTTCCATGACCATCTCTGTGCTGATCTCCCACCTGCCTTCATTCATATTGACCGCCTGCGACAAGACCGGGCAGGCTATGCCTGTTGTGAGGATAGCTGCGCCAAAGAACAGGGTCCAGAACCTAACTTTCTTCATTTTACGCTCCTTCTGAAAAAGGGAATCTATGTTTCCTCCAGGGCCCCTAAATGTAATGTATTCTCCCGGTAAGGTCAAGAAGGACCGCTGGCTCCTGCACATTGTTCGCGGAACTGTCCTATACTATACAAATAGGGGACTAACCAGTAATTGATCTCCTGAAACAGGTATCTAGCATGAAATGGACAGGAGCCTTTATTACCTTACTCGCTGTAGTGATCCTTCTGCTTCTCGCCGGAGCGGGCCCGTCTTATGGGCAGGGGGTCGGCGACCAGGACAGTATCGACCTCCGCGCTTCCCGCTTCCTGAATGAATCTCGCAGACAATGGTCTGGCTACAATGTCTCTTACGAAGACGGCAGAATTCTCTATGATCTCGTGGTAAAGGGT
>CAYOYU010000152.1:3677-6301 GCA_964408265.1 uncultured Syntrophorhabdaceae bacterium
TCCATGGAAATGGAAATCTTAAATTCACAAATACTAACATTGGGACGTTACTTCAGCCCAGAGAAGAAGGCGGTGTTTTCTCAGTTACCACCATCTTTGAACAACCACTAGAAATGGGGAAACGAATCACCAAGATCCTGGAAATCGGGACATCCACCGGTCATTCAACAGTCTGGCTCGCCTGGGCCTCCTCGAAGACAGGGGGAACTGTGACGACCATAGAAATAGACAAAGGGCGGTACCGGGCGGCTCTCGCGAACTTCAGCGAGGCAGGGGTGGCCGGTTACATTGACGCCCGTCTCGCCGATGCCCACAACCTCGTCCCCAGGCTCAAAGGACCTTTTGATTTCATCTTTTGCGACGCCGATAAGGAGTGGTATCTAAGATACTTCATGGCGCTGAGGTCAAAAATAGCACCTAACGGCTGTTTTGTGGCCCACAATGCTCTATGGAGCGAAGCATCAGGCATCAAAGAGTTCATGGAGCATATAAGAAAGGACGGAGCTTTCACGACATATATGGAGCGGGGCAGCGGGGAAGGCATTTCCATAAGCTGCAGAATGGAACCGTAAGACGGGACAATAGGGCGGTATTAGCCCCGATTCGGTGAAATTATTCCGGACTGTACCAAGACCATCACGGAGCCGGATAAAGGGTGGTCGTCTGTACTGTACCCGGAAAAAGCCAGAACCATTACCCCTTTTTTCCGGGAATGCAGGACAGGAATGGCACTTTCCGGAAGGATACTTTCTGAAATTGCTTGACTGCTTCACAAATTAGCGGGAAAATGATTAGACATAATATGTTTTTCATCCGGCTCCTGCGGCACTCAACGTCTGTAGCCTGGAAAGTTCTACGTGGAGGATAATCAATCATGAAGCTCAGGGAGTACTTCGAAGCTGCAAAGGGTCGCGGTGTCTTCGCAACCTCCAATTCAGACGGTTTTGTTGACGAGGCCCTCTATTATGCAACACCCTACTTCATTGACGAGAAGACCATCGCCTTTATCATGACGGATCGCCCCATCCATGACAATCTAAAGTCAAATCCTCATGCAGCCTACCTTTTTGTCGAAAACGTCGAGCGCTACGCGGGTAAGAGACTCTACTTAACGAAGATCCGGGAGGAGACGGACCCGGACCTCATCGAGGAAGTACGAAGAAGCAGGAACTATGATATCCCCGAACCCGAGCAGTCGAGGACAAAGTTCCTGGTCTACTTCAGTATCGATAAGGTATTGCCTCTCGTCGGCGACAAGTAGAAGAGACGCCCTTCCCCTATAACAAGCGTCCTGCCTCAGGGAGTGACGATATTGAAGAAGGGGTCGAACCTATCCTGCAGGGAAAGAAGTTCGCCGAGCCTCTTCTTTGCCGCTTCGACCACGAAGTCGCCAGAAGCCATTTTTGCCTCGAGTTTTGACTGAATCATCGGGCATGGTCATTTCTTCGTGAAATTGATCCCTAAAAACGGACCCCGACCCCGATCGCCGGCCCGTGCATGGTGGCATCCCAGGCAAACCGGTTGTAACCGCTGCCATCAACACGATTCGCATAGAGCGCCCGGTATCCGGCAAATATCGACATGTTCTTCAGCAGGTAATAACCGAATCCTGCCTCCAGGTTATAGGAAAAGTGGGAGGAGCCGCTGAAGGCGTCTGCCCCGCCAACGTCGCCGCTCGCTTCGAAAAAAATCTTTTCCGACAGATGCGCCCTGAGCCGCAAACCTGCAAAGGGGTCAACCCACTGGGTTCTCTCGGCAACATCGACTACGCCCATCATGGGGATTCCCACATCGATCCCGCTGTCGATATCAAAGTACCTCCCGCCGAAAAGCAGATCGAGAGAGCTGTGCCGATTGGAGTCTTCCACGGACTTCCACTGCGCCACGCGGTAATATCCGCCAAACCCAAGGAGCCAGAAATCGCTTTTCACCTTCACGTCTATGAATCCAACGTTTGAGTCCGATCTCATATTGGCGTAAAGAGGATCGAGGAAGAACCCCCACCTGCCCTTCCCGGCTTCCATGCGGACCATGGCAGCATAGTTGATCTCTTTCAGAACGCTGCTGATGCCCTGATGCACCGATACCTGACGTCCTCTCAGATTCGCGCTGCCGTCCACTGCAGGAAACCACAGGTAGGGTGAGATATGGAAAGTCCACCCCCCGGCCCCCTCCCCTGCTCCCCACACCGGTGCGCTGAAAAGAAGAAAGAAAAGCATCACAGCCGAAGTATATCGGGCCAAATTATGGGTATTCTTCATCACAGGTTCCCCTCCTCCTCGGGCTTTGCACCAAAAATTGACAGATTATCGAACTCCTCGGTGCTATTTGTCAACTTCTGATTTTAAGTCTATCAGGGGCTCGAAACGGTATCCTATTCACTTTCACTCATCACCTTTCTCAGGGCCTCTCCAAGGTCCATAAGGGTGTACGGTTTCGTTACTACGCCCATGAAGCCATGGCGGCCGAAATTGGCCATCACGGGATCATTGGAGTAACCGCTCGTCACAATAGCCCGAACCATGGGGTCCATGTCCCGCAGGCGCAGCAGAGTCTCCTGCCCGCCAACACCGCCGGGAACAGTTAAATCCAGGATAACCGCATCGAAGGTCTTTCCCGACTCC
>CAYOYU010000152.1:6311-12473 GCA_964408265.1 uncultured Syntrophorhabdaceae bacterium
TTGTAGAGGTTAACCGCTTCGTCTCCATCCGCCGCGAGCTCTACGTCAAATCCAAGGGCACTGATGATCGCTTCAGCAGTATCCCTGATCATCTCCTCATCATCCATGAGCAGTACTCTGCCCTTCCCCGCGATGAGCGGCCCCGCCGATGGATCAGCCTGTTCGACCGGAGTTTCCGTGGCCGGCAGAAAGATCCTGAAGGTTGTGCCTTTGCCCACGACGGATTGAACCGTGATGTATCCGTCATGGTTCCTGACAATGGAATAGGAAGTGGTAAGCCCAAGGCCACTCCCTCTCTGCTTCGTGGTAAAATAGGGATCAAATATCTTGTCAAGATGCTGGGGCAACATTCCCACCCCCGAGTCTTCGACAATGATCTCTATGAATTTATCCTGTGATGTCCTGACACCATGCTTCTCCAGTTCTTCACGGGACCTGATATTCCGGGCACTGACAGAAATTATCCCGCCGCCGGGCATAGCCTCCTGGGCATTGAGAACAAGGTTGTGGATTACCTGGCTTATCTGTCCCTCGTCTATCTCAACATGAAAGAGGTCACGGTCTATATGGAGAACACACCGTACCGACGATCCCGAAAGAGCGAAGGTAGCTGAATCACTGAGGAGACGGGAGATGGAGGAAGTCTTTTTCACCGGGGCCCCGCCCTTTGAGAAAGTGAGGAGTTGTTGCGTCAGATCTTTCGCCCTCAGAACCGCCCTCTCCAGATCGGCAAATCTCTTTTCTGCTTTCGGGTCTTGATGATCCACGGCTATCCTTAGCACCGACACGTTACCAAGCACAGCGGTGAGGATATTATTGAAATCATGGGCTATTCCTCCGGCAAGAAGTCCTACGGACTCAAGCTTGCTGATCTTGAGAAGTTCATTTTCCATACGCCGCTTCTCTGTGTCATCACGAAATACGATAACAACGCCTATGATCTTGCCATCCGTCCCGACTATGGGCGCACCGCTGTCGGCTATGACCCGCTCGACCCCATTGCGCGACACGAGGACCGTGTGGTTTGCAAGTCCCACGATGCGGCCCGAGCAGAGCACCTTTTCGGCTGGATTTTCGCATGGACGTCTTGTCTTTTCATTTATGATATGGAAAACCTCATTCAGCTTCCTTCCTATGGCCTCCTGCAGGGTCCACCCCGTCAACCTCTCTGCCACATCATTGACCAGGGTCACTCGTCCCGCGGTATCCGTGGCAATGACGCCGTCCCCGATGGAGCGCAGCGTCACCGCGAGACGCTCCTTTTCGGCAAACAGCTCGGCCTCGGCACGTTTCCGTTCCGTTACATCCCGGACAGTCTCTATGGCGCCCACCACGGCGCCTGCAGAATCGTAGAGCGGTTTCGCCTTGGCCCAGAGATAAGCGCCTTCTGCCTTCATCGTCTCCGTATAGACTTCCGTAACAAGAGTGCCCCTGCTTCTTTTCACATAAGGATACTTCTTCTCGATGGTCTCATCGTCGGGCCGCAGGGCAAGGTCGATGAGCATAGGCCGTTTGCTCCCGTAGAACGGCACAGCGTAGGCGTGGTCATTCTCTCCCACCATCTCCTTTGCCTTCGCTCCCGTCATCTGCTCCATGGCCCTGTTCCAGCGGATGACCCTGCCTTCCCTGTCGATGACAAACATGGCGTCGGGGAGGTAGTCGAGGATGTCGGAGAGAAGCTGTTCGGAATTTCTCAGTGCCTCCTCAGCTGCAATCCTTTCGGTAATATCCTCGCAGACAACGATGTGGTCCCCCCTGGTGAGCTGGACGGGAATAAAGTTGATCGTCTTTTCCGACCCGTCTTTGCAGGTCACTCTGAAGATCCTCGGTCTCTTCTCGCCGGGCTTTGAATTTTTGAAATCATCCACCCATGACTGGATAACGAGCTTTCTGTACGCCGGGTTCGGGTAGGCCCTGTAGAACCACTCCTTTCCCGATGGAATCTCCTGCGGGTCATATCCGAAGATTTCGCAAAACTTCCGGTTGATATAGGTAAACAGCCCCTCCCGATCCACAACGAGAATACCCAAAGGAGACTGTTCCGCCAGTTGTCTGAACCTTTCCCTTTCTTCGTGAATCTCCTTCTCCGCCCTTTTTCGTTCGTTAATGTCCCTCACATGGCAAAAGGTAAATTTCTGAGACCCGAATTGCACGATATTGGCCGTTATTTCTACCGGGGACAGCCTGCCGTCTTTGGCCCGATGCTCGGACTCAAAGGTGTGTGACCCCTGTTCCGTGATGATCCGGGCCACCTCCGTCACTTTCCTCCGGGAGAAACCCGGGTCGATATCATAGAAGGTCATGGAGAGAAGTTCATCTCTTGTGTAACCGAGGGTACGGCACGCCCCCTGATTCACGTAAAAGAACTTTCCTCCTTCTCCTACCCAGAACATTGCCTCGGAGGCATTATCGACTGAGAACTGTGTGAGACGAAGAGCGTCTTCCATTCTGCGACGCTCCGTAACATCTCTGAGGCAGGCCACGGTAGCGGGCGCCCCCTTGAAATTGACCCCTGAAGCAGAGACTTCTATGTCGATGACGGTTCCGTCTTTCCTCGTACCCTTGAAATCATATCTGTTTGGAGCAGGGCCGCCTCTTTGACGGTCTTCGTTTCTGTCCATCACCTTGCCGCGGTAATCGGGGTGAACCATGGAAAAAGGCTCGGATGAAAGGACATCGCTCTTGTCCTCGTAGCCAAAGATGTCAAGGAAACGCCTGTTGGCGTACACGTGCCGGTTGCCCACAACGATGGCAACACCATCGTTTGAGTTCTCAACAGCGACCCGGTATCGCTCCTCTGATTCCTTCAGTCGTTCCTCATCTTCCGTCCGCTGTTGAAAGGCCGCAAACAGACCGGCTGCCGCCTTTAAGCCGGCCCTGATCTCCTGGGTCCAGACCTTGTCCCGGCTGAGCGAGAAGAAAACGATTAACCCCTTAAGGGAATGCTTGTGGTAAAGGGGCAGGGCCATCAAGGATCCGGGATTCAAACCGAGGAAGAACTCTTTCCCCATATTCGGTTCCGGCGGAAGCGGCTCACCCATTGAGAGAGAGAGAGGATCTCCGTTCGTAATTTTCTCCAGGGCCAGTGGGAATTCCTTCAGAGACAGGCCGAGCAGATTCTCGGCAGGCAGCCCGGCAAGGTCCATTGCCCAGGCAAAGGCCCGCGTCACCCTCTTGCCTCCATTTGTAAAAAGAATATAGCCCGCATCGGCTCCTGCCTGAAGCCCTACTTCTTTCAGGCCATCGCGGATTGCGGACTCATGCTTCCCGGCTGGCGGGTGGATCAGGTTGAAGGATATCTTGAGCAGAGTGTTCTTGAACTGATCAACAAAAGGCGACCATGGGAGCGCCGCTATGTCAGCAAGCATCTCCCCTGGAAACCCGTTCCGGTCCTCCATACTTCCCCCCTTCTTTTGGTCTTTCCCAAGTTGTGCCAAAAAACTGACATTATTTCAAGACAAATCTCACTAGCCTTGGCCTGAGAAGGTTTCTTTCCAGCTTGAATGCTTTCCTGGAATCCTTATATTACTGGATAAGAGCAGAATACAGGGTCGTTGTGATCTCATACAGGAGGCATGGCTTGACTAAGAAGGACTATTATGAAATCCTCGGCGTGGACCGGACCGCTGATGCCGCTGAAATCAAAAAGGTCTATCGCGGCCTGGTCAGGAAAGTCCATCCTGACGTCAACCGGGATGACCCCGAAGCTACTGAACGGATGAAGGAACTGAACGAGGCCTATGCGGTCCTTAGTGATGAGCGGAAGAGGCAGCTCTACGATACCTACGGCCACCGAGGCCTGGAAGGCTACAGCGAAGAGGACATTTTCAGAGGTGTCGACTTTTCAGGGCTCTTTCGGGACTTCGGACAGGGAGGTCCTTTTGGTTTCGGTGGTTCTGTCTTCGACAATATTTTTGGCGGCAGAAGCACAAGGCGGGGTCCCCAAAAAGGGGCCGATCTCCGATATGACCTGACTATAAGCCTGGAAGAAGCAGCGGCAGGGGCGCAGAAGAGTATCCGCATCCCCGAGATTCACGAGTGCACTGCCTGTAAGGGGACGGGCGCCCAGGAGGGCGGCCTGGAAGTCTGCGCCCAGTGCAAAGGGACCGGGCAAATGGTTACGGAGCAGCGCCGCGGCTCCAGCGTTTTCAGGGAAATACGGACCTGTACCGCCTGCCGCGGAAAGGGCAAGATCATCAACAAACCGTGCCCACAATGCCAGGGCATGGGGCTCGTTGAAACGACAAGGGAACTGGCGCTAACGATCCCGGCAGGAGCAGACACCGGCCATGCGATCAAGATTGCAGGTGAGGGGGAGAAAGGCCGGGACCTTCCCGGAGACCTCTATGTGATCATCAACATCGAGAAGCACAGACTTTTTGAACGACACGGAGCAGACCTTTTCACCGAAACCGAAATACCCTTTACCACGGCTGCCCTTGGTGGGACCATAGAGGTGGTCAACCTGAAAGGCGAGCCTTTGAAACTCGATATTCCCGAGGGAACCCAAACAGGCGCCATACTCAGGATAGAGGGACAGGGCATGCCTCGCGGCGACGGGAGCGGCGACGGAGATGAATATGTGGGGATCAAGGTCATTACGCCCACGAACCTGACTGAGCGACAGAAGAGACTGCTTAAGGAATTTGATGCCCCAGAGCAGGCTTGATTGCCCCGCGGGTCCATAGCCCGGAGCTTGCTCCGAGAAGGTTTTAGCGCTGCTCTCTCGTCCTTGATACCCCGTGGCTTGCCTGCGGGGAGTTCATTTCAGATGCCCTGAATCATCCCTATGAACCACGACGGGTAAAGCCCCCACCACAAGAGAAGGACCACGGCGACTATGAAGACGATCGCCGCTGCCGGCGCGAGGTGATGATTGACAACAGGAGCACCCTCACACTTTTCGAAAAGCGTCAGTACGACGCGGAGATAGTAGAAGAAACTGACCGCACTGTTCAGAACCAGCAGCAGCACCAGAATGGCCAGAGCCGAGCCGAGACCTGCCGTGATAATCAGGAATTTTGCCACAAAGCCGGCGGTCAGAGGGATTCCTGCCAGAGAGAGAAGGGCAAGCGTCAGCGTAAGGGCGATAGAAGGTCTGTGCTGGTAGAGCCCCCGGTAGTCATCGATCTCCTCCGCCTCCTTTCCCTCACGGGACATGACAGCCACCACGCCGAAAGCGGCTATAAGGGCTATGGAGTATGCCGCAAGGTAGTAGGCCGTGGCAGCCAGGCGAAGCTCTCCGGCGGTGAGAAAGGCTGTCAGCAGGTACCCGAAATGGGCAATTGACGAGTATGCGAGAAGCCGTTTCAGGTTCCTCTGAAAGAGAGCCAGGAGATTACCCGTAAACATGGACAGGCCGGCCATTATACTTACTGTTGTGAACAGGCCCCCTCCCCATCCATCCTCCATGATCGCCTCAGGGAAATAGCGAAGCATGAGGGCCAGCACAGAACCCTTGGAGACTGTGGCTATGAAGGCGGTAACAGGCGCAGGCGCACCCTCGTACACGTCGGGAGTCCACATGTGAAAAGGGACCACTCCCAGCTTGAAGCCGATACCAACCAGAATCATGGCCGTTCCCGCAAGGGTGGCCGCATCTCCCGGCAGTATGAGCATCTTCATTACCACGCTGTGGAATTCCATGGTTCCCAGGTGCCCGTAGATAAGGGCCATGCCGAAAACAAGGAAAGAAGCAGAACCTCCGGACAGGACGAGGTACTTCACGGCTGCTTCGATGCCTCGCCTGCGCCTGTCGGAATAAGCGATGAGGCTGTACAGGGTGACGCTCAGTGTTTCGAGGCCCAGGAAGAAGGAGGCAAAGTGAACGCTGCCCACAAGAATAACTGCGCCGATCACCCCAAGAAGGAGGAGGAGGTAAAACTCTCCACTTTCCCGGTCCTCATCCTTCAGGTAGTCCAGTGAGAGAAAGGTTACGGCGCTGCCGGAAAGAAGGATCAGCCCGGTGAATATGACGGTAAGACGATCCACCACAAGCAGGGACATAACCTCTCCCGGTATGACCGCCGCCACGAGGGGGAGCGTGAGGCATGACCCCAGCATACCTGTATTGGCCAGAACGAAGACGAGGGTTTTGCCGCGACGGACGGCAATGGCCAGCATAATTGCCCCCGCAGCAAGGCTCAGAATGATAAGAGGAAG
>CAYOYU010000153.1:0-2623 GCA_964408265.1 uncultured Syntrophorhabdaceae bacterium
AGGATCCTCAACTCCAGGGTGGAGGACCTCCTCGATAAAGATGCCGGTGAATACTTCACCGCAGCCAACGGATGGATTCTCGACGACATTGCAAAAGTTACTCAAAGCGGCAAGCCCTACATTGCCATGGATACGGAACTCCTTCTCCCGGGATGCACGCAGGTCTCGGTCAATCTTGCCATAGTGCCGCTCATTGATATTAAGGAACAGCCCATAGGGACTATGCTCGTCTTCGAAGATATCACGACGGAGAAACGGGTGAAGAGCACCATGGCCCGCTATATGACAAAGGAAGTGGCCGAGAGACTCCTTGAGGCCGGCGACACAATGCTCGGCGGCCAGGCCCAGGTGGCGAGCGTCCTCTTCTCCGATATCAGAAGTTTCACTACCGTAACCGAGAAGATCGGCGCCCAGGGTACGGTGGCCATGCTGAACGATTACTTCACCGCAATGGTGGACATTATCTTCCGGTACGGCGGTATCCTGGACAAGTACATCGGTGACGCCATAATGGCCATATTCGGCGTGCCCTTTTCGACTGGTGAAGATGCGGACCGGGCGGTAACTGCCGCCATACACATGATGAAAGCCCTCAAGGAGTTCAACGACAAGAGAGCCACCGAAGGCAAGGAACCGATACGTATCGGAATCGGCATCAATACGGATGAGATAGTAGCCGGAAACATAGGCAGCCTGAAGCGGATGGACTATACCGTCATCGGCGACGGGGTCAACCTGGCTTCGCGGTTGGAAGGGGCAAACAAGTATTACAGAACAGACATTCTCATAAGTGAGTTTACTTTCAAGGAACTGAAAGGTGCATACATACACAGAGAGGTGGACCGGATCAGAGTAAAAGGGAAGAGCCAGCCCATCAGGATGTACGAGATCCTCGACCACCACGACAGGTCAAGTTTCAGCAATCTCACAACCTGCGTAAAGCTCTACGCCGACGCCATGGAAGAGTACAGGAGACGGAAATGGCAGAAAGCCATCGATCTCTTCGACAGGTCCCTCTGCCTCAACAATAGCGACGGTCTCTCGGCCATGTACCTGGAACGCTGCCAGTACTTCCTCAAGAACCCTCCCGGCCAGGACTGGGACGGTGTCTGGACGATGAAGGACAAGTAACATCATGAAGAAAGGCAGCCTCACTCTCCAGATTGTCGAAGCCGCCTTGAAGAAACCCTTGCCCGGCCTCGCCGGACAGAAGCGCATGGCACCCGTGCCGAGACCTTTCGAAAAACCCCCTGCCGATCATTTGCCTCATCAGGGGGGAGTGCTGATGCTCATCTATCCTTTCTCTCCCGGGGGAGACCTCTATGTTGTTCTCACCCGACGTACCGACGGTCTTCCGGCCCATGCAGGACAGATAAGTTTTCCCGGAGGGGGTTCCGAACCCGGCGATGAATCCATCTCCTTTACTGCCCTCAGAGAAGCCTGCGAGGAAGTCGGTGTCTGCAGCGACGACATCCGCATCCTCGGCCCCCTTTCACCACTCTATGTGCCTCCAAGCGACTTCTGTATCCACCCCTTTGTCGCTTACCTACCCTATCGCCCCATCTTCCGGCCACAGCCCGCCGAGGTCGCCAATATCCTTGAAGTGCCCCTCGACCTCTTTGTCGATGAAGCCAATGTAGTCGTTGAGGACTGGCTCATGGCCGGCCAGACACTGCGTGTCCCCTATTTCAATGTCCAGGGGTATAAGGTGTGGGGTGCCACGGCCATCGTGCTGGGTGAATTCGTAACCATGGTAGAGGATTTCTCGCAGTAGACATCCGCCCATGGGGCCATATATTCCGACTATGGAGCGGTTAGAGTTGAAATTACGGTAAATGAAGAGCCAATGGTGAAAGAAGTGGGCCGGATAGTCAAGGATGAGGGAATCGACCTTCTCATCATGGTTCAGTTCGAGGAGGGCCGCCTCGAACACTTTCTCTTCAGCGGAAACATGGGGAGGATTGTCCAGAGGATGCCCTGTTCCGTCATGCACGTCAAAGGAGTCTACCCCTGGCAGGCCGGAGAATAGAGGGGGTTCGGGCCACTCGTCAGCAGCAGTCAGACCCGCCCGAGCAGGAGCAATCGGGTGCGGTTCCCTTGAGTGCCCCCCTTATGACCGCATAAGCGCAGCCGACACCGACAGATACGAAGACAGCCTCAAAGGCACAGTTGAGACTGCAGGCACCGCACTCGATACAGGCATCCCGGTCTGAAATCGTCGCCTTGCCATTGTCCATCACAAGGACGCCGTGGGGGCATACATCGGCACATCGGCCGCAGCCCGTACACTTCGAATCTTCAAGCTTCAATGTCGTCACATCTTTGAGATATTTCATGAAACCGGTCATACCATAAACCTCCACAGATCAAAGATCCTCAAACCTATCCCCCCCAGAACCGAGAGAAGCACAAGGGGTAATCCATACCTCATCTCCTTCTTGACCCCGGAGAGCGACGTGTAGGGTGTGGCGCCCGTAAAGTTGAGCGCGAGGAATGACGAAATCGCCGGGAGAATGAGGAGGTACACTGTCTGCTCTGCGAACCCGCCTCCGTGGAAGAAGTTAAAACAGGCGGTGCCCAGAACACCCGCCAGCCACCCTTTGAAAGCGAGAGATCGGCCCGG
>CAYOYU010000153.1:2633-12194 GCA_964408265.1 uncultured Syntrophorhabdaceae bacterium
ACCCATCAGGATAGCACCGATGTACGGCAGGACTACGTAGAGACTTGCCAGGAGCCCGGCTGAGCCGGGACCGTATGATGAAATCAGATGAAACAGTATGGCTGCGAGAGCAATCTTCCATGACTGGACAAGCTCCACTGGTGTAACCGCAAGCCTATCCCTCAAGGTGAAGGTAACGGACCTCATTTCCTTGTCCGCTTTCATGCCTCCTGCGAGGCATCTGGGCAGGTCCGCAGCGCGTACAGGCCCATAGACCACTTTGAATCCGGTGCCCTTGGCAACAAGGTGGGCCGCCACACCAGGTCCTGCAAGCTGTGGAAGAATCAGGGTCCTGTGACGGACTACGCTGGAGAGATTGACTGCGTTGACTCTCCGTATGACCTCTTCCGTCCCGAAGGTGCCCTTTCCTGCGGCGCACCACACGTTGACCCCTTTTGTATCGAGAACCAGGATCCAGGCCTTTATTCCGCCCAGATGCCTTCTCAGGCTATCGAAGGTGAGTTTATAATTCGCCGTTACCAGAACGGGCGAATCTCCGTCCGGGCCTCCTGCAGCGTAGAGTCCAGGCATAACCCTGTAGGTCATCCTGCCGATCCCCCACCGGACCCGGACGCCGCCAAGCCGGTCCTCCAGGGACAAGTCGGTACGGATAGAGGGAACAAACCACATACCTGCAGGATGCCACCCTTCAACCCACCTGGGTCCCTTCGCTTTCCCTTCCATGGAAACCTACCTCCATCCCGTCTTTTTCTCTGACTGCTCCGCCGGACCTATGACCGTGACTCCTGAGACACAGCATGGCACGTCCGGAATGGAACCTGCCAGCAGAGAGATCCCTTCAAAGAGAGCCTGCTGTTTAGATGCAGAGAGTCCGGAAAAGATCGTTTCAAAATAGTTGTTCCACTGACTACCGATGCTGGCAGCCGCCCTTTCCCCTTCAGGAGTGAGGCATATATCCTGGCTTCTTCTATTCCCGGAATTTGTTTCCCGTCTCACCAGACCCATGCCCACGAGACCCTCTATGGTTCTGCTGAGGGTACTCTTGTCCAGTTCAAGATTCGATGCAAGGTCGGTCACGGTGGTTAGTCCCTTCTCCTCGACGGCGAGCAGAACGTGGCACTGTGCCCTCGTTACGCCGCAGCATTGCCCGTCCAGGCCTATCAATCCAAAGAGTCTCCTTTCGATCCTGCGGAGGTCTTTTCTGAACTGCTGCACAGCCAGGGCATCCATGGTCATCCTCACTCTTGTTGTATAATGAAACCGTTGTAATACACAACAATATATCCGTCAACCTTTTATTCAATGATTATGGTCTCTGCGCAGAATCTCTCCGCAGGTGCCGGGACATGTGATAGAATTGAATGGAATCATAACTGTATATCAGGAGGAAGGGCCAACGTCGCATGGTAACGAAGGAAAGAATCCTCTCAGCCTATGATCGCATAAGGCCATTCATCCATCGCACCCCTTTAATCCACTCCCGTTCCTTCAGCCGGATGAGCGGCTCAGAGGTCTTCATCAAAGCGGAGAATCTCCAGAAGACGGGATCCTTCAAGGTGCGCGGCGTCTTCAACAAAATCATGGGCCTTAAAGGACAACCTGTGATCACCGCTTCTACGGGAAATCACGCCCAGGCACTCGCATTCGCTGCGGCAACACTCGGCGTGAAGGCAAAGATAATCATGCCGGTAACAGTTCCCATAGTAAAGGAAGAGGCTACACGAGCCTATGGTGCAGAGGTCGTGCTCCACGGTAGCAATCTTCAGGAGGCCATGCAATACGCATTATCCCAAGAGGGATATGTCTTTGTTCATCCCTTTGATGACGAAGAGGTCATTGCCGGCCAGGGTACCATAGGTCTTGAAATCATGGAGGACCTTGAGGGAATTGGTACAATTCTGGTTCCCGTGGGTGGAGGAGGACTCCTGGCAGGCATGGCAAGCATCATCAAGGAAGGATCAACCGGCACAGAACTGATAGGGGTGCAGACCGAGACAGCGCCTTCAGCTCACCTCTCGTTCCGTGAACACAGGCTCCTTTCAGCCCCCGTGAAGCCGACTCTGGCAGACGGCATTGCGGTGGGTAAGGTGGGAAAAACAACCATGGAGATCCTGGCGCATCAGGTGGATGACATACTCCTTGTCCATGAAGAGCAGATTGCCGTGGCAGTACTACTCTTCATGGAGCGGACCAAGCTTGTCGTCGAAGGAGCCGGTGCCGCACCTCTTGCCGCGCTGCTTGCAGACCCGGACCGTTTTAAAGGCAGACGGGCAGTGCTCGTAGCCAGCGGCGGCAACATAGACCCCGCCGTGATCGATCGCATCGTCCGCAAGGGCCTCGTGACAGCAGGACGAATAGCCTTGTTCCATGTGGTCGTCGATGACAACCCGGGCAGCCTCCATGACCTTACCGGTATAATAGCCGCGCACCGTGCCAACATTCTCGACGTCTCCCATAACAGGCTAACAGAGGACCTTCCCCTGGGCAAGACCCGGGTGGCATTCACGGTGGAGGCGAGAAGGAGAGAGGATTTAGGAAGAATCCTGACGGACATGAGAACCGCAGGATATATTGTCGTGGAAGGAGGACGGCCTTGAGGCGATTAAAGACGCAGACGGGCCTGGGGCGATTGGACCATCAAAAGGACCGGACGATATGAAATTGACGGACGCCGAGTTTGACAGAATCGTGACAAAGGCCGTACGTCGCGTACCGCGGGAGATCAGGCAGCATCTGGACAACATGATCATCTCCGTCCGAAAGCGCCCGACGAAACAGATGCTTAAGGAGGCGGGTATTCCCCCCGGTGAGACTCTCCTCGGTCTCTACCAGGGAGTCTCCCTAATCGAACGGTCCGTGACCGCCCCGCCCCTCTACCCAGACACGATCCTTCTTTTTCAGGAACCTCTGGAGGATCTATGCGAAACCGTAGAGGAACTTGCAGAGGAAATCGAGATCACCGTGGTTCACGAAGTGGCCCATTTCGTTGGCATCACCGAGGACAGGCTGACCGAGCTGGGTTACGAGTGAGACTTCTGCTCACTTGTATGCCCCACACCCGAAAACGAAATCGTCATACCCCTCGACGTAGGCTACCTTGGCCTCAGTCTTCTTCGTGCTCGGGTTCTCGAACTTATAGTCCTGCCACCCCTTACCCTTAGCCTTCACGAGATCTATCCTCTCTTTGACAAAAGCCTTGCCGTCAGGGTCTCTCAAATTCATGATGTTGAGCCCGATGAGCCCCTTGCCCACAGGCCGCGCCACGGCCACCCCTTTCATGTCGTAGACGAAAACGTAAAGGTCCCCTTTTTTGAACTTCCCGTTAGGATTGTTGACCTCTGCGAGGGTCTTTTCTTTTCCTGCCGATTTGTAAAATGCTATGGCGCTCTCCACCATCGCTTTTGCCTCTTCAGGACTGTCTTTCGCACTAATACAGGGAACAAGAACGAACATAAAAATACCCAGTACTGCCAACATCACCAATACTCTTTTCATGGAACCCTCCAATCGTGAAATATGGTAGACCCACCCGGTTTCCTATAAAACCAGATTTGACGGCCACCGATGGAGTTGCTCGAATGAAAGGACCGGGCCGGCTACGTCCCTGTTATCGGCAACAATGGCACGCAGCATTAGGGCTACGGTTCATACCTGATAGAAGGCATTTATTCCCCTGGAAGATGCAGAGATTCCTTCTGATTGAACTTGTCTGTCTACCTGTCGAGTACTTCTCTTAACTTTGCGAGCAGTGCGGAAACTGACAGAGGCTTCTGCAGAAAGTCAACATTGTCGCTTTGTATACCTTTGTCGAGGACTATGTCTCCCGTGTACCCACTCACAAATATGGCGCGGACACGGGAATCTATTGCCACGATTTCATTAAAGACCTCTTTACCGTTCTTTGCAGGCAGTACCACGTCGAGAATAATGACGTCTATGGCTCCACGGTTCTCTTTATAGATGTTGACTGCTTCCACACCATTGGTAGCTTCTATTGTCGCATAGCCCTGGCTCCGGAGAATCTTGGTAATCATCTCCCTCACATCCTGGTCATCTTCTACTACGAGGACCGTTTCGGAACCCCCGGTGGTTTCATCGGCCGGAACCGGTCTTTCCAAACGGGCCAAGTCGGCCTGCGGCAGGTATATATTGAACGTGGTGCCCACTAAGGGCTTGCTGGAGACGCTTATATACCCCCCGTGTTGTTTGACTATCCCATAGACGCTCGCAAGCCCCAACCCTGTTCCCTTTCCCACTTCTTTGGTGGTAAAGAACGGTTCGAAGATATGTCTCATCGTCTCTTGATCCATACCCGCCCCGGTATCGGAGACGGAGAGTTGCACGTATCTGCCCGGTCTACCGAATCCATGCTCATTCTTAAAAGTTTCATCGAGCGTTACCGCTGCCGTCCCTATAGTGAGGGGCCCGCCACTCGGCATAGCGTCCCTCGCGTTCGTAGCGAGGTTCATGAGTATCTGATCAATCTGAGTGACATCCACCTCGGCAACGACGTCCCTATCGGTGAGTATTACGGTGACTTCGATGTCCTCGGGGAGAAGCCTCCTCAAGAGCTTAACGGTGCTCGTCACAACCTCGTTAACATTTCTCGGTTCAAGATTGATCCGTTGCTTGCGGCTGAAAGCAAGAAGACTGCGGGTAAGGTCAGCGGCTTTATTGGAAGACTTCACTATCTGCTCTGCATAGGGCCACAGGCGGTCGCCCTTGACTACGCTCATCTGGATGAGATTGGCAAAACCGAAGATGACGGTGAGAAGGTTGTTGAAGTCATGGGCAACCCCACCGGCAAGAATGCCGATTGCCTCCATTTTCTGGGCATGGCGGAGCTGTTCTTCAAGCCTTGCCTTCTCTTCCGCCGCACGAGCCCGCTCCGAGATATCACGACACAAGGTAACTATCTTTGTCCCTGTGTCGGTCTGAATAACCGTGGCAAAAATCTCCAGCGGTGTGAAATTTCCTTCTTTGTCCACATAATCTATTTCCAGATTTCTCACAAATCCTTTCTCGAAACAGTTCTTCACCGCCCTCCTATTTTCTTCCAAATCATGAGGGGCAGTCCACTCGATGACCCTTCGCCCCAGAATCTCCGTGAGCGAATCGTGACCCGTCAAGCGGATATACTCGTCGTTTGCATCAAGGACACGCCCTTCACCGTCTATGATAACAAAACCTGTGTCCGTCGTCTCTACCAGGGCCCTATATTTCCCTTCGCTCTCTTTCAGGGCCTCCTCGGCCCGTCGCCGATCTTCGACCTCCCGCTTGAGCGCCTCGTTGGCTTGGGCCAGTTCGCCGGTTCTCATAGCCACACGCACCTCCAGAGAGGCATGTGCTGCTCCTACATAAGCCGCAAGCTTGTTGTATGCGTTCCCAACCACGCTGATCTCATCGTTACCGGTGACTTCTATGGGTGTTATGATCCGGCCCTCTTGACCGGAACCGAAATCTTGCATGTGCTCCGCCATAGATCTGAGCCTGCGCGTCACCACCTGTCGAAACGTCACTATGACTGATCCAAAGAGAAGGATAAGCCCCACCATGAGGGTGGTCGACTGGCGACGCATCTCGGAAGTCATTGTGGCAGTGACCAGTTCCACCGGAACAGCAACGGTGTCAAGTCCTGCCACATCTCCCACCTTCCGGTAGAAACTGGCCTGTGTGCCATACCTGCTCAGGAGCGCGGCGGGCGCATTTCTCGGGTCTCCGTGGCAGCGCAGACATTCCTGTTCCATCCATTTGGGCGTGAAAACAGCAATATAACGTCTACCATCTATTTGTATCTCTTCACGCTTTTGTCCTACTTTGGGGTTCTTTCGAAAATATTCGATCACCGTCAACTCGTCCGGTGTAGCCCGGTTCAAAGGATTCCGGGGGTTGTCGGAGGAGAAACGGATGACGCAGTTGGGAAATTTCTTCTGGACCTCCTCGAATATACTCCGGGAAATGAAGGAGGTGGACATGGTCTCGGGTATGAACTCATCCTTGTCTACCAGGCCCTCCATGACGGGCCTGATCTTTCGAGCCGCGTACTCACGGATAGCCAGGTTGAACTCCGTTGCCAGAGCCGCCTGCTGGCCTACAAGTTCCTCTGCGTGCCGTTGGCTCTGTTCATAAGTACGATAGAGAATAAATGCGGAGAACAGAATCCCTGCCACCGCGAAAGGCAAAAGAAAACGTGTCCCTACGGTCCTCATCGGTGTCCCCTACACCCCTATTGTTTTCTCTTGCCGAAGGGAATCTTCAGCTTCCGCATGCGGTTTCTCAGGGTGGCAGGATTGATAGCCAGGATTTCCGCGGCTCCCCCCTTCCCCTCAATCTTCCCGAGGCTCAGTTCAAGGGCCCTTCTGATATGCTCCGACTCCATGTCCCTCAAGGTTCCAAGGTCTCCCCGGTCGGATGCCTGCAGATTCCTTCCTGTATTGAGAATACCGTCAAAGGTGAGCGGGCTGCCGTGGGAGAGTATGATCGCCCGTTCAACGGCGTTTTCCAACTCCCTTACATTGCCCGGCCAATCATAGCCCATGAGATCGTCTATTGCCCCTTTTGCAAGGGTCGGGATGGCAGGCAACACCATTTCCCTCGATTTCTTCAATATGAAATGCTGCACGAGAGCAAGGACATCATTTCGCCTCTGACGCAGTGGCGGGACCACGATAGGAAAGACGCCAACACGAAAATAGAGGTCCTCCCTGAACAGCCCCTGGCTGACCAGGTCCTCCAGATCCCTGTTGGTAGCCGAGATGATCCTCACGTCTATCTTGACCATGGACGACCCGCCCACCCGCTCAATTTCTTTCTCCTGCAGGACTCTGAGGAAACGGATCTGCGCCTGAAGCGGAAGTTCCCCCACCTCGTCGAGAAAGATGGTCCCTCCGTGGGCCCGTTCAAAACGGCCCCTCTTCTGAGCAATCGCACCGGTAAAAGCCCCTTTTTCGTGACCGAAGAGTTCGCTGTCTATAAGGGTTTCAGGGATAGCACCGCAATTCACCTTGATCATGGGACCGTGGCTGCGAGGCGAGAGACTGTGGATCGCATTGGCGATCACTTCCTTTCCCGTTCCTGTCTCGCCAATAAGCAGAACAGGGCTGAGCAGAGGCGCCACGGTCCGAACGTTCTCCATGACATCCCTCAGACCGAAGTCGGCACCCACTACTTCTACGCCCACCCTGTTGCGCAACTCGTTCTGCAGATAATTCCTGTCATCTGCCAGAATGTCCTTGCGGATCGAAAGTTCACGGTACCGCTCACTGTTCGCCAGAGCCACGGCGGCAGGCTCACTGACAAGACCCCAGAGAACAACATCCTCATCCGTCTACCGCCCTATACCGTCGGCCCTTCCACGCAGCGCCCCTACGTAGCTTCCCTCTATTATGAGACGGTTTACGACAACCGAGGATGGAGGCCATTTCCGCCGCTCTGCCACGTCACCCAGGAAAGGGTCCTCGTGTACATTTCCCGCCATCCTCACCCTGGGATATTTATGAGCCTGTTCAAGTTCCTTCCTCAAAGACGGGCGGAGGAAGATCTCATCCGTTTCGGGTTTTCCCTCGCCATCGGAAGCGGTGGCAACAATTCTGAGCGAACCGTGTTCAGGATCGTAGACACTGAGGACAAGTTCATCGGCAGGCATCACTTCCTGGACAAAGTCCAGACAGTTCTGAAGCGCTCTTCCGATCTCCAGGCTGCCGCAAATCCTGAGGGTCACTTCGCGGAAAAACCGCCCATCCGTTATCCCTTTTCTTTCTGTTGCCATCATATAAGACAGCTTATCTCAGTTCCGGCACATATGCCAGACAATTCCGTCATATTCGCAGGCTGAACTCGATCTACTTCATTGTTGCCAGTAATTTCGGCCACTTATCTTATGGTACGGCTTTTGCCTTATGGAAATCATGAAATGGATGGAAGTGATAAGGCTCAGGAGCGAACCGGCCGCCGAATCCCGAGCGGTAGAATGGTTGAGCAGTGCCGTCGAGGGACTTGCAGACAACGATCATCTCCTGTCGGCCTCAGTCTACAGCCGTGTTGATGTGTCGAGCGACATCTGCATACAGCTGGAATGGGACGCAGCGCCGGCAGCGATAAACGGAAGCAATGTGGGTCTCGGGATAGCCCATGAGCTGAGATCATTCGGACTCCTGGATCATTCGGTATGGATGGAGAGGCAGTCCATGACCGCGTCAGAACAGGGATCGGTCATGAAGAAACTGGTCAGGTCGGAGAAATCGTCAAATCACTGGAAGGCAACAATATCAAGGAGGAAGAGATGAAAGAAGAGGAAAAGAAAGGTCAGGCAAAAACAGGCGTAACAAGGCGTCGTTTTCTGACAACAGGTCTCATGGTGGCAGCAGGCACAGGTTTGGCCCTTAATCTTTCCAAGGGTGAGGCTCAAGCCGCACCCAAGAAGATACCGACGAAATGGGATGAAGAAATTGACGTAGTAGTCATCGGATCAGGGTTTGCAGGACTGGCCGCAGCGGCCGAAGCGGCCGGCAAGGGCGCCAAAGCGGTGATCTTCGAGAAGATGCCCACCTACGGCGGCAACTCGATCATAAATGGAGGCGTCTATGCTTCGTGGGATGACGAATTCCACTACCGCCAGAAACTCGGCCTCGGCGAAGACAGCCCCAAGCAGCATACCCAGGACACCCTGAAAGGCGGCGACTTCTACAATATGCCCGACCTCGTCAACAACATGACTGAGAACGCTTCCCAGGCACTGAACTGGATGATCGACGAAGGCGGCTGCAAGCTCCGCGAGGCTGTTACCAGGGCCGGAGGGCACAGCGCCTACAGGACGCACACCGTCGTCGAAGGAGTTGGCATCGGTTTTACAGAGCCCCTGAAGAAAATAGCTGAAAAACGGGGAGCCAAGATCAGGCTCAACAATGAATTGACCTGGATCTACAGAAAAGACACCGAAGGCCCCGTACTGGGAGTAGAAATCAAAACCCCCAAGGGAAAGAAGAACATAAAGGTCAAGAAAGCCCTCATCATGGCGTCAGGTGGTTTCAGCCGCGACATCGAGATGCGGAAAGCATTCAACCCCTCAGTCGTCCCCGAGTACAACAGCACAAACCATCCCGGCGCCACCGGCGAAACGATCCGCTACGCACAGGCCATCGGCGCTGATGCCCTGCAGCTCGCATTTATTCAACTCTATCCCTTTGCCGAGCCTGAAACAGGCATCCTCGACACACCT
Organism: uncultured Syntrophorhabdaceae bacterium; assembly: GCA_964408265.1. Classification (GTDB taxonomy): domain Bacteria; phylum Desulfobacterota; class Syntrophorhabdia; order Syntrophorhabdales; family Syntrophorhabdaceae; genus CAYOYU01. The sequence continues at coordinate 11,851 of CAYOYU010000153.1, forward strand.
GCCGTCTACCCATTTAATGGCGTCGGTTACGGCCTCATCTACGTCGACAAGAACGGCAAGAGGTTCGTCAACGAACTGGAACGGCGGGATGTCTGCTCAATGGCACAGATAAAGCTGAACCTGAAACCTACCTATTCCATCTTCAATGAAGAGATGGTCAAGAAGATGGGCGGTACCATGGAGGAAGTCAAACAGGGCATCGCCAAAGGGCGGTTCATCCAGGCAGCCACCATCGAGGAACTGGCAGGAAAGATCAAGATTCCCGCAGCAGCGGTAAAGGAAACCATTGCCAAGCATAACCAGTATCTGAAAGACGGCAAAGACCCCGAATTCAACAAACCCAT
>CAYOYU010000154.1:0-978 GCA_964408265.1 uncultured Syntrophorhabdaceae bacterium
ATCACGGCTATCCCGAGGTTGCAGACCCTCCTCGACTGCGAGCTTCTTTACTGGGGGCAGCGCGTGGAAAGGGAAGAGGCCGGGGCCCGACTCCACGCCATCATCGGGTCTGGTGAACCAGGATCAGGGGGCAGATAAAGATGAAAAGGAATGTCTCTTCAATTGTTTCCATAACCATGTTGTCCGGACTGATCTTCTTTCTGTCGCAGCTGACGTTTTCAAAGACCGGCGGGCTCCCGGAAATAGCCTCACTTCACGCACAGACTCACCAGCATGGGGCGACCCAGGATGCGGCTAAACCTATTACGCCCGCAAAACAGACAAAACAGGCGCCTCCGCAAAAAGCTCCGCAAGAACAACCCGTCCAGCAGGAGCAAGAGACGCCGACTGTTGAAATACCCACGGAGAAACAGCAGCTCATCGGCGTGAAGACCATGGTGGTATCGGTCCGCCCCCTCCAGAAGATTATCAGGGCTGTGGGCAGGATCGACCACAACGAACGCAGCTTCGCCTCGTCGCGAGCCCGGCACGCTTCGCATCGGCTTCACCTTCGACCAGCCGGTCGAGGTGCCGGTCGACCCGTTGCACCAGCAAGCGGTGCGCGATCTCGCGGCCAAGCTCGAGTCGCTCGGCCACGAGGTGGAGGAGGTGCAGATTCCCTGGCGCAACGACCAGGCGATGCTGGCCTGCCGGCTGGCCGCCTTCGGCGAAACGGTCAACGTGACGCTCGGGCTGCCCTTCGTGCGCACCTCGGTGGACCACGGCACGGCCTACGACATCGCGGGCAAGGGGCTCGCCGACCCGCGGGGGATGATCTCGGCCTGGCGGCTAGCCGTGCGGCTGATCGAGCTGCGCGGCCGGGCGCGAGCGACATGAACCACGGATTCATCCGCGTCCGCGGGGCGCGGCAGCACAACCTCAAGGGCATCGACGTCGACATCCCGCGCGAGCGGCTGGTGGTCGTCACCGGCCTGTCGG
>CAYOYU010000154.1:988-12088 GCA_964408265.1 uncultured Syntrophorhabdaceae bacterium
ATCGGCAGTATGTTGGCGAGAGACGCCGAAGTGGTTCTGGAAGCCGCCCGTCAACGTCTCAAACTCTGGGACATCAGTGATGAGCAAATCGAAAAGATCGAGTCCACAGGAAAACCTGTACGAAGGCTCACGATCTATAGCCCCGTGAACGGCTACGTGACTCAAAAGATGGCACTCGAGGGTATGAAAGTGATGCCTGGAGAAAAACTTTTCGAGGTCACTGACCTTTCCACGGTATGGCTGATTGCGGACATATACGAGTATGAGATTCCCCTCGTCAGGCCCGGCCAGTCAGCGGAAATTGTTCTGAGCTACTTTCCCGGGAAGATCTTCACCGCGAAGATAGACTATATCTACCCGACCCTCACAGGGGACACGAGAACGGCACGGGCTCGTTTCTCCATTCCTAACCCGGGGGGTCTTCTTAAACCAGGAATGTATACGAACGTGGAACTGAAGGTCTCATTGGGAGGCAAACTTGCCATCCCCGAGGATGCAATCATCGACACGGGTACGCGACAGGTAGTCTATGTTGATAAGGGGAACGGCTATTTCGAGCCCAGAGAGGTTACGACAGGCACCCAGGCTGACGGAATGGTCGAGATCATAAGAGGGGTGAAAGCCGGGGAGAAAATAGCTTCTGGAGCAAACTTCCTCATCGATTCGGAGGCAAAGCTAAAAGGGGTAAAGCCACTGACCAGACAAGGACCGCCGACGAGCGATGGAGCGAAGCCGGCTCCACGCCATCAGCACTGAGAGAGCTAATGAAAAGAGAAGCTTTCCACAATGAACTCCTCTATCTGCGGGCCCGATTTGTCGTGCAGAACAAAAACGACACTATTTTCCTGTGGGCGTCAAATTAGGTGGATGGCAAGAGCATGGTGACAACACAGTGGACAAAGTAAATGCGCGAGAGGGTAAGCCTGCAAGATGATCGCAAAGATTATAGAATATAGCGCACGCAACAAGTTCATCGTCTTCCTTTTCGTTTTTTTCGCCATTGCCTGGGGATACTGGGCCATGAGCAACACACCCCTCGACGCCATCCCCGATTTGAGCGACACCCAAGTGATCGTATATACCGAGTGGACCGGCAGAAGTCCTGACCTTGTGGAGGACCAGATCACCTACCCCATCACCTCCACTCTGCTCGCCGCGCCTAAGGTAAAGGCGGTACGGGGATTTTCGTTTCTCGGAAGCTCATTCATCTATATCATCTTCAATGAAGGCACCGACATCTACTGGGCCAGGAGCAGGGTCCTCGAGTACCTCCAGGCAGTGAAGGGGAAACTTCCGGCTGACGTGAACCCCATCCTCGGCCCCGATGCATCGAGCGTGGGCTGGGGGTTCTCTTACGCCGTGGTGGACGAGACAGGACAGCACAATCTCGCCGATCTCCGCTCCATCCAGGACTGGAACCTGAAGCTAGCCATCGAGAGTGTGCCTGGAGTCTCACAGGTAGCGAGTATCGGCGGTTTCGTCAAACAGTACCAGATCACCATCGACCCCAATCGCCTCGCCGCATATGGAGTCCCTATCACGAAGGTGATGGAAGCTGTAAAGAGAAGCAACCTCGACGTGGAAGGAAGGGTACTCGACTTCTCGGGCTTTGAGTATATGCTCCGGGGGCGGGGCTACATAAAAAGCCTTCAGGACCTTCGGGAGATCTCCGTAGGTACGAATGGAGCAGGAACACCGGTCTATCTAAAGGACGTAGCAAAGGTCCAGCTTGGGCCTGAGATCAGGCGCGGTTTGACCGAACTCGACGGCAAAGGTGAGGTGGCAGGCGGCATCGTAGTCATACGGTTCGGCGAAAACGTCCTCAAGGTCATCGACCGGGTGAAAGAAAAGATCAGGAAGGACATAGAACCGAGCCTGCCAAAGGGAATGAAAATAGTGGTCACCTATGACCGCTCCCACCTTATCCATCGCGCCGTGGAAACCTTAAAAGAAGAGATATTAAAACTCTCCATAGCCGTAGCCGTGGTCTGCCTTGTCTTCCTTTTCCACCTGCCCAGCGCGCTGGTAGTGATCCTCGTACTTCCCGTAGCCATCATCATCTCCTTTATCTGCATGTACTACCTGAAGGTAACGTCCAACATAATGAGCTTAAGCGGCATCGCCATTGCCGTGGGCGCCATGGTGGACGCCTCGATCATTATGGTGGAGAATGCCCACAAAAGACTGGATGAATGGGAAGCCGGGGGCCGTCAGGGCAGCCGGACCGATGTGATTATAGATGCCGCCAAGGAGGTAGGGCCTTCGCTCTTCTTCTCTCTCCTCGTCATTACCGTTGGTTTTCTCCCTGTATTCACCCTGGAGGGCCAGGCAGGCCGTCTTTTCAAACCCCTGGCCTATACAAAGACCTTTGCCATGCTCTTCTCCTCATTTCTGGCTATCACGCTCACCCCCGTGCTCATGACCCTCTTCATCCGGGGTAAAGTACGGCCGGAAGAGAAGAACCCCATCAGTCTTATCCTCCAAAAGATATACGCGCCCGTGGCGCATGTTGCCCTGCACTTCAAAAAGGTGGTCATAATACTTGCCGTCGTGGTCCTCGGGATCACCGCCTACCCCTTCATCAAACTAGGCTCCGAGTTCATGCCCCCGCTCTATGAAGGCACACTCTTTTTCATGCCTGTCACGGCTCCTGCCCCGTCCATAGGCGAGGTTTCCCACCTCCTTCAGCTCCAGGACAAACTGCTCATGAAGATACCGGAGGTGGATCAGGTTTTCGGCAAGGCAGGACGAGCAGAGACCGCAACAGACCCTGCCCCTTTGGAGATGTTTGAAACGATCATCAATCTTAAACCCGAATCACAGTGGCGCAAAGGTATGACGGTAGACAAACTGATCACCGAGATGAATGACAAACTGACCATCCCCGGTGTAGCAAATTCTTTTACCATGCCCATAAAGGCGAGAATAGACATGCTGTCTACAGGCATCAGGACTCCGGTGGGCATTAAGGTCCTTGGTCCCAAACTGGAAGAGATAGAAAAGATCGGTCTCCAGATTGAACATCACATGAAGAACGTTCCGGGCACCCGGAGTGCCTACGCAGAGAGGGTGACCACAGGCTATTTCCTCGACTTTGACATAAAGAGGAAAGAGATTGCCAGATACGGGCTTTCCGTCGAGGACGTCCAGGATGTGATACAATCCGCCCTCGGCGGCATGAACCTTACCACGACAGTGGAAGGCAGGCAGCGCTATCCTGTGAACGTGCGCTATGCCAGAGAGCTTCGCGACACAATTGCCAAGCTAAAGAAGGTTCTTGTTCCAGTCGGGGGGATGAGTGGTGCTTCCGCCGTGATCCCCATAATGGAAAACAAGCCCACGGACGCCGGCCCCCACCCGCTCGTCCTGACTTCGGCCGGCCGTCTCAACCAGATACCCCTCGGTGAACTGGCCGATATCAGGATAGTCGAAGGACCCACTTCGATAAAAAGCGAGGAAGGGCTGCTGACTGCGTACGTTTATGTGGACTTCGCAGGAAGGGATGTTGGCGGCTATGTGGATGAGGCGAAGAAGAGTGTCGCATCCCTTAAAATACCCGACGGGTATCGCCTTCAGTGGAGCGGTGAATATGAATACCTCGTCACGACCCATGAACGGCTGAAGCTTGTCATTCCCCTTACTTTTCTCCTCATCTTCGTTCTCATCTACTTCAACACGAAATCCGTGGTCAAGACCGGCATCGTGCTCCTTGCGGTACCTTTCTCCCTTGTGGGCTCATTCTGGTTCCTCTATTTCCTCGGGTATAACATGAGCATCGCAGTCTGGGTAGGCCTCATTGCTCTGGCCGGCCTTGACGCCGAGACCGGCGTCGTGATGCTTCTCTACCTTGAACTCGCTCACGAGCAGTGGAAAAAAGAGGGACGCCTCCGCGGAATCGCTGACTTGAAGGATGCTATCATGCACGGCGCCGTCAAGAGGATCCGTCCCAAAGTCATGACGGTGAGTGTTATCCTCGCCGGTCTTATCCCCATCATGTTCAGCCACGGGACCGGGGCTGACATCATGAAAAGGATAGCAGCACCCATGGTGGGCGGTGTGGTGACCTCACTGATCCTGGAACTCATCATCTACCCCACGATCTATCTGATCTGGAAAAGCAGAGAATTCAAAGGGGAGACCGTGGTATCTGAGGTTCAGAAATAGGTCATACCGGCATCAATTCTCAACCAATATATTTTGGAGGTTTCAATGAAAAAGAGTATTTTGCTAACGGCCTTACTATCCCTTCTGTTGCTTTCCTCGTTTGCATATTCTGAACCCGGGCATATGGGCGCAGGAGGGGCAAAGCAACCCATGAAGATGGCGAGCACCGATGTCTTCGTTGATGGACTGCAGGCGACGTTCATGGTGATGCTGAATCAGAATCACCGAATGATGCTTAGCAACATGAATATGAAAGAGGAAATACCGCAGAATACCTCCCATAACGTGATGGTCGTAATCAAGGATGAGGACACCGGCAGGGAATTGAGCGGGATTCCTGTGACAATACAGGTGACAGACCCCGATGATAACGAACAGAGCAAAACGGGAAGTTACAAGGAAATGATGAAAACCTACGACGCGTACTTCAACCTGCAGCAAAAAGGCAAGTATAAGATACGGGTACTCTTCGAAACACAAGGGCAGAAACGATCGATAGGCATTTCGTATGACGCAACATAGAAGTATAGAAACAAGAATGGGACGGTATTTGACATGAAAAACACCGTGTCGAAACGAACGATCTTCAAAATTGCTGCGATCACTCTGTTCCTCGCCATTCCTGTCCTGGGAGCATACATCTATGTCAGCTTGCCGGCAGGGGCAGCCTCTGCTGCCTCCGCCCCCCAAGAGGTAGTGCTCGATTTGGGTGGCTTGAGTGACGGTCAGGCGCGGTTCTTTGACTACCAAGCGCCTGATGGCGGGAAAATAAGGTACTTCGTGGTTCGGGGACAGGATGGTGTGATCAGGGCCGCTCTCGATGCCTGTGACGAGTGTTGGCAGGATGGCGAAGGACACTACCAGGAAGGTGACGAGATGGTGTGCCGCACATGTGAGAAACGGTTCCCCTTGAACAGTCTCAATTCGGTGACTTCCAGGTGCAATCCCGTTCCACTGAGCGTAGCAGTCGCGAACAATAAGGCTGTAATAGATCCAAAGAGCCTGATGGAAGGAAGGCGGTACTTCGCACAAGAAGGCAGCAGCACAGGACGACCTCAATGTGCTGGTGGCTGTTGTGGGGGCATCAAGGCAACGGAAGTGAAGAGGAATTGTTGTTCATAACTACGGTAACTGGCCAACCCCAGGCCAGCAGGCTTTCGGTTGGTTTCATTACGTGGTCTGCTTGTTGCAGGGTCGTAGAGGGAGGATCCTGATCCGTGAGGAGGAATGGGACATTGGCAGTCGCGTGCTTCCTTGCCATTCTTGTCGCTGTCGGGCAGTACGTGTACGCCGGGGAGGTCGCCAGGGCTGGGCCTCTCTCCATGAAACAGCAACATGAGACCATGACAGCGCTTGGGCGGGAATGGGCGAGAGCGAAAAACGCTGTCAAGAAAAGAGACTTTGGAGCCGCTGTCCAGACGGTTATGTTTATAGAGCAGAAGATTGCCCCCGATGTCGAGAAGATCCGGCCTCACCGGAATGCCCAACGGCGCGACGAATTCTTGAAATACTCGAGACAAATGGTAGCTGACCTCGCTCGACTCCGGCAGGCGGTTTCGGACCATGCCCCAGATGCAGCAGAGCTATTGAATGTGGTGGACGAGAATTGCCAGAGATGCCACGCCATGTTCGCGGGAGGCCATTCAGGCTAATAGAGGGTACGACACAAAAGAAATGCGGAGGAGAATAGCGTGAAGAAAACTATTGGCGTCTTTCTGCTAGGGATGATTTTAATTGGCTACGGATGCACCAGCATGATGGATCCGGGTCACGCCCATTCCGGATCACAAAGCCAGAGCGGCACGGGTGGTGGTCACAGTCATTAATACACCGGTAAGTTGATTGCCGGGGCTTTGAGGGATGTTTTGTGTTGGTGAAACAGACGCGCACAGAATACTGGAAGGTCAGCCACAAAGTCGAAGAAAGGCGAAGCCAGTGAAGAAATATCGCTTTCAACTGAGTTTGACGCTCGTGGGGGCCTTCCTGGGATACCTTCTGGCCCACCCCTATACCATGTTCATCTACCTCTGGGCCCACGAGCACCAGGTAGGAGTGGATCGACTGTCGTTTCCGAAGTTATTCGCAACCGCGCTCACCAGCTTTCAGCCGGCTATGCTGCCGATGGCTTTCTCTTTTGCGTTAATGGGGGCAATCGTGGGTTTTCTTGCTGGAACGGTGATGGACAAGAGAAAGCAGCTCCACGACACGGAACGCGAAAGCGAACGGAGGAAGATAGCGTTCGACACGCTTCATCAGGTTATGGTGACCCTTTCCCACCACCTGTTGAACGCGGATACCATCATAGCAGGGGTGGTCCGCCACTGCAAAAGAAAGCAAGGGCTCGATAAAGACATCCTTGAGGGCCTTGAGACCATTAATGAGCAGGCTCGCAAAATTGAGGCTGTGGTCCGGGCACTGCAAAAGGTGAAAGAGATAAGAACCGCTCAGTATACTAACGATAGCACCGTCCTCATGATGGATGTGACCCAAGAGATGGAAGAGGCGCTGAAAGGGCCGATGCCGGAGCAGTCAAGGGATAAAGAGTGATCCGGAACCGAAGGACCATTTTCGCCGCTCTTATCGTCACATCCATCGCGTCCATTACCTATCTTCACGATATGACGGTAGCGCACGAACAGCCCATTCATTCTGTCTACCACGAGCTACATTACTTGCCCCCCACTAGCTGCAGCCTTACTTTTCGGCCTCCGCGGTACCCTGCTTTCTTCCCTGCTAATGTCTTTTCTTTATCTCACCTACCTGATTCTCGACTGGACCGGTACGCTCCTTTTTCTGATGGACAATTTCGTCCATCTCGTCTTCCCGGGGGTGGTCAACGTGAAGCCTCGTCTTACCGGCGGGGAGTTACACTCTTCTGATAGTAAGGAGGCAAGCCATGAGACTTCCTGTAATCTTTCTTGCGATTCTTTGCGTGTTGGCTGCGGCTGCAGCATTTCTTGTGTGGTCCGGCGTCTATAACATCGCGGCGAATGTACCTCACTGGAATATCACGCGCTGGTGCTTGGAACAGATCAGGGAGCGGTCGATATCCGCCCATAGCAAGGGGATAATAGTCCCCCCGCTAAAGGACCTGATGCTCATCAACACCGGGTTTCGGCACTATCATGCCATGTGCCGACTCTGTCACAAGGCACCCGGATATCCCCGTACGGAGATATCGCAGGGCCTCTATCCGACCCCTCCCGACTTTACCGCAAAGGAAACGAAACTGCCGGGTGATGCCGAGGTGTTCTGGATAGTGAGGAACGGGATCAAGATGACGGGTATGCCCGCCTTCGGTTCGACTCATAGCGAAATGAATCTCTGGGGAATCGTTCTTTTTGTAAAACGCCTGTCGAATATGAAACCGGAAGAATACGCAGCTATGGCCAAAGTATCCGAATTAGACAGGGAAATGGATCATCATCATTGACGGAAACCAGCGCAGACAGGAGATGATTCGCAAGTGCGGGGAAAGAGAGACATGAAATCTAGACACTCAAGACGGTGAAAATGAACTTTGCACGTGCTCTGAGACCCCGACCTTTTGTGATAGCCGTTATTGCCTCAGTTGTCGTAGCGTCTCTCATCATTCTTCTCGTCGCACAGGTCGCCACGTTCAGTCAAAAGGTGACTGATTTCTATGCCCCTACGATACACACCGTCAGATCCTTTGCAGAAGCAACACACAATTTGAAGGCCAGCATTGAAGACAAAGGCGCCCCTGACCGAACAACGGTGCATTCTTTCAAAGAGGCGTCGAAGAATCTCGAACATATGTCCCAGGGGTGGGACCAGGATTACAAGGAGCACATTGACAATCTGCTGATCAAGTCAGGTATCATCACGGCGCAAATAGAAGGGAAGAATGTACAAAGGGAAGACCTGCTGTCCCATGTACAGGAGCTAGATCGGGATTCTGCGAGACACGTGGCGAAGCATGAAGCAGAGCTAGAGAGCGCACGTGTCGGAATAAGAAGCACCGCTTTCAGAATTAGGGTTGTCGCCCTGTTTCTGCTGCTGACAGGCATTGCCATGTCATTCAGAGAGATACAGTTGGGAAAGTTGAAGGAAAGGGAGAAAGAGAAGCTCTCAGCCATGAATGCTTTTGTCTCGGCCCTTGATGCGCGCGATCCCTACACGAAAGGACATTCTATGAGGGTTGCCAAATATACCGTGATGGTGGCCAGGGAGATGGGCTTCGACCGGGAGAGTCTTGAGCATATGAATATCGCGGCATTGATGCATGACATAGGAAAGATGTCCGTACCCGATGCCGTACTCAAAAAGCCCGGCAAGCTCGATGATTCCGAGTGGGTGCAGATGAAGGAGCATCCCCTTTCATCTGCAAGCATCCTGCAGGACTTTGATTCGTTGAAAGGTATCGTCCCCTGGGTTTTGCACCACCACGAAAGATTTGACGGCAAGGGATATCCTCTGGGACTGAAAGGCGAAGAGATAATGAGATACCCCTGCAGGCCCAGATCATTTCTGTGGCTGATGCCTTTGATGCGATGACAAGCTCAAGACCGTACAGAGAGGCGATGAGTCTTGAGAGCGCGCTGGCAGAAATCGAAAGAAACAGAGGCATACAGTGGTGCCAGGATGTGGTGGATGTATTCCTTGGATGTATGAAGAGGCCTTCATAAGACGAATGGCTTTTTTCAGATATTTGATAAGGACCATGCGGACTTATGAAGCTACCGGTGAGCAAGACACGGTGTGAGTAGAAACTTTGCGAGACCGAAATCTTTTTTTGGATAGCATCGCTGCTCACGGGATGATCGGAGCAGAACATATACCCGAACATAGATAGAAAGTTGGCAGCAAAGGTACAAACAACCAAATCACGAAAAGGAGGAAGACTTATGGCAGCGAAGGATCCGGTATGTGGGATGGATGTGGACGAGAGAAAGGCCGCCGCGACTTATGACTACAAGGGTGCGACCTACTATTTCTGCGCGGTCGGATGCAAGAACAAGTTCATGGAAGATCCTGAGAAATTTCTTAAGAAGTAAGTAGCGGGTCAGGAGCATAATCGAGGTTCCCCGTCAAAGGTGGAGTCTCTTCTGAATGCTCTCAGGTCCCGTATGTTGTACTAAGACGAGTTTATGATGAAGAGAAGGAAGACTGCTGCCTGTCTCGGCAGATATAGCAGTCTTCCGTTCCGAGCGGTAATTGATCTTACCGCGCAGAAATCATGTGGCAGGAGGGCGATGTTGCGGACCAGACTCCTGTCACCGGAGGCGAGCCATGAAAGTCATTGATCCTGTGTGCGGGATGACGATAGAAGATAAGGAGGCCGTGGGAACGTCGATTCATGAGGGGAAGACGTACTTTTTTTGCTCCGCCCCATGTAAGGCCAAATTCGACAAGGACCCTCAAGTTTTCCTCAAGGCAAAAGCAGCTTCTAAGTCGGATCCCAGGCAGGATAAGGGGGGCCGGCTTTACACCTGTCCCATGCATCCCGAGATACGCCAGACCCAACCTGGCAGCTGCTCGAAGTGTGGCATGGCATTGGAGGATCTTACTCCCACATCTATCCCCAAGACCGAGTGGACATGTCCCATGCATCCTGAAATCGTGCGGGATGCGCCCGGCAACTGCCCCATATGCGGGATGGCATTGGAGCCCATAACACCGGTTGATGACAAGGAAAATCCTGAACTTGTCGACATGACTCGCCGCTTCCGGGTCTGCATGGCGTTGGCGCTGCCTGCGTTCCTACTGGCCATGACGGCCGATTTGGCGCCGGACCTTTTGCCCCAAAGCCTCTCCATGCGTGCGGTACAATGGATGGAATTCTTTCTGGCGACGCCGGTGGTGCTCTGGGGCGGGTGGCCATTTTTCGTGCGTGCATGGCAGTCGGTGAAGACTTGGAATCTCAATATGTTCACCCTAATCGGTCTGGGTGTATCGGTAGCCTGGGTTTACAGTACTGTGGCGCTGTTGTTTCCCCAACTCTTTCCGCCCATGATGCAGATGAAGGGTGGCATCGTGCACGTCTATTTCGAGGCGGCAGCAGTGATCACGGCGCTGGTCCTGCTGGGCCAGGTGCTGGAACTGCGCGCCCGTTCACGTACCAACGCTGCTATCCGGTTGTTACTCGGCCTGGCACCGAGTACCGCACGTATCCTTCATGGTGACGGTACGGAAGAGGACATTCTCCTGGAAGAAGTCCAGCCTGGTGATGTGCTGCGCGTGCGTCCCGGCGAGAAGATACCGGTGGATGGTATGGTGGTCGACGGGGTAAGTAATGTTGACGAATCCATGGTCACCGGTGAGCCGGTTCCCGTTGAGAAGGCCTTAGGGGCTAAGCTCATCGGTGCTACAGTCAATGGTACGGGTAGCCTGGTCATGCGAGCCGAAAAGGTAGGTGCCGACACGCTCCTGGCACAGATTATCAACATGGTTGCCGAATCACAACGATCTCGAGCCCCCATCCAGAAACTGGCCGACGTGGTTGCGAGTTACTTTGTCCCTGTGGTGGTAATAATAGCCATTATCACCTTTGCGATCTGGGGCCTCTGGGGGCCGGACCCGCGCCTGGCCCACGCCATCGTAAACGCCGTGGCCGTATTGATCATAGCTTGCCCTTGTGCGTTGGGCCTGGCGACACCCATCTCCATCATGGTAGGCGTAGGCCGCGGCGCTATGGCCGGTGTCCTGATCAAAAATGCCGAGGCCCTGGAGATTATGGAAAAAGTCAACACCCTGGTTGTTGACAAAACCGGAACCCTCACAGAGGGAAGGCCAAAGCTGGTGACTGTAAAGACGGTTAACGAGGTAGAGGAAGACATAGCACTACGGCTCGGGGCCAGCCTGGAGCGGGCAAGCGAACACCCGCTGGCTGAGGCTGTTGTGCGGGGTGCGCAAGAAAGAGGGATTGTTTTGACCGACGTCAAGGACTTTCAGTCAGTGAGCGGTAAAGGTGTT
>CAYOYU010000155.1:0-12010 GCA_964408265.1 uncultured Syntrophorhabdaceae bacterium
CAACAGGCGAGAATGAGTTTTACGGCGAATATCTGCTCAATGCCCAGGGCGAGGACGTGGTGGCAGGCATACGGACGCCGCTTCCCATCAACAGGAAGCAGAAGATCGATGACTCCGTCCAGTCCCTCGAAGAGGTCATGCCCGACATCTATGGCCAGTTGATGAAGATCCGCGGCCGGCTGGAGAAACATTACAAGGAGATGCAGGACGTGGAGTTTACGATCCAGAAAGGCAAACTCTGGATGCTCCAGACACGCAACGGGAAAAGGACGGCTTTTTCCGAGTTCAAGATTGCCATTGACATGGTCAAGGAAGGCTTGATCACCAAGGAAGAGGCGCTGATGAGGGTGCAGCCCGACCAGTTGAATCAGCTCATGCGGCCAATTTTCGATCCCCAGGATAAAGCCAGGGCACTCAAAGCGGGAAGCCTGGCGGCCAGAGGCTTGAATGCGGGTCCCGGCGCTGCAACGGGAAAGGTTGTCTATAATGCCGAGGATGCAGAAGCCTGGGCAAACCGCGGGGAGCAGGTCATCCTCGTGAGGATCGAGACATCCCCGGAAGATCTGCGCGGCATGAACGCGGCCCAGGGTATCCTGACCTCAACGGGCGGGGTGTCGAGCCATGCGGCCCTGGTGGCGAGGCAGATGGGCAAGGTCTGCGTCGCAGGCTGCGGTGAACTGGACATCGACTACAAGAAGAAGACCATCAAGGTGAAAGGAAAGACCATAAAGGAAGGCGATTACATCTCCCTTGACGGCACAACGGGAGAAGTCTATGCCGGTCAGATAAAGACACAGCCTTCGGAAATCCTCCAGGTGCTCATCGACAAGACGCTGAAACCCAAGGATTCACCGGTATACAAGGATTTCGAACTCCTCATGAAATGGGCCGACGATGCACGGAAGATCGGCATCAGGACCAACGCTGACGAACCGAAACAGGCGGCGGTGGCTGTTGCCTTCGGAGCCGAAGGCATAGGCCTGTGCAGAACGGAGCATATGTTCTTCGAAGGAGAGAGGATCGACGCGGTTCGCGAGATGATCGTGGCAAGCGACCTGGAGGGGCGGAAGAAAGCCCTGGCAAAGATCCTCCCCATGCAGAGAGAGGATTTCATCGGCCTCTTCAAAGTAATGAACGGTCTGCCCGTTACAATCAGGACCCTCGACCCGCCGCTTCACGAATTCCTGCCTCACACGGAAAAAGAGATAAAGGCTTTATCGAAAAAGACGGGCACCTCCTACGAGACCCTCACCGCCAAGATCCAGAGCCTCCACGAAGCAAATCCCATGCTCGGGCACAGAGGGTGCAGGCTTGGCATCGTCTATCCCGAGATCACCGAGATGCAGGCCAGGGCCATCTTTGAAGCTGCCTGTGAGGTGAAGAAGGCTGGCATCAAGGTAAAGCCTGAAGTGATGATACCGCTCGTAGGCTATGTGGACGAACTCATCCTCCAGAAAGCCGTCGTGGACAAAGCGGCGAAAGAGGTAATGGCAAAATACAAGATGGAGATCGATTATATGGTGGGCACCATGATCGAAATCCCCAGGTCCGCAATCATTGCCGATGAAATCGCAAAAGTGGCCGAGTTCTTCTCATTCGGCACCAACGACCTTACCCAGACCACCATGGGTATGAGCAGGGACGATGCCGTGAAATTCCTCCGCTTCTACCTCGACAACGACATCATCCCCTACGACCCCTTCCAGAGAATCGACGAGGAGGGCGTGGGCAAGCTGATGAAGATGGGTGTCGAACTGGGCAGGAAGACGAGAAAGAACCTGAAGATAGGCATCTGCGGCGAACATGGCGGAGAGCCGAATTCCGTGGAGTTCTGCCACAGGATCGGCCTCAACTACGTAAGCTGCTCGCCCTACCGGGTAACGGTGGCGAAGCTCGCAGCGGCGAGAGCGGCCATCAAGGATAAGAAGGCAAAGAAGAAATAGATTTTCTCCACTGACAGTCAAAAAGGGGCGGTCCACCGGGGCCGCCCCTTATCTTTCAGCCCGACAAGGGTCGTCGGCTCCCTCCGGTTCACCGGTTGCGCCGGGCGCCGTCCGGTTTATGCCCGATGCTCCAAAAACCCTCAAAGTAGAGATGACAAGAGGGGGATATCTCTGTTAAGATAAGTGCGACAATTTTCCTGCACATACATATTTACAAGGAGCGACAAGATGATGGGTAGACTGAGATGTTTTGTACTGTTCGGAATCTGCGTGGCAGCGCTGGCAGTCTTCGGCGGATGCGGCGAGAAGGCGCCTACGACGGTCAGGGTGGGTGTTGTGGCCGAACTTACGGGCGACATGCCGGCTGTGGGCGAATCATGCAAAAGAGCAGCGGAAATGGCGGTAAAAGAGGTCAATGACGCTGGCGGCATCCAGCTTGCAGACAAGAAGTACAAAGTTGAACTCTTTATCGAGGATAATGCCGGAAAGGCCGAGCAGTCAGCATCTGCGGTCCAGAAACTGATCACCCAGCAGAAGGTGGTGGCCATCGTCGGCCCTAACGCGACGCGCTATGCCATCCCGGCATCGGAGATTGCGGAAAGCTCGAAGGTTGTCCTCATCACTCCCTGGTCGACGAACCCCAAGACTACTCTGGATGCCAAGACGAATGCCCCCAAGAACTACGTTTTCCGTGCCTGCTTCATCGACCCCTTCCAGGGGCACGTGGTGGCCAAATTCGCACTGGAAAACCTGAAGGTGCAGAAGGCCGCTGTCCTTTACGATGTCGCCTCCGACGCGAACAAAGGACAGGCAGAATTCTTCAAGGAGACCTTCGAAAAGAACGGTGGAAAGATTGTCTCCTTCGAAACTTACACAACGAACGACAAAGACTTCTCAGCCCAGTTTACGAAGATCAAGAAGGCAGCCCCCGACGTGATCTTCCTTCCCAACTACTACAGTGAGGTTCCGCTTCAGATTCAGCAGGCAAAGCGGCTCGGCATCAAGGTGCCTTTCCTCGGCAGCGACGCCTGGGGTAGCGGCGACCTGATGAAACTCTGCGGCAAGGACTGCGAAGGCTACTACTTCAGCTCGCATTATGCCTCCGATGCCGCATCCCCGGCAGCCACGAAGTTCATTCAGGCCTTCAAGACGGCGTACAACGCCGTTCCCGATGATGTGGGGGCCCTCACCTACGACTCCTTCGGCCTTCTCTTCGAAGCGCTCAAGGCAGCGGGCAAGATCGACAGGCAGGCTCTCCGCGACAGTCTGGCCAAGGCGCCAAAATATGAAGGCGTCACCGGGGTTATACAATTCAGCGAAGGTTCCCGCGACCCGGTGAAGAGTGCCGTGATCCTGCAGATCAGGGATGGAAAGTTCGTCTATTTTGCTGATGCAAAACCCTAAGGTGGGCCGGTTTTCGCTCCTTACGGGACGAACCGCAGCGGGGACGGGTCGGCTGTCCGAACCTCGCTTTCGCTCCGGGGCACCCCTCCGGTGGACGGGTCGCCGGGCGCCCGAAAGTAATCCGGCAGGACCCGGCATATGACCTACCTTGTCCAGCAGATCCTCAACGCCCTTCAGCTCGGGTCGATCTATGCACTCATAGCCCTGGGCTACACCATGGTCTACGGTATCCTGAGCATGATCAACTTCGCTCACGGTGACCTGTTCATGGTGGGGGCGTTCCTCTGCCTTATTTCCGTTGTTTTTCTGAAACTTCCCTTTCTCCCCACGCTTCTCGTGGCAATGCTCGGAACGGCGGCCCTCGGAGTTGTCATAGAAAGGTTCGCATACAAACCGCTCCGCCAGGCCCCGAGAGTTTCTGCGATTATTACTGCTCTCGGGGTGGGACTCTTCCTGGAAAACCTGACCCTGGCCATAAGCCCCTATCCCAAGCAGATACCGCAGTTCTTTCCTAATATTACCTGGACATTGGGGGAGGTATCCATCTCTTCTCTCCAGGTCCTCATTATCCTGCTCTCCGTTCTCCTCATGATTCTCCTCGATGTCATGGTGCGTCGGACCATGATAGGCATGGCCATGCGGGCCATATCCTGGGACAAGGCGATCGTACCGCTCATGGGCGTACCCCGTGATTTCGTCATATCGGCCACCTTTGCCATCGGCACGAGCTTAGGCGGTGTTGCCGGTGTCATGTACGGCCTTGCATATCCTGTCATAGACCCCTACATGGGGATAATGGTGGGCTGGAAGGCCTTTATTTCGGCTGTTGTGGGTGGGATAGGAAACGTACGGGGCGCCATGATAGGGGGATACATCCTGGGAAGCGTGGAGATTCTCGTTGTTGCCTTCCTGCCGTCAACTTACCGGGATTTCGTTGCCTTTACTCTTCTTCTGGTGCTCCTCATATTCAGGCCTCACGGTATTCTGGGCAGGCCCCAGCCCCAGAAGGTGTAATGCGTGGGGAATGGAGCGTCTTTTGTGAAAGATAGACTGGCCGGCCTGAAGGAAGTGACAGACAAACGCTGGTTCATGCCAACGGTCCTGGGGATCGGCTTCATCCTTTCCTTTCTCGTGCCCATTTTCAACCTTGTGGACCAGTATCTGCAGCTCGTCCTTCTCTACGTGGGGATCAATATCATCCTCACTGTGAGCCTGAACCTCATAAACGGGTATATGGGAGAGTTTTCCGTAGGCCACGCAGGATTCATGGCAGTGGGCGCCTACGTTGCCTCCGTACTCACCGTGAAGGTCATACCGCCCCATCTGGCTCAGGCCCTTTTCCCTTTAGCGGTCGTGGCCGGAGGTCTGGCGGCTGCCCTGGTCGGCCTTATCGTCGCCTTCCCCTCTTTCAAGACCCGCGGTGACTATCTCGCCATCGTGACCCTCGCCTTTGGCATGATCGTGAAATCAGCCATCGAAAACATCAACGCCCTTGGCGGGCCCCGCGGATTCCTGGGCATGGAAAAGCTGACCAGCATGCCCTGGGTATTCTTCTGGACCGTGGCATCCATCTGGGTTGTGAGGAATCTGGTCTACTCGAAATTCGGCCGCGGCATACTCTCCATCCGCGAGGATGAAACGGCGAGCAGTCTCATGAGTGTCGATACCAGGCAGGTGAAGATGCTGGCCTTCGTGGTCTCTTCCTTCTTTGCGGGTATAGCGGGGGCGCTCTTTGCACACCTTCTCCAGTTTATTACGCCAAGGGCCTTTGACATCATTAAATCCACGGACATACTCATCATGGTCTATCTGGGCGGCATCGGCTCCTTGGCCGGTTCCGTCATCGGTGCCGTCATCTACACGGTCCTCCTGGAACTCTTACGGCCCATGGGCATCTGGCGCATGGTCTTCATGCCCCTCATGCTTGTCCTGCTTATGCTCTTCAGGCCACGGGGCATCATGGGTTTGAGGGAGATTTCCTGGTTTGTGCCCGCAAGGGACCTTCTTGCGGCGAAACTGTGGCGGAAAGGGAAGGAGGAATCCAGTGGCGCTCCTTGAGACACGACAGGTGAGCCACCGGTTTGGCGGATTGATGGCGGTGTCGGATTTCAATCTTGCCATCGAACCGGGCGAGCTGGTGGGGATAATCGGACCCAACGGGGCAGGAAAGACGACGGTCTTCAATCTCATCACAGGTGTCTACAAAGCTACGGCGGGAAGTATCCGTTTTGGCGGGAAGGAACTGGTGGGACGGAGCTCCAACGAGATCACCTCTCTCGGCATTGCCCGGACCTTTCAAAACATCCGTCTTTTCAAGGAACTGACGGTTCTCGACAACGTGCGTACCGCCCATTACTCCCAGACCCGGTACAGCCCTCTCGCTGCGCTTTTCAACACGGGGCGATGCCGGAGGGAAGAAGCCCGCACCACCGATGATTCCATGGAGTTGTTGAGCCTTTTCAAGCTCGATGACCATTCGCAGGAGATCTCCAAGAATCTTTCCTACGGTCTTCAACGAAAACTGGAGATAGCCAGGGCGCTCGCCATGAAGCCCAAGCTCCTCCTCCTTGACGAACCTGCGGCAGGGATGAACCCTAACGAGGTGGGTCTGCTCATGGACCTAATAAGGTGGGTAAGAGACCATTTCGATTTGACCATCCTGCTCATCGAACACCAGATGCAACTCGTCATGAATATTTGCGAGAGGCTTCTCGTACTCGATTTCGGTGCCACAATCGCCGAAGGGCTTCCAGAGGAGATCAGAAATAATCCAAAAGTGCTCGAAGCGTATCTGGGCCAGGAGACGTTATAGGTGAGCGGGAAAGACGCCATCCTCAGCGTGAGAAACCTTTCGGTAGCCTATGACAGCATAGAGGCGGTAAAGGGCATCTCCTTCGATGTGGCTGAAGGGGAAATGGTTACCCTCATCGGGTCCAACGGGGCAGGAAAATCATCCATCCTCAGGGCGATCTCGGGGATGGTCCCTTACGAAGGCACCGTCATGTATGACGGTAAGGCCCTGAAGGATATCCCCGCACACCGGATTGTGGAGATGGGCATTTCGCAGGTGCCCGAAGGGAGGGGCATATTCGGAAACCTTACTGTCCTGGAGAACCTGAAGCTTGCCACGTGGCAGCGAAAAGAGAAGAGTGAGGTAAAGAAGGATCTCGAAAGGGTCTACGGTCTTTTCCCGGTGCTTAGGGAGCGGACCGGACAATTCGGCGGAACCCTCTCGGGCGGTGAACAACAGATGCTTGCAGTGGCAAGATCGCTCATGAGCCGCGGCCGGATGATGCTCCTCGATGAGCCATCAATGGGACTCTCACCCGTCCTGGTTCGAGAGATCTTCGAGATAATTCAGGAGATAAACACCTCCGGCACTACCGTCCTTCTTGTGGAGCAGAATGCCCTCAAAGCGCTTCAGGCGGCGTCCAGAGGGTACGTGCTGGAGACGGGCTGTCTGGTTCTTTCCGGGACCGGGCAGGAACTCCTCAACAATCCCCTGGTAAAGAAGGCCTACCTGGGGTAGGGCCACTGGTTCGCCTCCGGCACAGTTACATTTATCTTGACAGGGCGGCGCCGAATCGGTAAAAGAACGAGTGGAGCTTCGAGAAGATGATCACATTTGAGGAAGCGGAAATGAGGAGTCGGGTTATAAAGGCAATGGGTCATCCCGTTCGCCTTATACTTATAGATGCCCTCAAGGAGGGAGAAAAGAACTTTTCCTCCTTATTTGCACTCTTCAATCTCGATAAGTCAACGGTTTCAAAGCATCTCCTAGCTTTGACAGTTGCAGGGATCGCCTCCTCCAGGAAGGAAGGCAACGACACAATCTATAAACTGGAAGTACCGTGTGTCACGGACTTTTTCAACTGCGTGACGGCGGTTATCCAGGGCAGTATCAGGAAGCAGGAGATGTGCCTGTCTTGCCGATGATTTTTTTTGATCGAACGTTGGCGTGTTGGCCAATGCTGCATTGCCAGCAACAAAAGGGAGATGGTGAATGAAGAATCTGTTAATGTCACTGTTATTGCTGTTCTATTTCGTCATGATGGTGGGTCAGGCCAATGCGGGACCAACCGGAATCTCGGGTAAGGTGCTGAATACCGAGGGCAAAGGTATTGCAGGGGTAAAGGTGACAGTTGAGGGACAGAACGTTACCTCCACTACTTCGAAGGACGGCTCCTTCAAACTCGAAGGGGTGACCCCTGGCAACGTGTTCCTGCGTGCTGCGGCTGGTTCCGGATTGCACCTGGATGGCGAGACTCTGAAATCGATCCCTCTAAAGGAGGGTATGAGCGTCTCAGGGGTGACGATAACATTGTCCGGGCGACCCAGCGACGCCGCCACTTTCGTAGGTATGAAGGCCTGCGCAGGGTGTCACGACGCCAAGCTCGCAAAAGCCTTTGACGGCACTGCGCATGCGTCTGCCCACTCGCGGTTCGTTACTGAAGGCACCAGCCATATGGTTTACAGGGATATGTGGCCAGAGCCCAACAGCAAATATCTTCCTCGAGACCCAAAAGGCAACCTGCTCATGGTGCAGGATCCGAGAGACGGCAAGGGAATGGTGAATCTGGCCCTTTGCACGAAGGGCAGCGGCAGCGATCGAGAGTATCTCTTCAAATTCTATCCAAAAGAGAAGGATGGAGTTTCTCTCAAAGAGGGCGATTTGGATTGTTCGAGCAGGCCTGCCGACGCCCTCTGGATCCCGGTAGCCGGTACTATCGGCGGGGAAGGCAATTGGGGCAAAGGGTACAGGGACCCTACCCACAAATCTCCTGACCGTTACCCGAATTTCGGTGAGGGGAAACAACGACTCCTGGCAAAAATCCAGGAAGTTCCGGTCATAGCAAAGTGGATGAAAGATAACAACCTGTCTCGGGAGAATCAGAAGCAGGATTATGTCTGCTTCCTTCCTGTCTATGTCATGCAGGACGGTACCCCGAAAGGTTCGAAGGCGCTGGCAAAAGGGGAGGCGGGAACCCCGACTTTCTGGCAAAAATCTCCGAAGAATTGGGCAACGCCGGATAATACCCTCTCAAGGAATTGTGCCGGGTGTCATGCCACGGGCGTGAAGATTGAGACGAAAGATTATCCGGGATATAAATCCATTGTTACCAACTGGGATTACAAAGACATGAATGTCACCTGTGAACGTTGCCACGGGCCAGGCTCGGAGCATGTTACGACATCGGATAGGGGGAAGATTATATCGCCCCGATATCTGACTGCCAAAGCGGGTAATGAACTCTGCGGGCAGTGCCATGCGTCACACGATGGAAAAAGCCAAAATCCGATGGGGGTCTTCAAACCGCCCTTTGATGCCAAATACCAGACAAAGGCGGGGTATGGATTTTTTGTCCCTGGTCTTTATGATCTTGAGACGTTCTATCTAAAGCTCTGTCAACCGTCTCCTCACCTGGAGACTGACTGGAAGGAAGGTTCTTTCCACACCTGGCCGGACCAGACTCACGGCCGTGCCCACTCAATGGAACTCTGTGAGCTGCAAAGGTCGAAACATTGGAGCAACAGCTCCGAGAAGCTCACCTGTTATACATGCCACGATGCTCACAGCCTCGATGGGGGGCCATCCTCTCTCAAGGTTGGAGAATACAACTTTGTGAATGCTTCGTATGGGAATAACACTCTTTGCCTTGCCTGCCATGCCGGTAAAGGCGGTTTCAAGGACATCTCCAGGACAGATGTCGCGGTACTCCAGTTGGACTCGGGACGTAGTGTGACAAAGGGTGGGGCGGCTTTCTCGGCAAAGCAAGCCGACGCAGGTTTGGCACGCAACCGCGTAGCCCGCACCGTCGCCACACACATGCAGAAGGGCGCAGGGATGGGCGTTGCCCTCTACACGCCTGAGAACCCAACCATGCCGGTAGGTAACTGTACCTCGTGCCACATGCCGAAGACGGGCAAGCTGCAGGACGTAAATGTCGATGCCCAGTATTACCTTGACTTGGATAAAAACGGAAGGAGCGCGGTGGCCGAAGGTAACATACCTTCACATGTCTTCGACATAGTATGGCCCGGCCAGAGCGCCATCCTCAGGAACCCGGACCCGTCAAAAGGTCACGATTATGATATTATGCCTAACTCCTGCGGTAAATGCCATGCATCGGCCAGAATCAGCGGAGACAAGGACTAGAGGGTCTATGAATCGAGGAGCACAGGGCATGAGCAATGTTTCATACAAAAGCCTGTCAAAGAAGGCCTCTGTCTGCATCTGCCTTGTGCTCCTCATGGTTTTTCTTGTAAGCGGAGTTGTCCATGCAGAGACCGCCACCGGGCAGAACCTTCCCCGTCTGGTGGACGTGGGAGCGGACAAATGCATCCCCTGCATCGCCATGGCTCCAATCCTCGAAGAGTTGAAGAAGGAGTATGCCGGGGCACTGAGCGTTGAATTCGTGGATGTGTGGAAGAAGCCGGAGGAGGCTCAAAAGTACCGGGTGAGAGGTATACCGACCCAGATTTTCTATGACCCTTCCGGCAAAGAACTGGGCCGCCACCTGGGGTTCATCTCAAAAGAGCAGATCCTGAAAACCTTCAAGGAACTGGGCATATCTGTCACGAAGCCCCAAAAGAAGTAATGGGATACGGGGCAGGCAGCCGGGGCGGCGCATGACGGAACAGCTATTCACCGCACTCTCAAGAGCCGTGGAGGGCAGCAGTCTTCTGGCAATCTCAGCCTCTTTTGTGTGGGGTATACTGAGCATCCTCCTTAGTCCCTGCCATCTTTCAAGCATACCGCTCATCGTCGGTTTTATAGACCAGCAGGGGCGGATGTCAACGAAGCGCGCCTTCACGGTCTCCACCCTGTTTTCTCTCGGAATCCTCATTTCCATCGGGCTTATCGGGGTGATAACCACCGCAGTCGGGCGCATGATGGGGGATGTAGGCAGATACGGGAACTACTTCGTGGCGGCGGTCTTCTTTCTCGTGGGCCTTCACCTTCTCGACGTCATCCCTGTCCCGTGGTCTGGACCGGATGTGAGAATGAAAGGGAAGGGGCTCCTGCCTGCCCTCGTACTTGGGCTGGTCTTCGGAATCGCCCTTGGTCCCTGCACCTTTGCCTATATGGCTCCCGTCCTCTCCGTCGCCTTCTCTTTAGCCGGTGCAGGCGTGTTGTACGGTCTCCTCCTCCTTCTCGCCTACGGACTGGGACATTGTTCGGTGATAGTCCTGGCAGGGACCTTTACCGAGGTTGTCCAGCGCTACCTCAACTGGAACGAGAACTCCACAGGTACAAAAATCATAAAGAGGGTCTGCGGGGTCCTTGTGATTCTTGGGGGCCTGTACATGATCTACACCACCATCTGAGCAAAGATCTTCCTTTCCCTCCCCCATATTCCAGTTGACATTCCTTTGAGCCCGGTGATTATATACATATAACCGCATATACAATTATATGGATAGAGGTAGGCGATGGAGCAGCTGCTGCAGGCATACAAGGCTCTCGGCGAAGAGATGAGGCTCAGAATGCTGATGCTCCTTCTCCACGGTGAATTATGCGTCTGCGATGTCATGGAGATTCTGGGTGAGCCCCAGCCGAAGGTATCCAGGCACCTGGCCTACCTCAAGCACTCGGGACTTCTGAAAGCCAAGCGTGTCGGTGTCTGGATGCACTATTCCCTTAAGGAACCGCTCCCTGAATTGCTCGCGGCCCACATCCGCTTTCTTCAGGAAAATGTGAGCTCTTTGCCTGTTTTCCAGGAGGATGCGAGGAAGATTGATGAGGTAAAAAGAAGAAAACTGTGCCAGGAGACTACCGGCGCTGATTGTGACAGTCAAACTCACGGAGATACCGAAGCATAAAGAGAGAGGAGGTCGTTGAATGGTCGAGGAACGCGTTAGCAGGCAGC
The DNA here is from genome assembly GCA_964408265.1 of uncultured Syntrophorhabdaceae bacterium. Lineage (GTDB taxonomy): Bacteria > Desulfobacterota > Syntrophorhabdia > Syntrophorhabdales > Syntrophorhabdaceae > CAYOYU01. The sequence continues at coordinate 11,219 of CAYOYU010000155.1, forward strand.
TTTCTTTTCTGGACCGGTTTCTGACACTGTGGATCTTTCTCGCCATGTTCATAGGCGTGGGATGGGGGTACGTCTTCCCCGGCGTCGTCGGTTTCTGGAATCAGTTCCAGAGCGGTACGACCAACATACCCATCGCCGTCGGACTGATTCTCATGATGTACCCTCCTCTGGCAAAGGTGAAGTATGAGGAACTGGGGGAGGTCTTCAAGAACTGGAGGGTTCTCGTCCTCTCCCTGATTCAGAACTGGGTGGTGGGCCCTATCCTCATGTTCATCCTCGCCATCCTCTTCTTGAGGGGCTACCCGGAATACATGGTGGGTCTCATCCTGATAGGGCTCGCCCGCTGTATCGCCATGGTCATTGTCTGGAATGAGCTCGCAAAAGGGGACACAGAGTACTGTGCGGGACTGGTGGCCTTCAACTCGATCTTCCAGGTCCTTTTCTTCTCCGTCTATGCCTATATCTTCATTACGGTCCTTCCGCCCATGATCGGCCTGAAAGGGGTTGTGGTGGATATCACCATCGGCCAGATAGCGGAAAGCGTCTTTATCTACCTGGGTATCCCCTTTATAGCCGGCGTGATTACCCGTTTTGTCCTCATCAAGGCGAAGAACAAGAAGTGGTACCACGAAAAGTTCATTCCCAAGATCAGCCCCATCACCCTCGTGGCGCTTCTCTTCACGATCCTCGTCATGTTCTCCCTTAAGGGAGAGTATCTCGTAAAGATCCCTCTTGATGTGGTGCGCATCGCCATCCCCCTGCTCATCTACTTCGTCATCACGTTCACCGTCC
>CAYOYU010000156.1:0-9306 GCA_964408265.1 uncultured Syntrophorhabdaceae bacterium
GGAGTCAACCCTGCCCGTCTCCAGACGCCTCGACAGATCATGCTCCACAATTATCACTGCCTCCGCCGAACCCTGCCCAACGGCCTCAAAGGCCGGCTCCAAGCCCTGACCCGTCATGAAGGGCAGACCGAGGCTGTTGCACTCGGGAACCACGAAGGAGAGTCCGCACCTGCCTCCATCCTTGCAGAGAGCCCAGGCGCAGTTGGCGGCGGCTTCCATGACCCTCCTGCTTTTCAAGCTCACACCCGATATGACAAGGGGCCTTTCTGCCTCTTTTAAGGCTTCCGCGATTGTCGCTGCAATATGAGCAAGGCCCGGATCAAGGCCCGGCGCCTCAGGGGCGTCCTTACTGAGAGCATGGGCCACGGCAAATCCGAGGCGGGCTATCTCCTCCTCCCCTCCCCTGAAAACTTGAGCGGACCAGGCATCGAGCCATGTCGCTGCGGGGGTGGCTATGAAACAGGGCCCCTTGGCATCCTGGATTGCTTCTCTCACTGCCCTGTCATCAAAAAGAGGGATTTTGAGGTCTTTCGCGATCCCCATGGGGCCGTTCCGCACTGCCTGTATGAGACGCAGCGCCATGAGGGGTGCTGCGTTGAGCAGGTCCTCGCCGAGGACGAAGACCGCATCGAATTCTGCGATTTCCCCCAGAGAAGGTGTCCGCGCAGGTCCGCGGGCGAGAATGTCCCGCACGGTCTCCAAAAGGTCCAGATCCGCCTGGCTCACTCCGGCGTAGAAGTTTTCGGCTCCCACGAGACTGCGAAGGGCGAAGTTCGTTTCCAGGGATGCTCTGGGGGAACCGATGCCGATGACGCCTTTGCTGCGTGAGATTATCTCGCCGGCGGCAACGACCGCTTCCGGAGGCGATACCTGTACGCCCTTTTCTGTCTCACCCCTCTTGCGGGAGGGATGACGTATCAGTTCATCGTTGTTGATGAAGTCGTACCCGAAGCGGCCCCGGTCGCAGAGGAAGTAGCCGTTGACCTCGCTGTTATAACGGTTTCGTATACGCCGCAGCATGCCATACCGGGAACCGGGGATGGTGTTGCAGCCGAGCCCGCAGTGCACGCAGATTGAGGGTGCCGTCTGCAGGTCCCAGACCCGCGTAAAATGACCCTTGAAGGTCTTGTCGGTGAAAACGCCTGTCGGACAGACCTCCACAAGATTGCCGCTGAAGCAGCTTTCAAGCTTGCCCTCATGGTGACGGCCGAAGTAGACATGGTTTCCGGCCCCAAGGACGGCAAGGTCACGTCCCCCTGCATAGTCACAGTAGAACCGGGTACACCGGTAACACTGGATGCACCGGTTCATCTCGTGATTGATAAAGGGACCAAGGTCCTGGTTTATGTGGGTGCGCTTGGGGAAACGGGTGCGCCGGTAGGTGTGGCCGGTCATGAAGGTCATGTCCTGGAGATGGCATTCGCCCCCTTCATCGCAGACGGGGCAGTCGTGAGGGTGATTGAGCATGAGCCACTCGATGACGCTGGCCCTGAACCGGCGCACGTCGTCGTCGGCAATGGATATTCTCAAATTCTCCGATACGGGGGTCATGCAGGACATGACGATCCTTCCTCTGCTGTCCTTCTCATCCCTGAAAAGTTTTACCGCACACTGGCGGCATGCTCCGATTGATTCCAGGGCCGGGTGCCAGCAGAAATAGGGAATATCAAACCCCAGAGAAAGGCAGGCCCTGAGCAGGCTCTGATTTTCAGCCACACTGTAGGGCTTTCCCTCTATGAAGATGGTGGCGTTCTTCATTTCCACGGACAGCGCCCCTCCCTGATGTGTCGAACAAAATCCTCCCTGAAATATTTGATGCCGCTCTTCAAGGGTTCCATGGCACCCGGTGCGTGGGCACAGAAGGTATTTCCCAGCCAGAGGAGCCCTGTATGTTCTTCGAGGATATGAAGATCCTCTGGAGAGCCTTTGCCATCTTCGATTGCCCTGAGGAGCTGCTCCACCCAGGGCAGGCCCTCCCGGCAGGGCGTGCACCATCCGCAGGACTCCCGCGCGAAAAACCGCTCCAGGTTGGCAATCAGCCCAACAGGGCAGGTCATGTCATCGAGAACCAGCATAGTGCCGGTGCCCAGGCGGCTTCCCGCTTTCATCATGGAGTCGTAGTCCATCTTAGTCTCCAGATGTTCCTTGAGAAGAAACTCGGTGGAGGCACCGCCCGGGACGATGCCGCGCAAAGCATACCCTTTCTTCATGCCGCCTGCATGCTCCTCAAGGATTTCGCCAATGCTCGTCCCCATGGGCAGTTCCCAGGCGCCAGGTTTCTGCACCCGCCCGCTGACGCCGTAGATCTTCGTTCCACCGTCGGGAGATCTGCTCAGTTTCTGAAACCACTCCCAGCCGTTCTTCACGATGTGGGGCACGTTGGATAGGGTCTCCGCATTGTTCACCACAGCCGGTTTTCCATACAGGCCGCTTATCTGCGGAAAGGGCGGTTTGGCACGAGGTATGGGACGCCTGCACTCAAGGGCGTTAAGGAGTGCCGTCTCTTCGCCGCATATGTATCGCCCGGCGCTGATATGGAGGTAGAGCTGGAGACTGAAACCGGATCCCAGAATCCTCTCGCCTAGGTACCCCTGTCCGTAAGCCTCGGCGACGGCCTTTTTCAGCCTCCGTGCCGATTCTCCGTATTCCCATCGGAGGAATATATAGGATATATCGGCCCGAACGGCGTAGCTCCCCAGTATGATCCCCTCGATGAGCTGGTGCGGATTGCCTTCCATGAGAAGGCGGTCCTTGAATGCGCCCGGCTCCATTTCGTCCGAGTTGGATATGAAGTACCTGGGATGCCTCTCATCCTCTTCCCCGGGGACGGCAGACCACTTCAGGCCCGTGGGGAAGCCCGCCCCTCCCCTGCCCCTGAGATTGGCTTTCTTTACCTCCTCCAGCACGTCATCAGGACTCATCTGCTTCAGGGCCTTTCTGAGGGCCCCGTAGCCGCCGGTCCCCTCGTACTCGGCAATGCTCAGGGGTTGGCCGTCATCCCGCATGGTTCCCGTAAGGGGCCGCTCGGTCATGACCGCCTCCTTAAACAATGGGGATGCCATCGCCCCCCATATGGGTTATGGATGAGCTTCGAGAATGGCATCAATCATTTCTCCGTCAAGGTCCTTGTAAAGTCTCCCGTCAACCATAAGGGCAGGCGCGTGGTCACAGGCGCCGAGACAGCTTATAGGCAGGAGCGTAAAGCGCGAGTCCTCCGTGGTCTCCCCTAAACCGACGCCGAGCTTTTCAGACAACCCTTTGAGAAGGGGCTCATATCCCATAACCCAGCAGGCAGCCCCGTCGCAGACGAAGATGACATGCCTGCCAACGGGCCTGCGGAGGATGAAAGGATAGAAGGTTGCAACGCCGTCAAGCTCGTGGGGCGACATGCCGAGATAATCGGCAATATCAACGATGGCCTCGTCGGATATATACCCCCTGCGTGCCTGCACCAACCTTAAGGCCTCCACGGAGGCACCGGAACGTTGTTCGCACCTTTCCACCTCCTCTTCTATGGCCTTGCATTCTTGGTCCGTCAGCATGCTTGACTCCTCTCTTTCACCGGTCCACGTCGGCGAGGACGTAATCGAGACTCCCTAAAATGGCTACGAGGTCGGCCACCATAAGCCCCCTCGTCAGCATGGGCACTGTCTGGAGGTGGGCAAAGGAAGGGGTACGTATGCGGGTACGGTATGAGCCTGTGCCGCCGTCGCTGATGAGATAATAGGTATTGTTCCCCTTCGTCGCTTCTATCCCCGCCGCCGCTTCTCCGGGCGGTATCACGGGCCCCCCGCTGACTCCCAGAAAATGGGTGATGAGGGTCTCTATGTCGTACATTGTCTGCTCCTTCATCGGTGGCGTGGTAAGGGGATGGTCTGATTTGTAGGGGCCCTCCGGCATATTCTTCAGGCATTGCTCGATTATCCTGAGGCTCTGCCGTATCTCCTCGACCCTTATGAATGCACGGCTGTAACAGTCTCCGCCTGTGGCTGTGGGCACCTCGAAGTCGAACTGTTCGTAACCGCAGTAAGGGCGCTTCTTCCTGAAATCCCACTCCATGCCGCAGGCCCTGAGATTGGGTCCTGTGACGCCCCAATCGATTGCATCCCTAAGGGAACAGACCCCGATATTCTTCATTCTGGATTTGAAGATGCTGTTTTCCATGACCAGCGTGTCATACTCCTTCATCCGCGCCGGCATATATGCGAGGAAGCCGGAGACCAGTTCCTCCCATCCCCGCGGGAGGTCCTGGGCCACGCCCCCGATACGAAACCACTCAGGGTGCATTCGCCCCCCGCAGATGGCCTCCACAATGGTGAATATCCGTTCCCTGTCGTTGAACATATAGAAGACGGGCGACATGGCTCCCACGTCCTGTGCCAGCGTGCCGTAATAGACGAGGTGGCTGGCAATCCTGAAGAATTCTGCCATCATGATGCGAATTACCTTGGCCCTGTCCGGCACCTCAATGCCGGCCAATTTCTCCACGGCAAGAAGGTAGGGGAGATTATTCATGCAGCCACCGAGATAGTCGACCCTGTCCGTGTAAGGGATGTAGGTATGCCAGGATTGCCGCTCCCCCATCTTTTCGGCCCCCCGGTGGTGATAACCGATGTCCAGAACGCAGTCCCTGATCTCCTCGCCCTCCAGTTCCAGGATAATCCGGAGCAGGCCGTGGGTGCCGGGGTGCTGGGGGCCCATGTTCACGAACATCTGCTGACCTCTATTCCCCGACTTCTTCAGGCCCCACTCTCCGGGATCAAACCTGAGGGCATCCTCTTCCCTCGCGGCCTTTTCGTCGGACAACCGGAAGGGGCCTATCTCCGTGGCCCGCGCAGGGTGCTCCTTCCTTAAAGGGTGGCCCTCCCAGGTGGGAGGCATGAGGATCCTGCGAAGAAAGGGGTGGCCCTCAAACCCGATGCCGAACATATCCCAGACTTCCCGTTCGTACCAGTTTGCCGACGGCCAAAGGTCCACAATGCTCTTGACGATGGGACCATCGCCGTTGCAGGCTACCTTTATCCGCACGTCCTCATTTCTTTCATAGGAGAGGAGTTGATAGACAATGGTGAAGGAGCTTTCGGGCTGCCCTTCGCGGTGTCTTCTGTCGCGCTCGTCAATGGCCGTCAGGTCGTAGAGGGTACGGAAGGGAAGGTCAGCCTCGTTCTTGAGATATGCCAGAACTGAATGGAAGGCTTCCGGCCCCGCCCAGACTGTGGGTACCTTGTCCCGGGTGGCCTGTTCGAGGATATTCTCCGCTCCAAAGCGGCCCTTCAGTTCTGTGACGACTCCGGATGCTTCTGCCATCGGTAGGCGACCCTCCTCTTGCAAGCTGAAAGAACCCTAAATCTCATAGGGAGAACGGAAGAGAACCGCCCCCCTCCGCTCATCTCTCTTCAGGTCGCGCATTGACGGTCTATCCTGTCCGGAAACCTTCTGCGACCCTGCCACCCAGGACAGGGGACGTTTCTCCCTGCCTATGGCCTGCCGAAGGAGGAGCAGCCCCTCTTCGAAGGCGTCGGGCGCAGGCGGGCACCCCGGCACGTAGACATCGACGGGCAGTATCTTGTCCACGCCCTGAATGACGCTGTAAATGTCATACATGCCTCCCGAATTGGCACAGGAGCCCATGGATATAACCCAGCGGGGCTCCATCATCTGGTCGTAGAGGCGCCTGATGATGGGGGCCATCTTGATGAAAGGCGTCCCGGCGATGACCATGAGGTCCGATTCCCTGGGAGTACCGCGGATCACCTCAGCGCCGAAGCGGGCGATATCGTACCTGCTCGTAAGGCTCGTGGCCATCTCCACGTAGCAGCAGGAGAGTCCGAAATTGAAGGGCCAGACAGAATTCTTCCGCCCCCAGGCAACAAGGTCCTCGAGCCTGGCAAAGATGATGCTCTTCCTTATCGCTTCCTCGATGGCCCCTGGGTGTTCTTCCGTTCCGGGGGGCTCTAACAATGAGTTCTCTTTCCCAGTTTTCACGGATGCTCCCCGCCCTCCCGCAGGCCCTTCCGTGCTGCTCCGCCCCAATCGAGTGCACCCTTGCGCCACAGGTAGAAAAGAAGGAGAAGCAGAACGGCAATGAAGATCAGCACGGCCCCATACCCCTGCCAGCCGAGTTCCCTTAACGCCACAGCCCAGGCAAAGATGAAGACAGCCTCCACATCGAAAATGACAAAGAAGATTGCCACGAGGTAATACTTTATGGTGAAAGGCTGATGTGCCTCACCGGTTACGGGCATGCCCGATTCGTAGGGCTCACCTGTAGTCCTTCCAGAGTGCCTTTGGCCGAGAAGAAAGGAGACGCCTATCATGGCCCCGGCTATGGCCAGGGAGGCGGCCATAAAGAGGCCCATTGGCCATATTTGCTCGAGAGAAAATGAGTCGCCGTTCAAAAAGACATACCCCTCAGGAAAGATTTGAATCCTGCGGGGAATCTAATCCCCGGGCCTATCAATGTCAACGCGCGGTGGCCTGCCGGATGCGCAGCGAGAAGCTTCAGCCGCCATCTTAAAGGAGGGCATATTGACTTTGTCGTGAATCTTACCCACTTTTGTCTGTAGAGCCTGCTATGGATACTATACTCGAGCCCATTCTGCTTTCACGGCTTCAGTTCGCCCTGACCATCATGTTCCACATCCTCTTTCCCATCCTCACCATCGGTCTGGGACTCTATCTCGTGGTGGCGGAGGCCCTCTGGCTCCGGACGGGAAAGGAGATCTACTACCGCATGTGCCGTTTCTGGGCCAGGATCTTTGCCATCAATTTCGGAGTGGGGGTGGTTTCGGGGATCGTGATGGAATTCGAATTCGGCACGAACTGGTCCCGCTTTTCTTTCATCGCTGCAAACGTCTTCTCTCCCCTTCTCTATTTCGAGGTCATGACGGCATTCTTTCTGGAAGCCAGTTTCCTGGGCATCATGCTCCTGGGTTGGACCCGCGTGCACCGGAGCATCCATTTTCTCGCAACTTGCATGGTAGCCGGAGGGGCCATGCTATCGGCGACGTGGATCATGGCGGCCAACTCCTGGATGCAGACACCTGCAGGGTACTATCTTGCCGACGGGAAATTCATGGTAACCACTTTTTCGGATGCCGTCTTTAATCCATCCTTCGTCGTGAGAACGCTCCACATGCTCCTGGCATCCTTCGAGACGGCTCTCTTCGCAATAGCAGGGATAAGTGCCTTCTTCCTTCTCAAGAAGGTCCACGAACCATTCTACCGGCGATCCTTGGGGCTGGCCATCATCATGGCCGCCTCCATCGCGCCCCTGCAAGTCTACGTGGGAGACTTGAGCGGCTGCGATGTCTTCCGTACGCAACCCGCCAAGCTGGCAGCGATGGAGAGCCACTGGGAAACGAATACCGGCAATGGGGCCCCCCTGTTTCTCTTTGCCCTGCCCGACAGGAAGAATGAGAAGAACCATTTCGAGATACCCATCCCTGATGGATTGAGCCTCCTCCTCACGTACAGTCGCAACGGCCGGGTCCATGGCCTCAAGGAATTTCCGCCCGGAGACAGGCCGAATCCCTTCATCCTCTTCTGGTCCTTCCGGTTCATGGCAGGCATCGGTTTTCTCTTCCTCTTCCTCATAATCTGGGCCTTCGTGCTCTGGAAACAGAGACGCCTCTTCGACTCCCGCCCTTTCCTTCTGACCCTTGTTGCGGCGCAGCCCCTTGGATGGCTGGCTACGGAAATGGGGTGGATCACTGCGGAAGTGGGGCGGCAACCCTGGCTGGTCTACAACGTCATGAGGGTCACAGACGGGATTTCTCCCATTCCGGCTGGCAATGTCATATGGTCACTGGCACTCTTTATGGTTATCTTCGTTATCGTGGGAAGCAGCTATTTCTACTTTGTCTTCAAGGTGCTCGGCAAAGGACCGGATCTCACGAGTCCCCTGCCCCACGGCGAAGGAACCGGTACTGCAGCCGGTAAGATATCGGTGTGAGATGGGTACGGCAGAACTGACACCGCTGGTCCAGGTATGGGCCACCCTCGTAGCTCTCTCAATGATCCTCTACGTGCTCCTCGACGGCATTACCCTTGGCGTCGCCCTGCTTTTTCCGGTGATTTCCGATGAAGGGGAACGGACGATAATGATAAATTCCATCGCCCCGGTCTGGGACGCCAACGAAACTTGGCTCGTATTCGGCGGGGCTGCGATCTTTGTGGCCTTTCCCCTTGTCTACAGCATCCTCTCAAGCGCCCTTTACGTGCCTTTGATGACTTTTATCATGGGGCTCATCTTCAGGGGCGTCACCATAGAGTTCAGGGGCGAAGCAGGCACGAAACAGGGCTGGGACCGGGCATTCTTCTGGGGAAGCCTGGTGGCGGTACTCTCCCAGGGGTTTATGCTGGGCGGCATACTCACGGGCATAACCGTGGCAGGAAGAGATTTCGGGGGAAGCCCCCTGGACTGGATCAATCCCTTCTCTCTCATGGTGGGTGTGGCGCTGGTTCCCGGATACATCATGCTCGCGTCCTGCTACCTCGTTATCAAGACGGAGGGCCCCCTCCAGGAGCGGGCCTATGGATACGCCTTCTGGTCCACCCTCTCGGTGCTTTTCTTCATGGCCATCGTTACGGTCTGGACACCCTACCATTACCCTCTCGTGTGGAAGCATTGGTTCGCCCCGCCGAGGATCTACTTCGTCTGGTCCTTCCCCCTGCTCGGTCTCATAGCCACGGTACTTCTCCTGAAGAGCCTTAAAGCGCGCCGGGAAGTGATACCGCTTCTCTGCGCCGTGGCTCTCTTTCTCTCCGGGTATCTGGGCCTCATAACATCCCTCTATCCTTACGCAATTCCCCCTGCCGTCACGCTTGCAGGAGCGGCGGCGCAGCATGAGACCCTCGCCTTTGCACTCTGGGGTGCCGCAATCGTGCTGCCTCTGGTCATTGCCTATTTCGTGTACAGTTACACTGTCTTCCGGGGAAAGGCACAGAAGGAGGAATACTATGGCGAGTAGCATTCCGGCAGAGGCTACACCCATTTATCATTTGAATATACCGCCTTTCCAACGTATAATCTATGGCTATGGGTAAAGTCTACCTCGTCGGGGCCGGTCCCGGCGATACGGGTCTCATCACGCTCCGTGGATTGGAGCTCATCAAGACGGCGGACGTAATCATCTACGATTACCTCGCCAACCAGGACCTCCTCGCCTATGCGAGGGAGGATGCAGAACTCATCTACGTGGGAAAGCAGGCCTCGCGCCACGAACTGCCCCAGGAGAACATCAACACCCTTCCCGCCCGGAAGGCGAAAGAGAAGGATTCCGTGGTCCGTCTAAAGGGCGGAGA
>CAYOYU010000156.1:9316-11992 GCA_964408265.1 uncultured Syntrophorhabdaceae bacterium
CTCTACGAGGAAGGGATCCAGTGCGAGATCGTCCCCGGAGTGACCTCAGCCATCGGTGCCCCCGCATACGCAGGCATCCCCCTCACCCACAGGGACTTCGCCTCCAGTGTTGCCTTTATCACAGGCCATGAGGATGAGAAGAAGGAGACCTCCACCATAAAGTGGGAGGAACTGGCCCGCGGTGTGGATACCCTCGTCTTCCTCATGGGAGTGAAGCATCTCCCTGAAATCAAGGAACGGCTCATCAAGGGAGGCAGATCCCCCAAGACCCCGGCATGCCTGGTCCGCTGGGGTACAACCCCTCAGCAGCAGGTGGTAACGGGGGAGCTCTCGGAGATTGACGTGCTGGCGAAACAGGCGGGGATAAAGCCACCCAGCATCTTTCTCGTGGGCAATGTTGTCAAGTTGAGAGAGAAGCTGAAATGGTTCGAGAATATGCCCCTCTTCGGCAAGAAGATCGCCGTAACCAGGCCGCCCCACCAGTCTGCACGCCTGGGCAAACTCCTCTCCGAAAAGGGTGCACAGGTGATCTACCTGCCCACCATCGAAATCACCCCCATCGAGCCCAATGAGCCTCTTCTGGCTGCCATCAACGCCATAGACTCCTACGCCTGCATCATCTTTACCAGCGTCAACGGTGTAACCGTCTTCTTCGACAACCTTTACCGCTCAGGAAAAGATGCGAGAGCCCTTCACGGTGTCAAGGTGCTGCCCATCGGGGAGGCGACGGCGTCGCTTTTGCGCACCTACGGGATAGTCCCTGATTTTATGCCGGCCCAGTTCACCTCTGAAGGAATAATCGAGGTGCTCAGAACCATGAGGGTGGAGAACCACCGGTTCCTGCTGCCCCGGGCAGAAGAAGCCCGGGATGTGATAATCGAATACGTCAGGGAGCGCAGCGGGTTCTGCGATGTCATCCCCGTTTACAGGACCACCATCCCGGAAAGGGAAGCCGGGGCCCACGAAGAGCCTGATATCATCACCTTCACCAGTTCCTCGACGGTGAAGAACTTCATAGACCTCTACGGTAAAGGGCCGCTCCTCAAAGCAACCGTTGCATCCATCGGGCCCGTCACCACCCAGACCCTCAAGTCAGCCGACGTGCCTGTGCACATCGAGGCTGCCCGGTACGATATTCCCGGGCTCGTTGCGGCGTTGCAAAAGTACACGACAACAGAATCAGGGACGGGAATGTTCATACGGCCGCCCGCGCCAGCCAAGCTGCAAGGCGACCATATGACATTGCTCGAGAGAGAATCGATGGAAGGAAGAAGATATATCCTCTTTCCTTTCGTTATATACCACTGGTAATAACCCTTTGTCAAGAGAAATGGCTTGACACACCTGAAAGAGGCAGGCTATAAATAATCACCATGTACCGTGAAAGAATCCCTGCAGCCGAACGACTTAGCAGCCTCATAGGATGCCAAAGCCCTGGCCGGGGAGCTCTTTCCGAAAAGTCCGCCGCAAAGGATTAAAAGGAAAGACAGACAGTTGAAGGCCACGGGCTCTTAAGCCTGTGGCCTTTTTATTTGCCACAAGGAGGTTACGGATATGAAGAGAATGTCAGCAGACAAGTACCGGCCCTACCCCCCGGTCCCGTTGGCCGACCGCAGGTGGCCCTCCACGCCGATCACCAGAGCACCCAGATGGTGCACCGTTGATTTGCGCGACGGGAATCAGGCCCTCATCGCACCCATGAGCGTCGAGGAGAAGCTCGACATGTATACCCTCCTCGTCGACCTGGGCTTCGACGAGATCGAGGTGGGCTTTCCGTCTGCATCGCAGATAGAGTATGACTTTCTCCGTACCCTCGTAGACAGGGACCTCATCCCCGGGAATGTCACCATCCAGGTACTGACACAGGCCAGGGAACACCTCATCATGAAGACCTTCGAATCGATCCAGGGTTTGCGGCGGGCAATCGTCCACCTCTACAACTCCACATCCGCTCTGCAGCGGCGGGTCGTCTTTTCCATGAGCAGGAGCGAGGTGATGGGACTGGCTGTGGAGGGAGCCAGGCTGATCCGCGATGCTGCCGCCGGGCTCAAGGATATCGACATCAGCTATGAGTATTCGCCGGAGAGTTTCACCGGTACAGAGCTCGATTTCGCCCTGGAGGTCTGCGAGGCCGTCATGGATGTGTGGCAGCCTTCGCCGGAGCGGAAGATGATCATCAATCTGCCGGCCACCGTGGAGATGGCCACACCCAACATCTATGCCGACCAGATCGAATGGTTCTCCCGGAACATCAAGGACCGCGACTCCATAATCTTAAGCATCCACCCCCACAACGACCGCGGCACTGCCGTGGCAGCGGCCGAGCTGGCCATGATGGCAGGCGCCGACAGGGTGGAAGGCACCCTCTTTGGAAACGGCGAAAGAACGGGAAATGTTGACCTCATCACGCTGGCTCTCAACCTCTTCTCTCAGGGGATAGACCCCGGGCTCGACCTGAGCGACATCAACAGGATCGGGGAGGTCTACGAGCGATGCTGCAAAATCCCCATCCACATCCGCCACCCCTACGCAGGCGAACTCGTCTATACGGCATTCTCCGGCTCCCACCAGGATGCCATCAGCAAAGGCATGAAAGTCTACTACGCCGAGAGTCCTCCCTACTGGGCAGTGCCCTACCTTCCCGTGGATCCCAGTGACATAGGCAGGACCTACGAA
>CAYOYU010000157.1:0-1607 GCA_964408265.1 uncultured Syntrophorhabdaceae bacterium
AGCTTTACAACACGGCTTTACCTAATTAGGGTTTCCTTATCTATATGTGTCTATGAGGTGATATGAAGGTGACAAATCCAATACGGTGGCTCTCGGTTATATTGGTTCTGTTGTTGGTGATACTCTCCTCTCCTGTAGCGGCACAGTATTCCGATAGTACTCCTACACTCCTTCCACGGGAAGAACTGGACCAGATGCTGCCTCCTGTGGCCCTTTATCCAGACTCCCTGTTGAGCCTGGTACTCATGGCTGCCACCTATCCCATGGAGGTGGTCGAAGCAGACCGTTGGGTGAAATCGCATCCAAATCTGCGCGGGAATGATCTGGACGTGGTACTGCAGGCTTATGACTGGGACCCGAGCGTAAAGTCCCTGGCCTACTTTCCCCAGGTCCTGGCCATGATGGATGAGAACATTGACTGGACCACGAGATTGGGCGATGCCTTTCTCGCTCAGGAACAGGACGTAATGGATGCCGTGCAACGGCTTCGCGCAAAAGCGCAGGCTGCCGGAAACCTCAGGACAACAGCCAAGGAGCGCGTGATAGTCCAGGGAGGAATTATCATCGTCGAGCCTGCAGATCCTGAAGTCATCTACGTGCCCGTCTATGACCCGAACGTGGTATACGGCTCCTGGTGGTACCCGGACTATCCTCCTTATGCCGTGTACCCTCCCGGTTACGTTCTGAGCAATTTTGTCTCTTTCACTACAGGCTTCATAGCGGGTGCGTTCCTATTCGGAGGTTTTGACTGGGGTCACCGCAGAGTAGTGGTAAACAACAATAACTTTATCAACTATCAGACAAGGATCCACGGGGTCCGAAACTATCATCCCGCAGAAAGACGCTGGGAGTGGAACCACGATCCCTACCACCGCAGGGGTGTCGTCTACGATAACCGTACCCTGAATCAACGGTATCGTCAGGACCGTCCTCTCCCGCCGCAGCCCGGACCGGGCAGGGTAGGGCAACCGGGACCTCAGGAGAGAAGACAGCCTCCCCCTGTCCCCACAGGACCGCAGGTTCGTCAGCCTCCTCAAACATCCCCCTCCGGACCCGGAAGGTCAACTCCCAGGGTTGAGAGACCAATATCTTCACCCGAGGAACGTCGTGGCTTCGAGCCACCCGCTACCCCTTCGAAACCCCGGCAGTTTGTGAGGCCGGCTGCGCCTGAAGGAAGGACTCAGCCTGAAAGGGGAGGAGCACCTCCTCGGGGCACCGTGAGACAGGGACAACCCGAAACTAGAGTGACGCCTGCTCGGCCCGGTGTGCAGCAGAGGCCTTCCGAACCGCGGATAGCCACCCCGCAGCAGCCTCCCCAGCAGAGGCCCGCCGAACCACGGATAGTCACACCGCAGCAGCCTCCCCAGCAGAGAGGGACAGAACCACGCGTGACGCCCGCGCAGCCGGTGCCCCAAGAAAGGGCAACCCAAACACGGCCAGCCCAACCGGCGGGCCGCCTCAATCCATTTTCCGAATACCAGAGCGGCGGCGCAGAGCGTTCTGCTGCCACACGCGGGCAGGTAAGCCGCGAGAGCCAGCCTTTCAGGAGTCAGCCCGCCCCGAGGCCGGAAGTGGCTCCGCGCCCACAGGCTCCGGCACAACCTCGC
>CAYOYU010000157.1:1617-4263 GCA_964408265.1 uncultured Syntrophorhabdaceae bacterium
AGCGATTATTTTGGCGAGCAGCTTGACGGCACCCCCACCGGCTCCGGCACAACCTCGCACCCCGCCCCCTGCGGCACCGAGGGTAAGCGCACCAGCGCAAACGGCGCCTGCACCCGTCCAGAGGCCTCAGACTGTCCAGCCGGCAAGACCCCCGGCAAGTCCGCCTCCACCTCCACAGGTGAGCGCACCCCAAAGACCTCCGGCAAGTGCCCCGCCCCAGAGCCCCCAAGCCAGTCCTCCGGCCGGAGGGCATGGCGGGGGTGAGCGCGGTCCACGCAGGTGATGGCATGAACAGGAGTCGAGCGAATCATTCCTTTTCGGACAGTAGAGAGGAGAGAATAATGGCGCATTTCACGGGAGGCATGAAGTCGGCATTGACCTTTCGGTTTCTCTTAACCCTTGCGGCATCGTGTATCCTCGTGATGGCCGCCATGATTCATCCTGTTCTGGCACAGCAGACGGAGCAGAAGACATTTGCTACACCGGAAGATGCATTGAATGACCTTATCGGTGCTGCAGCGGCCAACAACTCAGGAGAACTGCTTGCTATCTTCGGACCGGAGGGGAAGGATCTTGTCCTCACCGGCAACGAGGGTGAAGATGCCTGGCACAGACGGCGCTTTGTCCGGGCCTCGGAGGAACTGAAAAGGATCGAGTACGACTCGGAGAATCGGGCAATTCTTCATTTCGGGAGAGAGGATTGGCCTCTTCCTATCCCCCTTATCAAGAAGGGAAATGTATGGATTTTTGATACAAAGTCCGGCAAAGAGGAGATTCTTAACCGGAGGATAGGACGAAATGAGTTGCGGGCCATCGATGTTTGTAAGGAATATCCTGCAGTTCAGCGTGAATACGCATCCAAAGACAGGGACGGCACCGGCGTCCTCAAGTATGCGAAGAAGATCGTGAGCAGTTCAGGTAAACAGGATGGCCTTTTCTGGATTGCCGGTGAAGGTCAGGAAAGGAGTCCGTTCGGTCCCTTCATCGCAGAGGCGGCAGTGGAGCAAGGCTCAGGCAAATCGGGCAGTGGGATGCCCATGCCCTACCACGGATATTTTTACCGGATTCTGAAAAGTCAGGGAAAGAGTGCCCCCGGGGGAGCCTATAAATACGTCATCAATAATAACATGGTCGCCGGTTTTGCTCTTGTGGCATTTCCTGCAGACTACGGTACGACGGGAATCATGACCTTCATAGTGAATCAGAACGGCCAGGTATATCAGAAAGACCTCGGAAAAAAGACGAATCGCGTGGCAAGGTCCATGAAGCAATTCAATCCCGACTCGACCTGGAAGAAGGTCGATTAATCAGAACTTCGCCTCTATAGCGGTTATCATCCTCAGGAGTTCTTCATTCACCGGGGTGGCAACACCATATTTCTTTCCGAGAGAAATGACTTTCCCTGCGAACATCTCCACCTCGGTCTTGCGTCCCGCCTCCACATCCTGCAGCATGGATGTCTTGCCCTCAGGAGACAACCGGTTCAGAACCGCGTACCAGTTTGCGATATCCTCCTCGGATAGGACCACCCCTGCTTTTGCTGCCAGGCTCATGACCTCTCTCATGGCCGACTCCATAAGGATCGCCGCCTCCCGGGATGACTGAAAGAGACCGTAGGGCGCCCGCAGAGCCGCGGAGGCCTGATTGATTCCCACGTTGATCATGAACTTCCACCAGAGAGTCCGTATCATATCTTCAGGGACTACGCAGGCTATGCCGGTAGCTTCGAAGAGTTCCTTTATCATGCACACCCGCTTGGTGAGAGTCCTGTTTGCAGCTTCTCCGAAGAAAATCCTTCCCTGGTTGGAATAAGTCACTCCATCGACGGTCCTCACCGCATCTATGCCCAGCACCATACCGTAGAGAACCTTTTCCATCCCGTAGACTCCGGCGATTTCTTCCTCACTGTCGATACCGTTCATCAGAGATAGAATGACCGTGTCGGGCCCGACTGCCTGAACCATGTCACTGATAGCCTGTGAAAGGTGGTGGTGCTTCACGGCAACGAGTATCAGGTCAGCGGGGAAGGGCACGGAATCAGGTCTCTGAAGGGAGATGGGATAATCTTTGCCGTTCACCCTCACCCCTTGAGCGAGGAGCCTTCCATACCTTTCGCCATCTGCGAGAAAAGAGACGGACCCCTTATCCCTTTCATAGAACATGGAGCCGTAGGCGGCACCGACTGCTCCGGCACCCACTATCAAGATATGACGCATCACTCTCCTCCTTTACTGGTCTATTATGTAACCACGGTGTGGTTTAAATATCAACCGGGCCGAATGGAAGAACGGTTTCAAAAACGTGGACCAACAGCCGATAAAAGATAAGGAGAATATTTGGAGACGGGCGGGCGGTAAGGCTTTCATCGCCTCGGGGACTTAAGCTATACTGCAATCATCGGGGGTAATTGTGGATGAGTTAGTACGTCAATGCCTGGCGATCCTGAACCTGAAAGAGGATGCATCAAGGGAGGATGTGATGGTCGCTTACAGAGACCTTGCGGCCCATGGGAAAACCGGTGCAGAGGATTGGGAAAAAGCCAAGGAATTGGATTGGGCTTACGAGATCCTAATGAAGTCTCTTCCGGAGCGACCCGAGGAGCTTCCTCCGCTTGGTCCCGATGCCGGGACAGGTTCGGGTCAAACC
>CAYOYU010000157.1:4292-11822 GCA_964408265.1 uncultured Syntrophorhabdaceae bacterium
TTGTGAAGAAGATCAAGGAGGCTCTCCTCCCCGTCGAAACAGGAGTCAATCCCCTCGCTTTTGCCGAAAGATTCCTTATACTCTTCATAACAATAGTATGGGGCCTCTTCTTCATCTTTAAATCCCTCGAGAGCCAGTACGCGGGGGAATCGTTCATGCACCTCATAAATCTCCCTTTTCACGAGGCGGGTCATCTTATATTCTCGCCTCTAGGCGAATTCATGACTTACCTGGGCGGTACGCTCATGCAGGTACTCATTCCCCTCATCTGTCTCGGGACGTTCCTGAAGAATGGAGACCCCTTCGGGGCCTCGGTATCGCTCTGGTGGACCGGGCAAAGCCTTATAGATGCGGCGCCTTATATCGGAGATGCCAGGGCTAGGGAACTGGTCCTGCTCGGCGGCCACACCGGTCAGGACTCGCCTGAAATGCATGACTGGTACGTCCTTCTGTCCCGGACGGGACTTCTCGAATACGATACAATCATAGCCCACCTGGTGAAATACGGCGGAACCCTGATCATGATCCTCTCATTTCTCTGGGGCATCCGAATACTATGGGGACAGTACCGTGTGAGGAACGAAAAACTGTCCTGACCTATCAGTATCACGTAATCCGCTGAGACAGCCAGTCAATACTTACTTTTAAGATCTCGCTGTGCGTCTCTTCATCGCTTATCCCCTGCGATTTAGGTCGATGAAAGGAATGATCTCCGCCTTCGATTGTGTGGAGGCGAAAGGGCGCTTTCAGCTTTGCCAGGACTCCAGCAAGTTTCGAAGGGTCACAGAGCGGGTCTCTGGTACCAGCAAAGAAGAGCATGGGCACAGAGATGGAGTAAAGATGACGGTCGCGGAGCCTCTCCTTGTCGTCCGCAGGATGGAGAGGATATCCCAGGAAGATAAGACCGGAGACCGGGAGCATCCCTTCGGCAACCATCTGCGAGGCAATACGACCCCCCATGGACTTGCCGGCGGCCACTGTCCGGGAGGGTTCAAGCCCCGTTACCTCAAGGAACCTTTCGTACGCAGCCAACCATGTTCTTGTCAGTGTCTCCGGCCTGTCCGGTGAACGCCGTCCTTGCTGGGCATAGAGAAAGTTGAAACGCAACGTTGCAAAACCGACTTTGGCAAGACCTTCTGCAAAGTTCACCACCAGTGGAGTCTCCATGTCGTTTCCCGCACCGTGGGCAACGATGACACCAGCGTTCATTGTCGGTTCTTCG
This sequence comes from uncultured Syntrophorhabdaceae bacterium, assembly GCA_964408265.1. Lineage (GTDB taxonomy): Bacteria > Desulfobacterota > Syntrophorhabdia > Syntrophorhabdales > Syntrophorhabdaceae > CAYOYU01. The sequence goes on from CAYOYU010000157.1 coordinate 5,515, forward strand.
GCCGGATAGTAGACGGCAGAAACCTCTCCTTTCTCTCCGACGGTAATGGATAGGTTCTTCGATCCTTTTCTGTCAACCATGGAATGCTCCTTGCTTAGGTTTCAATCTTCACTCTCTTTTAAGATAAACCATGCCGCCAATTCTGTCTATTTCCCCGATTGGGCCCAATCCGGAAACAGTGTCCTATTCCGGCCTTCCTCTGTCATTGACAGTGGGGCGTAATATCCCCAGACTTAGAAGAGCAGCGAATAGTAAAGAGGAGGTACAGAAACGATGAAGAGATTTGCGATCCCATTGCTGGCAGTCGCTGTTATCCTTGGTTCCCTCTGCAGCCCGGCAGCTACTTTGGCCGAAGAAGAGATTACCACGGTAATCATGGTACGTCACGCCGAACAGAATCCTGCCACAGAGCAAATGGAGCTGACTGATGCCGGCCTCAAACGTGCACTGGAACTTTCAAGGGTCTTAAAGAATGTCGACATCGCGGCCATCTACGCAACGCCCAAGATGCGCACACACCAAACCGCCAAGCCTACTGCCGAAGAGAAGGGGCTCTCCGTTTCAACCTACACCTACGCTGCTTATGGGGAACTGGTAAAGGTCACCAACGACATGATTGCCCGGCATCGCGGCAAGACCGTCCTTATCTGCGGCCATTCCGACGACGTGCCCATCATGGCAAGAATATTTTCCGGACAATACTCACTGGACCAGAAGGTTGAGGTCATCCCTAAAGAGATCTACGACAACCTTTTTCTTGTTTCCATGCCCCCAAACGGAAAGGGAAGGGTGCTCCAACTCAAGTACGGGGTACCTTCGGCGGCAAAATAGGCTCCGAATGCTTGTTGACCTTGCAGCAATCTTTATGTATTATCATCTGTCATCAAGAAACCGCTAACCTTTTGGTGGCAGGAGGGTATGTATGGATGTCATGGGTAAAGTGACAGAACCCATAAAGGGCGAAACTGCAAAGAAACTGGGCCAATTCGTGTCCGGCTACGCAGAAGAGGTACATTTCAAGCCGGAAGAGGTTACGGCAATAGGCCTCGCCATGGAAGAAGCGGTGGGGAATATCATACGCTGGGCATACGGGGGTGGGGACTCAGGTGAAATAGCCGTATCCTGCAGCGTCGACGATAACGGCAATATCTTTGTGACCATAGAAGACTGGGGTGAACCTTTCAACATGCCCCTTGCGGATGCTTTCCCCGATGTCTGGGACCCTGACAAGAGTCAGGAGCGACCGTCCATGAAGCTTATTAAGAAGGCCTTTAAGAATGTCGAATATAAGAGGGATCAGGCCAGAAATATCCTTGTCCTCATTGCCATGCAGGGGCTCACTTCACGATAGACCTTGTTCTTCTCCAACCTGTCAGACAGCAACTATCCAGTTCGGATGTCTTTCGGCACTGGCAGCGACAGCATCAGTGATCCAGCCCTCCAATCCTTCGGCTAAGTAGAACCGCGGAGTCAGAAGATCATCATCCTTTCCTATGACTCCTTCCTGTCTCGCCTGGTCAGCCAGTCCTGTCCGGGGGTAGATGCGAACGCCAATGGTGATCTTCAATGCCTCCAGTTCGAGGGAGTCGGCAAAGGCAATGCTCTCTTCCACCGTCTGCCGCGTCTCTCCCGGACCTCCGAGCAGCAGGAACCCCATACGCCTAATACCGTATGCATGGAGAATTTTGCACGTACTCCTCACATCCTCAGAGCCGAACCGTTTGTTCATGATCCGAAGGATTCGTTCACATCCACTCTCGAAACCTACAGCCCCTTCCACGCAACCGGCTTCGGCCATGGCGGCAGCCAACCGCTCATCCATTTTGTAAGGGTAGATGATTGACCGCCAGTCTATATCCAGGGAGGCTCTGGAAAGTTCCCTGCAGAGATCTCTCGCATAGGACGGGGGCAAATTGAAAGTATTGTCCACAAAATAGAATTGGTGAACGCCCTGTTTGGCCAATCGGGAAATCCATTCCACAATCTTTCCGGGAGATCTCTTCCGCACCTTAGCCCCCTCAATCGAGGCGGTTGAGCAGTAGGAACAATTCATGGGGCACCCCCGCCTCGTCTGAACGGGAACTACGGCGCCTTCACCGGCGTCAGGCCCTATGAGGTCGACCTCGGGGAGAGGCAATTCATCGAGGTTTCCTGTGAAGCTCCTCGACTCAAGCCCCCCGTCTCTGGTACAGAGTCCTGGTATGCCGGCAAGGGCTTGTCCTGTCTCCAGCCTGCCGAGAAGCATATTGAAGGCCTTCTCCCCCTCACCGCAGATACCCATGTCGGCCAGGGATTCCTTCAGCAGGACCTCGGGAAATATGGAGTACCCTGCGCCGCCAAGTACGATGGGTACCGGGGAGAGGCTCCTCACCTGTCCGATGATCTTAATTGCCTCTGCGACAAAAGACTCCGGCAAATCCATGCTCTGATTATCGATATTCCGGATTGATACCCCGATGACTTGGGGGCTGAATCCGTTGACGGCCTCAGCCAGAGCAGACAGGGTGTCCCTCACCCGGACCAGATCCAGCATCCGGACAATGTGGCCTTCCTGCCGAAGTGCCGAGGCAACGCAGCCCAGTCCCAGCGGGGCGGTGCGCATGTTGATTTCAGTCTGATTTGTGGAAATAAGAAACACTCTCATGGAGATTATTGTACCATTGAACGAATCCCGAGGGAATCTTATTGACCCTGCCCTAAGGGAATGTGAGAATGAGACAAATATAGCACGAGGTGAAATGCATGCAAAGAACTGCAGTCCAATCATTTAAAGGCCTGGCATTGCTGATCGTCTTCCTGTCCTTGCCGCTGTTTGCTGCCTCGGGACATGCTCAGCCTGTCTCTCAAGGCCTCCAGTGGGAGGGATCATACCTTTGCCAGCAGGGGGCAACAGACCTGATAGTCACCGTCACATCCGTGCAAGAAGGGAGAATAGAAGCGACCTTCGGCTTCAATTATAAGGGCATCAGCGGAAGTTTTATCATGTCAGGTACATTTGACAATACTTCGGGAAAACTAACCTTCGAGCCGGTAAAGTGGATTGACCGGCCGGGGCCGGATTGGGATATGGTGAGAATGGTGGGATCCCTTTCTGCTGACGGGCAATTCTATGAGGGAATGATTGTCCACCCGGGATGCGGCACGTTCAAAGTCTCCTCAAATTCTCCGCCATCGCCGCCTTCAGTCCCCAATACCGGCGGACAGCGGAAAGGACTCCCTGTCACAGGCGGAGCAAAGGGGACCCAACAACAGTAGCAAGAGTGTAACCTACATCTCGATACGCTGGATCACTCCGTGGAGCTTTGCAGGGGGGAGATCGTAGTATTGGACGAAGGGCGGAGCCAACCTCTTTATGGCCGAGAAGAGCCTCCAGAATAAGTTATCCGTCGCAATCTCCTCCAGGCCGTAGAATATGGTTTTCTCCTGAATCCCTGCGTTCTTGAGAATCGATTCCACATCAACCACTTCCATATAGCCCATCTGGATCACGAACCTGCGGAGTCCGGGCGCCAGATCAGCACTGAATTCCCCCGTCACCCCAAATGGATCGTCCCGGGTGATGATGGTGACGAGGATATTATCCTCGTAAATGATATTGTTCCGAAAGATGGTGTGCACAATGTAGGGCGCTACCTTTTGTGTGTCACGCGCGAAGAAGAGAGCGCTCCCCTTTATCTTGGGGAGTTCCTCATACAGTTGGTTGTAGCTGTGCAGAAAGACGTCCATGGTGAGTGGTCGCATCCTCCGGTGAAGCACCCGCTGTCCCCAGGTATAAAGCAGGATGACGGCAAAGGGTATGCTGGCGATGACCAGTGACCAGTACCCGCCGTGGGGAATCTTGTAGGTGTTGGAGAGAAGGAATATCATGTCAATGATGGTCACAAAAATACTGATGCAGGCTTTCAGCTTTTCCTTCTTCAGGTAGAAGATGGCAGTCATCATAACGCCGGTGAACATCATGGTTCCTGTAACCGCGAGACCATAGGCGGCGGCGAGATTATTCGACTCCCTGAACCGGTACATCACAAACAATACCGACAGCAGGAGAAACCAATTGACAAATCCGATGTAGATTTGCGAACGGAGTTCGGTAGACGTATACTCCACCTTGAAAAGCGGGAGTATACGGGTGGTAATTCCCTGGTAGACAATGGAGAACATGCCGCTGATCATCGCCTGAGAAGCTATGACGGTGGCCAGAATACTCAGGATCAGGAAGGGAACATAAAGAATCTTCGCCTGATGGAGGACCATACCAAAAAGTGCGTTGTGCCCCTGATTACCGTGAAGAAGAAAGGCCCCCTGGCCGAGGTAACAGAGCACCAGGGCAATAAACACGAAAGACCAGGCCTGGATGATAGGTTTACGTCCGAGGTGGCCCATATCAGCATAGAGCGCTTCGCCGCCCGTAGCGCAGAGGATCACTTCCGAGAGGACAAAGAACCCGGCTATACCGTTCCGGTAAAGAAACTGCACTGCGTAGTAAGGATTTACCGCCTTTAGCACGAGAGGGGTCTGGATTATTGCCAGAATACCGAATACCCCGATGGCAAAAAACCAGACAACCATGATCGGGCCGAAGGCGCCCGCTACTTTTCCGGTGCCGCGCCTTTGAACGGAGAAGAGGAGAATGGCGATGACACCGGCAATCACGATAAGTATGGTCTGGCTTGTTTTTTCCAGCCCCGGAATTAGAAGGATACCTTCCACGGCACTCAGTATGGAGATGGCAGGAGTGATCACCCCGTCACCGATAAGCAAAGAAATACCGACGAAAGTGAGTATGGTTACAAAGGTCATGGGCCTGGCTTTCTTCAGGAGAGGCAGAAGTATGCTCCTCAGCACGATTGTCCCGCCTTCTCCTTTCTTTCCCAGGCTCATGGCGAGCCAGGCATATTCCACGGTCACGAGAATAGTGAGGGTCCAGACGATGAGGGAAAGCACGCCTACCACGTTCGCCTCTGTCGGTTTCAATACAAGAAAGATTACGGTGAGAGTGTAGATAGGGCTGGTTCCGATATCACCAAAAACAAGCCCCAGCGATCTGACAATTCCTTCAGCCGTCCCTCTGAGATCCATTGTTTTATCGGGTTTACTTTCGGTCATAGTTAAATCGTGTGGACACAATAATACACTATTGCTTGAGGATTTGCCAAACTATACAGATCCCTGCAAACAATGGCAACAGAGAAGAAAGGCTACTCTGCCCGTCGAATTGGGAGCAGGAATGAGTTTGGCGATCACAGGCGGCTAAGGCTTGGGCACGGGCGGGCTTTGGTTAGCTTGCATCCCTTCAAGTTTGATCCGGAGCACATCAACCTGCTTCTGTACTGCTGCAACAAATGCCAGAGGGTCACCGATCATCCTCAGAGAAGCTTGCCTTGGGCCCTGGATGGTAACAATAATGCGGCCGAAATTCAGCAACTTTCCCAAAGCAGGCTGCGTAATCCTCATGTCAGCGATCTTATCAAGGTCGATGTCGTATTGGCGTCTCACCGGAAATCCCATTCGCCCGAGGATTCTCGTCTGTGTAAGCGCCACGAGGGAGCCCCTGTAGCTTATGATGGCAAAAACAGCGAAGATCACTCCTATGCAAAGAAGGATCAGCGCAGACATACCTTTGTTCTGAATGGAGATTCCTCCCAAAAAAATAACCATGGCCGGGCCTAGGAGGATAACCCAGTGACAGCGACCGTAATACAGTACCCTTTCCCCTTCCTTCAACTGGCTCGTTATGTACGCTTCAGGCTCCAAAGATTCACCTCGACAGTAAGTTGCCCGGCTTTGCATTCTTCCGGGTTAAACGCGGCTCATCAGGCCCGTTGTGGCCTGATGAGCCCCTGCAACGCCTTATTGCCCGCCTCCCCAGACTTCCTTGAGCCTTTCGTCGCGGCCGCAGGAGAGCCGGTAAAAGTGGTACCGGAGGGGATTCTTCTTGTGGTATTTCTGGTGGTACTCTTCTGCAGGATAGAACTCCGTGGCCGCCGTAATTTCCGTGTAGATCGCACCCCTCGCCCCCATGGATGATTCGAGTGCCTTTTTTGACCCTTCGGCCAACCTCTTCTGCTCTTCATTGTGGTAGAAGATAACACTCCTGTATTGACGGCCGGTATCGCAGAACTGTCTGTCCTTCGCAAAAGGATCGATATTATGCCAGAAGACATCGAGAAGTTTGGCATAGCCGATCTTTGAAGGGTCGAAGATGATCTCCACCGATTCGGCATGGCCCGTGGTGCCAGAGGAGACCTCTTCGTAAGTGGGGTCCTTTTTGGTACCGCCCGTATAGCCTGAGGTCACCGATATGACGC
>CAYOYU010000158.1:0-1374 GCA_964408265.1 uncultured Syntrophorhabdaceae bacterium
GGTTTCCTGATCTCGCATTTCAGGTATATCTTCTTGTCGTCAACCCTGAGAAAACTGGACACCGGCGCACCCCGCCTCTCACCCCCGAAAACGGAGAAACACTGCGGATACATCCCCATGAGAAAGAAGACTTTTGCCAGTATCTGGGATGCGATTACCGCTCCCTGTCCTCCTCTGCCGTAAAACTTGATTTCTGTCATTGGCTTTCCACCTCTCTGGCCCGGCCGCAGGGTTGATGCATATCGTTGGCCCCTATGCTTCTCGGTGAGGAATTACCCTTCGGACCTTGGAATACTGTACCCCAGACAAAATAGTCTGTCAATAGGAATTTAGGCCTTTTTTAGGGGCTGCGCATAACTAGATCAGAAAAACCTTTTTGTTGAGTTTCTTGAGAATTGCCTGTACATTTGGAAGGATGAAAAGGTTCACGTCTTTAAGAGGCAGAGCTTTCCTGTTCCTCCTCTTTCTCAGTTCGCTATGGTTTCTCAACTTTATAGGCAGAACGACATTTTCCCCCTTGCTTCCGCTCATAGAGGATGAATTTCACATAAGCCATGCCAAGGCGAGCAGCATCTTTATATTCCAATCCATAGGCTACGGAATCTCCCTCGTATCATCAGGACTTCTTTCCGGTGTTTTGGGGTACAAGAGGTCTATCTTTGTCTCCTTGATTGTGTCGGCCATAGTCTTCTTTCTCATACCTTTCTTCAAGGTCTTCTCGATCCTCTATCTGTTTTCCTTTATCATAGGGTTGGCAACAGGTGTGTACATACCCGCGGTGATCCCGCTGATTACCAGTTACTATTCCGAAAAGGTCTGGGGCAGGGCAATTGCCATACATGACTCCGCAGCCTCCGTAGGAGTTTTCGGGGCTCCTTTCATCGCCCTCGTCCTCCTTCATTTTGTCGAATGGAGAGGGGTTTTCGGGGTGCTCGGGCTTGTCTTCGTCCTGGCCGCAGCCATATTTTACGCACTCTTCGAGGAACTGAAGGTCCCGAGGATAGGCAAGGCCCAGTTTGGCAGCTTCATCTCCATGAAGGCCTTCTGGACTTTGAGTTTCATCTGGATATTTGCCGCCTCTTCAAGCTTAGGCGTCTATTCAGTGATACCGCTCTATTTGACCAAGGAGATGCATCTCGACATTGGCTACGCCAATACCATTTTCGGAATATCAAGGATAGGGGGCTTCGTTGTGGCTATAGGCTCAGGACTGTTGGTGAGCCGGTACAGTATCCGTGCCGTGATGGTTTCTATCCTGATCATGTCCGGAGTCTTTACCATCTTTGTGGCAGTGGCGGGCACCAAGTTGATAAGCATAGCGCTCCTCCTGCAAGCAAGCTTCATTTACGGGTTCTTTCCCGTTGGCATCATCGC
>CAYOYU010000158.1:1473-5807 GCA_964408265.1 uncultured Syntrophorhabdaceae bacterium
ATTCTTGGGGTATTGGTAACCCTCTCGAGCGGACTGGTTTTTCTGGTACGGGAACTTCGTCCTCAGAGTGTACCGACAATTCAAGCGGGAGGTTAGTCTGAATAATAGGGCAGAGCGGATACTATCCGCTCTGCCCCTTTGTGTTTTCTAATACTGGTATGCTGTGGGAATCTTCTGGGCCTTTTCCTGGCCTTTCCAGTACTCGATGCGCTCTTTTATGAAGTTTAGCCACTCATCGACCTCGGCAGCCTTGAAGCCCTTGGCGAGCAGATCCTTCTTGTAGTCCTGGATGACCGGTTCCACTGCTTTTACCATTTTGGCCTGCTCGGCATCGGAGACGGGCACGATCTGGCCGCCCAGCTTTGTAAAATACTCCCGGCCTTCAATGTCGATCCTGTTCCACTCCACAGCCCATCTCTCGATGAACTCCTTCGAGAACTCAGTGATAGTCTTCTGAACATCGGCAGGCATGGCATTCCATTTGTTCTTATTCATGACTACGTAGAAGGCGAAGACGCTCCCCACTTTCCAGGTCGCCGAGTTAAACTTCAGTACTTCACCTGTCTTGAAGCCCTTGAGGGTCTCCAGGGGAAGGTAGGTGCCGTCAATAACGCCCCTTCTCAGCGCCTCATAGAGGTCAACGGTCTCGATGGGCATGGGCACTGCACCGAGGGCCTTTACGATATCGCCGATCCGTCCCGTTCCCCTCAGTTTCATCCCTTTGATGTCAGCCAGTGTCTTCACGGGCGTCTTCAGGGTCTGGACCACATTGATGGGGCTCGTTGAGAACATAAGGGCATGATAGGTATCCCACTCTTTCGGTTTATATTTATTGTAGAAGTCATTTGCCACATGGGTCGCAATCCAGGGGCTTGGAAAGCCCATGGGCAGCTCCATGATCTCCATGACGGGGAAACGGCCCCTCGAATAGGAGCAGTGGGAGAGGCCGATATCGGCGATGTTGCTCGCCACTCCCGCCGCCATCTTCGGCGCCGTCAAGAGGGTGCCGCCTGTGTACTGGGTGATCTCCACCTTGCCTGCCAGCTTCTTGCTCAGCTCCTCGCAATATTTGCCCATCATAACGGAATTCATATGGGTGGGCGGAAAATAGTTTGCAAACTTGAGTTTCATTACTTCAGCGCCGGCGTACGTAGAAAAAGTGAAGAGCATCAAAAGAACGAACGAAAGCCATACCATCTTTCTTACCATCTTACTACCCCCTTAATATTAGTTGCGCATCCTCGGTAAAGCGGGATGCAGCGGTAAAATAACCTCTTCCACCGATTCCAAAATCTATGTAGATGCAGAAAAGGCTGGACTGCATGCCCCCTCTGCCGTCAAGAAAGTTATACTGAAAAGACACAATCCCTCTCACTTATAGAATACCGAAGGGAGCCAGAGCGCCAACTGCGGGAAGGCGAAGAGGAGTCCCCACATGACGATGAGGGAGATGAGGAAAGGCATGACCCCCTTGTAGATGGTACCCATGGGCACTTTCGTGATGTTCTTCACCACGAAGACACAGACTGCCACGGGAGGGATGACGACGCCGATCATGACCACCACGCCGATGACGATACCGAACCAGAGCGGGTTGAAGCCGAGTTTCAGAACCGCCGGGTAGAAGATGGGAGTGGCAAGGATCATGAATGCCAGATCGTCGATGAAGGAACCACCGATCTGGTAGACCATACAGATGAGGAACATGATGACGTACCGGTTCAGCGGAAGCGCTACCACCCAGTCTGCCGCATACTGGGGGATATTGGTGACGGCGATGAAGTGGCCCAGGATTGTGGAGCCGGCAATGAGCATGAGGAGCATGCCCGCGGTGCGCAGTGCCTCAGTGACCGATTTGACGTACCCCCAGAACTTGATGTCCCCTTTGGAGACGGCGAGGAGCAGGACCGCGAATGTACCTACCGCACCGGCTTCCGAGGGGGTGAAGAATCCCTGCATGATGCCGCCCACGACGAGGAGGAAGACGAGGGCGATCCAGGCCACCTCAGGCAGGGAACGCATCCTGGCACCCCAGGTCGATTTGGCCGACATGGGGGCGATTGCGGGGTTCATCTTGGCCCAGCCGTAGATGATGCCGATGAAGAATAGGGCGATGATGAGTCCGGGGATCATACCGGCCAGGAAGAGCTGGCCGATGGACTGTTCCGTGAGGATGCCGAAGATAATGAGGACCACGCTGGGAGGGATGATGCAGCCCAAGGTCCCCACGGTGGCGACGATGCCCGTGGAGAGGCGTTTGTCGTACCCGAAGCGTTCCATCTCGGGGATAGCAACAGAGGCGAAGGTTGCCGAGGTGGCGGCAGATGAGCCGCAGATCGCCTTAAAACCGGTGGCCCCGATAACGGTGGCCATGGCGAGTCCTCCGGGGATGTGGCCGATGAACTTATTCGCAGCGCTGTAGAGCCGCTGCGCGATACCGGCATTGAACCCGATCTGTCCCATGAGGATGAAGAGCGGGAAGACGGTGTAGCCGTAATTGGTGATGACGTCGTAGATGTCCCTGCCGATTAAGTTCATGGCAGAGGGGATTCCGTTCAAGTAGGCGAAGCCCACAAATCCCACGAGGGCCATGGCAAATCCCAGTTCGATGCCCGTTCCGAAAAGGAGCAGGAGGAAGGCTAACGCCAGAATACCGACGGTTATCTCATTCATAGTGTCCCCTCCAGATCCGGATAATGTCGAGCATGAAGACGATGCATTCGATGAAGCAACAGACGCCGACGCCGTAGGCGACAGGGAAGAAGGGCAGCTTCAGGGTGGGGCTCACCTCTCCTGAAGTGTGGAACTCGTTGCCCACGCCGAAAAGGTTGTAGCCGATGAGGATGAAGAGTCCGATGCAGAGGACCCTGGTGAAGATGTTCATGGCATTGCGCCACTTCTTAGGAAGTTTCTCCACAATGAACTCCATGTAGACATGGCCGCGGTCCATGGAGACCTTGGGGATGCCGAAGCCGATGACGAGCGCCAGCGCGAGACCGACAATTTCGTAGGTCCCGATGATGGGGTGACCGCCTGCACGCATGAGGACATCGGCGACGGTGAGAAACATCATGAAGGTGAGCGCCGAACCTCCGATGAGGTTCAGAATCTTGGTCGCCACCTTGAGAAATTTACTGAGTATGCTTTCCATTATGCCTCCTTATCGTGTGAGTCCACCGGATGTGGGGCTGGGAAAACCGCCTGACATGATTCAAAATTCTGCCCGGCTCAGCGGATATCATGATAAAGCCTATGTTACAGGAAGTGTTGGATTCCTTGTCAAGCGAATCCTGCGAGAGTGGGGTTGCGTGAGGTTCTACCATCTTTCCTTCAAATGTTGATCGAGGCATTCCTAATTACCTTGTTGTCAGCTCAATATCCGGTACTGCGTCCCTGAATTCGCCTTCCTTCCTCCATGCCAGATCTTCCTGGCTGGCCGGAGGCAGGGGGGGAGCCGGGGGCGGCCCGGCTCCCTGAATATGGAAGGCGTTACCCTACTTTGATCACCAGAGCTGCAGCGGTGTCGCCTGCGGAGCAGCCGGTAAAAAGGCCGTACCCGCCGCCTAAAAGCACCAACTCTTCTATCATCTCGATGATGGCCCTGGCTGCCGTCGGTCCCTGGGGATGACCATAGATCAGGGAGGAGCCATAGTTATTCATCGTCATGACGTCAACACCCATTACCTTGGCGAAGGCCAGGTCATTCACGGCGAAGGGGTTATGGGTCTTGATTGATTTAATATCCTTTATGTTCAGGCCTGCATTGGCGAGGGCCATCTGAGCTGCCGGGATAGGCGCTGCGGGCATAAATTTCGGTTTCACCCGCGCAAAACCGTAGGAGATGATCTGCACTTCCGTCTTCGGATCTGCGCTCAGCTCTTTTGCCTTATCCCTGGTGGTTACGAGGATGCCTGCATTGCCGTCGGCGGGGAATGTCTGGGCGCCGAAGCTTAAGACTCCTCCCGGGTACTGCGGTTTCAGTTTTGCCAGACCTTCAGCCGTGGTCGGGGTCCATCCCTCATCCTGGTCCATGAGCTTTTTCTGTTTCTTCGTTACCGTGACCTCAGGAGCGTACATGTAACGTTTCTGGAACGCCCGATCATTAGCAAGGGCATCCTGATACTGCTGGAAGTGGCGCAGCACTACCGCGTCGCACTCCTCCTTCGTCATGCCGATCTCCTTGGCAACGTTCTCTGCAGTCTCAGCCATGTAGGCACGGTGTCTCGGTGTTCCCGCGAAGTTGTCCATATTCCAGTCTTCCCGGACGGGCTGGCCTCCGGGACCCAAGGGATCCGGCCAGATCGTAAGCGGGCCGTTTGAACAACGGTCGGCCA
>CAYOYU010000158.1:5817-6117 GCA_964408265.1 uncultured Syntrophorhabdaceae bacterium
ATAAGGCCGTAACCTATTTCGTATACGCCCAGTTCGAGGTCCTTGGCAAGAAGGTTCAGAATGGTGGTGGATGTGGCACAGGCCTGGTTCACGAAGAGGGCCGGAAGGAATTTCTTGTCGTCCGTCAGTATTGCAGCGGAATAGTTGTGTGATACGAACCAGTGCTTCTGGGAAACGGTTGAGCCGAAGTACATATAATCGAGGATGACGGGGTCAAGATTCTACTCAAGGAACCATCTCCTCGCCGTATTTGCCGCGAGTTCAACGGCGTTGTCATACTGCATGCTTCCCTGCCACCGC
>CAYOYU010000158.1:6127-11557 GCA_964408265.1 uncultured Syntrophorhabdaceae bacterium
AGTACCCCTTATAGGGGATAAATGCCTTTGTGTACGCTTTCATATCTCTTACCTCCTTGCATATTTAGTTTAAAACACAAACAGATCAAGACCGCCCATCATGTTGACGATGGAGCCGGTCATGTAGGATGCCTTGTCCGATACCGCGAAGGCAATTGCCTCAGCGATCTCCTCCGGTTCTGCAGGACGTCTCAGGGCGATCCTCTTCTCGAATCTTTCCCGTATCTCCTGCGGGATGGGCTCATAATACGCCTCGGTCATGGCGGTGCCCACGAGAACACAGTTGGCGGTGATGTTGAAGCGTGCACCTTCAAGAGCCACCGATTTCGCCATGCCTATGAGTCCTGCTTTTGCTGAGCCGTAGCTCGTCTGGCCGGAGCCTCCCATGACGCCTGCCACTGAGGTCATGTTGACGATACGGCCATACTTGTTGGCAACCATATCTGCCCAGGCTTCCTTAATGCAGTAAAAGGCAGAATTGAGGCAGAGCTTCACCTCGTTGTCCCAATCCTCGATGGTCGTCTTCGCAATGGTCACCATCCGGCGCATCTGGGAAGCATTGTTGACGAGGATATTGACTGGTCCCAGTTCCGCCTTGATGGCAGCGAAGCCCTTCTGCACATCTGAGTATTCCCTTCCGTTCATCCGTAAGGCCATGGATTTGCGTCCCATTGCCTTGATCTCGTCGGCGACCGCCTTTACCCCGTCCATGTTGTTGTAGCCGGTCACCACCACATCTGCTCCGTCCCGTGCCAGTGCGAGGGCAGCCGCTTTCCCGATACCCCTCGGCATTGAAGCCCCTGTTACCAATGCAAGTCTTCCTTCTAATGACATACTCAAACCTCCCTTTTCATTATTTACGTTCTTTCATAAGTCCCGTCGTCTATGGGGCTATGGTAAAAGCTTCAACTATTCTTCCGGCGTTATAAACTTCAGTATGTAGAGAAAAGTCAGGATGATCTCGGCATTCTTCCTGACGGCGTTATTATCCTTTGCGAGAGCCTGGAGTCTGAGGGCACTCTGTTCCATATTCCGTATCTCGTTTCTAATCTCTTCCATTAGTGGGCACCTCTCTTTGCAGTTTGTCGGGGCTCACGTCGCCCCCTCACCCGGCCAAGCCGTGTGAGCCTCCCCCTCTCGAGACAGAAGTCGCTGAAAGGGCATACTCGTGGGGCTCACCTCGCCCCGTCTTATTCACTATCAGTGCACGTTCCTCTTGTCTTTGAACCTCTTTGCTTTCAGATCATAACGGGGTAGAGTTCCAGGAGCTTCCACCACTGTTTTTGCAGACAGATTCGTCTTTATCTTGTGCCGTTCGCTGAGCCTTTTAGCTACTGCTTCCGCTTCCTCTTTTCCGATGCTGGGATTGACCTCGATTCTTACGAGGATGTTGTCCATGATGCCCTCGCGGGTCACTACGAGTTCATATTCGATGACCTCTGGGAATTCTGACCGTATGAGTTGCTCTACCGTCTTGGGAGAGAAGAGGACTCCACGGATTTTGGTGATGTCGTCTACGCGGCCCACGATCTCCATCATTTTCTGTGAAGTCCGGCCACACTCGCACGTTGAAGGCCCCTTGATGGCTACGTCATTGGTGTTGAACCGAATCACCGGAAATGAGTGTCTGCCTAGCGGAGTGACGACCAGGACCCCCTGCTCGCCTTCAGCAACCTCTTTCGATAGGGTTTCGCGGTCCAGAAGTTCAACAAGGAAGAGCGGCTCGATGATGTGAAGGCCCTGCTGGGCTTCACACATGGCTGCAAAACCACAGGTTTCGGTGCTGCCGATGTGGTCGCACATCTTGCATCCGTATGTTTCCTCAATCTTCTTCCGGGTCGCCTCCGGCAGCGGTTCACCTGCACCGAGTATCCTCTCAATCCCTAGTGATTTTGGATCAATACCCATTGCCATAGCTTCCTGCGCGATGTTCAGGGTGTAGGTGGGGGTGCCTGTCATGGCATTTACTTTCATTTCGATGATCTTGTTGACTCTGCCTTTGGTATCGAGGGCCCCGCCCGGTATCACCTCACACCCTAATTTTTCTGCAGAGTAATGTGCTTCCCAGAAGGCCACGTAAACGTTGTATCCGAAGGGCAGGAAAACACTATGGCGTGGCCTGAATCCTGCCATCCAGAGTATGTGGCACCATGATTCGATCCTCCACTGCCAGCTTTCGTAGGTTTCCGGTTTGCCGGTGGTGCCGCTGGTCTGTCTGAAGGTGCAGACTTCTTCTATGGGGACGCCCAGAAGGCCGCCGTAAGGGAAGGGTTCCACGTCCTCCTGCCACCGCCTCAATTCCTCCTTGTAGGTGAAAGGAACTTTTTTGATGTCCTCAAAGGTTTTGATATCGCCCACTTCAATGCCTTGCAGCTTCTCCTTGTAAAGGTTGGAGCGGGATTTGCCGTAGGAGACGAGGTCCTGGAAATATTTCAGTTCAATTTTATTCAGCTTTTCCCTGGATAAGGTCTCTGTGTACCGATTCCAGTATTCCATAGATGATTACCTCCTCTGATTCAAAGATTGGACACCTGAGACTTCAAAGACATTGCTGCACCGCTTGGCAATACAACCAATGCAGCCACTTTCTTCCGCTTGGTCTTCCGGATATATGGCACCACGGGTTGCGCCCTCCTGTTCCCCCGGGAAGAAACCCCATAGGATGTTCAGGATAAAAAACATGTTCATTGTACGAAATACATGTTCAGTAAGTGATGTTATCAATAGAGCCACATCTTTTGTAAAGCAAAAAAGCACGAGGTTCATAATTTCACTATAGCCGCTAAGAATAAAGGTCTAGGAGATTACCAGCAGATTGCACGTAGCCCAGCCTTGGTTCAAACAGACAGGAAAGAATGATGCCGTTACCCTCTCTTCTCAATGTATCCAAGTTCCCGCGATACGCTCATGGCCGTATCCACTATTTCTTTTACGGCCTTCTTGATGTCTTGCTGATCCAGCGATGAAGAGATGAAACCGATACCAATGGCCGCCACTACCTTTCCGGTAAAATCGTAGATAGGGGCGCCGACTCCTGAAATACCGTCCATGGCCGTTTCGATATCAATGGCATAGCCCTGCTGCTTTATCTGCCGGAGCCAGCCGAGGAACTCCTCTTTCTTGGTATGGGACCTTTTTGCGGTGACAGCGAGAGGTTTTTTCTCCAGAAGCCTCTCGATCTCTTTTTCGGGGAGTTGCGCCATGATTGCGGGCCCCAGCATCCCCCAGTAGGGGGGACGCCTGGTGCCGATTTTTGACGTGAAGCTTATAGGATTTTTCGGGTCTTCCCGTTTGTCCACGTACAAGAGTTCATCCTTCTCTAATATCCCGAGAAACACTGTGGCGCCCAGTTTCACCTGCAGCTGGTCCAGGAAAGGGCCGGCAGTCTTTCTGAGGGAGAAGGAGTAAAATACGAGGCTTCCCAGCTCGAAGAGTCTCAGTCCCAGGGAATATCGTTTGGTGTCGGGGTTCTGTCTCAGGAAATCGTAGTTCACCAGAGTGGCACAAAGCCTCAGGACTGTGGCTCTGGGCAGGTTCAGGGTTTCCGAAAGTTGAGCGAGAGAAAGCGACTGCTTCGCACCTGTCTGTTCCTGTGCACCGAAAACGTTCAGAATCTGTAGAGCCCTCTCCAAAGACCTGTTGTAGAATCCTGCTTCCTTGTCACCCATAGTTTCACCTGCCGGGATAAGTTTTCCTGCCCGTACCACTCTTTCGCTTGTTACAAAACCTCCATTACGTCGCACACGTTGATTTCCAGCATTCGCGTGCTGGCAAGAATCCTGTTGGTATTTCTCTTTACCGCCTCGATTCCGCCGCCCATCTCATTTATGTCCTCTGCAGTCTTGCGAAGCTCTTTTATCTTCGCATCGAGGGCTTTAAAGTCAATCCGGTTCTCCATGATCTCCTCCTTCTTAATGCTTTCTGAGGTCTTTGAATCTCTTCGCCTTCACCTCGTAACGGGGAAGGGTACCGAAGGGGTGGACTTCCATCTTGTAGCCCAGGTTGGTCTTTACCCTGAGTTGATCCTTCAGTTGAACAAGAATGGCATCCTTCTTTTCCTCATAACCGGGCCTGAGCTCAATCTTGAGAAGAATATCATCGATGTCACCTTTCTTCGTCACCACCACCTCGTATTCGTCACCCAGTTCCGCAAAACTGCGCACCACCTCTTCGATGGCCGTAGGAGCGAGAAGGACACCCTTAACCTTGGTGATATCGTCTGCCCTGCCTACAACACCACCGTCTATGATCCTGAAGGTCCTGCCGCACTCGCAGTCGTAATCCGCCCAGCGGATAACGTCTTTTGAATCGAATCGTATGCATGGTTTTCCGACCCTGTCGAAGGCGGTAATTATCATCTTCCCGTTCTTGTTGGGTGTATCAATTATCTCCCCAGTGTCCAGGTCTTCGATTTCGACGAGAAAGAGCGCCTCATTCACGTGCAGCCCGCGCTGATGCAAACAGGAGTAGCTCCAGGCCCCGATCTCCGTGGCACCGATATGGTCATAGACCTTTGCTCCCCATGCTTCCTCGATGCGCTGTTTTGTGGTGGGTATGCTTGCTCCTGGCTCACCCGCACAGGTAATCTTCTGAATACCGATCGTCTTTGGATCGATGCCTATCCTGCGGGCTGTGTCGGCCATCCCGAGCACATAGGTCGGGGTCGCTCCGAAGGCGGTGCACTTCAGCTCCTTCATTTTCATGATTCTCGCCTCGGTGTCCAGCACCCCTCCGGGCACCACTTCGCATCCCAGCTTTTCCGCTCCGTAATGGCAGGCCCAGAATGCCACAAAGATGTTGTAACCGAAGGGCAGGAAGAGACGGTCCGTATCCCTGTACCCGTGGGCATAAAGGATATAGGCCCATGACTCGGCCCACCATTCCCAATCCTGCCAAGTATCTGCCTGATAGACAGGGGTCCCGGTTGTTCCGCTGGTCTGGCGGAATTCCGTTACCTCGGACAGAGGCACAGCAAGAATGTCTCCATAAGGAAAGGGTTCTCTACTCTGTACCTCCCGGAGCATGCCCTTGTCGATCTTCGGTACCTTCCGAATGTCGTCGAAGGTCTTTATATCGCCGGGTTCGATTCCCGCATCCCTGTAAAGTTTTCCGTAAAAAGGCGACTTTTCGTAGGCCCACTGAAAGGCTTTCCTGAACTTCCTGAGCTGCAGTTCCTTCAATTTCTCCCCGGGCATTGTCTCGACCAGGGGATTCCAATAAATGCTGTCCGTCATAGCATAGCCTCCCTGAAAAGAGCGCGGATCTCTTCCAGCCGGTGAGCAGGCTGGATGAAGTAATTCCGTCTAATGAAATTGATGTTCATTGAATGATGTTAGCATGCCCATTTTTTTTGTCAAGGAAAAAAATTTAAGGCAGAGTAGATGGGCATAGACATACTGACCACCTTAAGGTAAAGAATGAGAGGGATTG
>CAYOYU010000159.1:0-682 GCA_964408265.1 uncultured Syntrophorhabdaceae bacterium
GCAGGCCTGCTAATCCCCCCGTGCCCGCCCCGCCTTTTCTTCGGCAGAATGGGGAACTTTATCAATGCTGAACCTCTCGGTCAGCCCTCCAGCGTTCCCTGGGCAATGGTCTTCCCGCAGGGAGGGCCCCTTCCGCGGCATCCTTCGCAGTTATACGAAGCTTTTCTTGAAGGTCTGCTGCTTTTTGCCATCCTCTGGATCTACAAAGACCGGAAGAAGAGGGCCGGCGACGTGCTCGCTCTTTTCCTTGTATTGTACGGTGCATTCAGAATTCTGTGCGAATTTTTCCGTGTTCCCGATGAACAACTTGGGTACCTCTTTGGATTGCTCACCATGGGACAGATACTGAGTGGAGTTATGATATGCCTGGGCCTGACCCTCAAGTATGCCTATCTGCCGAGGATACAGGGAAGAATGGAGAAGAGGCGAGGTTAGAATTCATAGATCAGGAAGCCAGAATAATGAGACGATCTGCGATGATTAACATGTTAAAGATGAGACGGGCATGGTTTAACCGGGGCTGCTCCGGACGGATATGGAAGAGTGCCCTTTGTGGCCTGTTACTGACCCTGTTGTTTCAGGCCGGGTTGGTTTTTTCGGCCGAAGAGATTCCTGGGGCTGTCAATGATGCGGCACTTCACCTGGTCCAATTCTGCACCGACCCGAAAGCTGTCCTTGATGA
>CAYOYU010000159.1:692-11427 GCA_964408265.1 uncultured Syntrophorhabdaceae bacterium
CGTGGCTGCACTGGCCGATTATGTTATGGGTTCCAAGCAGCAGACGGAGTACTTCCTTCCGAAGTCCCAGGGATGTCAGGGGGCTTACTATGAATTCGACACGAAGATAGGCTTCTCACGATTTCTGGAATACTCCCACAACTCGCTCATCCCCACTGTGGTCACAAGGCCTTCTTCGGTCCGCTACTCCCTTTGGAACGCCCGCGGAGAAGCACAGAAGCTGCCCAGCAGTTGGAAACCTGCCCTTCCCGCAACTCCTCCCATCGTCATCCGCGGTTTCCAGCGTGAAGCGGACACACCCGACCTCAATACAGGCGTTTATCATGAGTACGACCTGAAAAGGACGATCATATTACTCAACCACAAAGGGAGACAGGTACTCATCTCGGTGTCGAAACAGGTCAGTACGTCGAACGTAGGGAAAAAGGGCGTCATCCTGGGCGATGACAACAACTGGGCCTACTACTATTCCGGCGAGCCGGGCACTCCAAAGACCGGCTTAGGCTGGGTAAAATCGTACATCTATGACTATTTCTCCGTGGGCGTCTACGTGGAAGCCGGTACCGAGCCGGCCACAGTCAAGACGGGTCATTTTCAGTGGCTTCGCGCTGGTTGGACGGGAATCAATTTTGTCCAGCCCAAGCATATCCTCAACGGCCTGAAGCGGTTCGCCAAGAGTTCCAGGTCGATCCTGGAGTCTCCGCGTTTGCCGGCTCCGAACCAGATGATATCGGTATACCAGTGGCTTTCAGGCATGCCGGCCGGAGACCTGACAAAAAGATATACTGCTTTACAGCACGCCCTGCGTTCCTCGGCCATCCAGACCGGCAAGATAGGCTCATCAAAACAAGAGGAGCAGATCTCTGTTGCCAATATACCCAAGGAGCAGATGATAGAAGAGCTTATGCTGGAGTATCTGAAGAAGACCCTCGGAAAGCCCACGCTGCTGGGAGATCAATACTCCTGGGTCCCCCTGGGGCCGGTGTCACAGCTCATCCCAGTTCTATCTCCCAATGAGGGTGCGAGGTAAGAAGGCGGTGGAGACAGAGACTCTTGTGGCACGCCCTTGGTCTGTCGGGGCTGTCGTCTGGATATATTAATGGTAAGGAATTGCAGTAGCGGGAACCGGTGGAGTTCCCGTGAGGACTATTGGCGATAAGCCTGGAAGACCCACCGGCTGTCAGTCGGTAGATTCTATTCCGGCGGCATTCGGAGAACAAGGGCAATACATGTAAAGCATACAACTCAGTTCTGCCAATTTGTGGTGCGGAGGAGGTCCGTGGAAGCTCTATTTCTCTCAACAGCAGTTGTAACGCTCGCCGAAATGGGTGACAAGACCCAATTGTTGTCCTTTGTCCTCGCTGCAAAACTCAAGCATAGGATGGCGATTATTGCGGGTATCTTCTTCGCAACCCTTGCCAATCATTTTTTTGCCGGATATGTTGGTTCCTGGCTCGCTTCTCTGGTTTCCCCGCAAACGTTGAAATGGATTGTGGCAATCTCTTTTTTCGCCTTCGGCATATGGGCTTTGAAGCCGGACAAATTGGACGAGAATCAGAATCTGAGGGGCACCGGCGTCTTCATCACCACCCTTATTGCCTTCTTTCTCGTGGAGATGGGTGACAAGACCCAATTGGCCACTATTGCGCTGGCAGCCCGCTACGATTCGCTCACCACAGTCGTCATGGGGACTACCCTGGGGATGATGATTGCAAATGTACCCGCAGTCTGGATCGGGGAGAAGCTGACGCACCGGATCAACATGAAAGTGATGCACTGGGTAGCGGCGGCACTGTTCATGGTATTGGGGGTTTTGGCCTTATTCGCACCGACCCGGTGAGGCTCGGGTTATCCCGGTTCAACATTAAAATCAGCTGTCCGGCTCACATCCGGTCTTCAAAGTCATCTGAACCTATCTTGCGAGACAGCTGTCAAGGCATAAAATCTCGATCGGATCGAAAACGGGCGGACTAACCCTCACTTTCCTAAAACAGTGGGTCTGGCCTATCACGGAACGGGATCTACAGCAACTCCACCAACCCGGTGTCGAGATGGTAGTAAGCAGCGACCACTTTTATCCTGCCTTCATCGACCATCTTGGAGAGGATCGGTTTTGATGAGGCAATGGTGCGGGCTACGAGACCCGCGTTTGTCCTGATGCTGTTGTCCGTAAGATCGCCGGGCTTGCCCTTTGCTTCCTCCACCGCAGGCCCTATGGCCTTCACAATGCTCGCGATGTGACCGTGGGCTTCTCCGCCCTGGACTGTCGCCGTGACGGCCCCGCAACTGGAGTGGCCCAGTACCACAATGAGCTGTGAGCCGAGGTGGTCGACGGCATACTCTATGCTCCCCAGCGCAACATCGTCGGCGATGTTGCCAGCCACCCGGATCACGAAAATATCACCGATCCCCTGGTCGAAGATGATCTCCGGGGGAATGCGTGAGTCGGAACAGCCCACTATTACGGCAAAGGGTCTCTGACCCTTAGTGGCTTCTGCTCTGCGGGCGGCATCCTGGTTGGGATGCAAAGCTCCCCGCGACAGGAACCGCTTATTTCCTTCAATTAACTTGTCCAAGGCATTTTGAATTGGAGACGTATCCTGCATGGGAGGCACCTCGTTCTGTTTTTATTCTGGAGTATCATAATGGATTGAGAGGTAATCATCAACATTTTTTCCCTGCACAAACCTTCCCCCCCATAGAAGGGATCGTATACAAACCGCAGTGAAAGACGGCGGAAAATAATCGCATTTTCCCATTCGCCGAAGGCGGCGGATGACGATAATGTGATTTGTGAAAATATTAACTTAATTTTGTTGACAACATACCCCTGTATGTTTAGAATAATTCGTCGAATAAACAACATAGAGCAATATCCAATATTAAATCAGGAGGTTCAGTATGGCAGACGCAATGGAAGGCAAGTTCCCACCACCTAAGGCTTTTGTGGATCAGGCCTATGTGAAGAGCAGGGAAGAGTATGAAAAGATGTGGAACCAGTCAATCAAAGATCCGGAAACATTCTGGGGCGGCATTGCGAAAGAGCTCACATGGTTTAAGCCATGGCTTAAGGTAAACAGGGAAGATTTCTCCAAAGGCGAAGTGGAATGGTTTATCGGCGGCAAAACCAATATGTCCTACAATTGCCTCGAAGCCCAGATTGATAAGGGGAAAGGCGATAAGGTTGCCATCCTGTTCCAGGGCGAGCCGGATGAAGATGTCGTAAAACTTACTTACAAAGAGATGTTGAAGCTCGTATCAAAGTTCGCTAACGTCCTGAAGAAAAAGGGCGTGCGGAAAGGCGACAGGATTGCCATTTATCTTCCCATGATCTGGCAGCTTCCGGTGGCGATGCTTGCATGCGCCAGGATTGGTGCTGTCCATACAATCGTTTTTGGCGGTTTCTCCGCTGAGGCACTCCGCGACAGAATCCTCGACGCCGGCGCGAAGTTACTCATCACTGCGAATGGCTACTGGCGTTCAGGCAAACATGTGAGCTCCAAAGCCAATGCCGATATCGCCTGCGATCTCTGCGCAAAGCAGGGTCACACTGTTGACAAGGTCGTCGTGGTGAAGAGGCTTGCCAATTTCGACGTACCTATGACTGCCGGCAGAGACTCGTGGTTTGAAGAAGAGCTGGAAGCATCAGATATCAGCGATGTATGTGCCGCTGAGCAGATGGATGCCGAAGATCCTCTTTTCATCCTTTACACCTCCGGTTCCACCGGCAAACCGAAAGGCGTGCTCCATACCACCGGCGGTTACATGACCTATGTGTATGCTACGTTCAAATACATCTTCGACTACAAAGATAAAGATATCTTCTTCTGTACCGCAGACATCGGTTGGGTCACGGGTCATTCATACATCGTCTATGGACCGATGTGCAATGGTGCAACCTCCATCGTATTTGAGTCCGTTCCGACCTTCCCGAATCCGGACAGGTTCTGGCAGATCGTCGAGAAGTTCAAAGTAACGAGTTTCTACACCGCACCTACCGCAATCCGCGCCCTTATGAAAGAAGGCGAGAAATGGCCTCAGGGCAGGGATCTCTCCACTCTGAGAGTTCTCGGTTCAGTGGGCGAGCCCATCAATCCGGAAGCATGGCTCTGGTATGACAAATACATCGGCGGAGGGAAATGCCCCATCTGCGATACCTGGTGGCAGACAGAGACAGGTGGTATCCTGATTACAGGTCTTCCCGGCGCATGGCCCCAGAAGCCCGGTTATGCATCACTGCCGTTCTTTGGCGTAGATGCCCGCGCCTTGCAGTCGAGATCCTCCGGCGACCAGCCCGCAGTAGACGCACCGGTTAACGAACAGGGCGAACTCTGCATCGGCCAGTCATGGCCTGGCATGATGAGGGGCGTTTTCGGCGAGCCGGAAAGGTTCTTCAATACATATTTTGTCCAGCAGCCCGGTTTCTACTTCTCCGGTGACGGCGCAATAAAAGACGAAGACGGCTATTTCAGACTCATGGGCCGTATCGATGACGTCGTCAACGTATCGGGTCACAGAATGGGTACCGCCGAAGTCGAAGCAGCCCTCAACTCTTATACCACGGCAGTTGCAGAATCAGCAGTCGTCGGCTTCCCGCACGAAGTGAAGGGCGAAGACCTTTATGCATACATCATTCTCAAGACAGGCGTGACCGGCGACGATGCTCTGAAGAAAGCATTGGTTGCACATGTCCGGAAAGAGATCGGTCCTATCGCATCTCCTGGCAAGATTCAGTTTGTTCCCGGTCTGCCCAAGACGCGTTCAGGCAAGATCATGAGAAGGATCCTGAGAAAAGTCGCATCAGGCGAGATCGATCAGCTTGGCGACACCACAACTCTTGCCGATCCGTCAGTCGTGGACGAGATCGTGAAGGGCCGGCAGTAAGATTTAGGAAAGCGTTTGACAGGCCCTCAAGGGGTTTCCCCTTGAGGGCCTTTTTTCACGGAAAGAGAAAAGGATTGGGGGGTTGAATTGGGAAGAGTCGGTTTATACCGCAGCATCGTTGAAAATCCGGTACGGTAGTCATCATGAATCCGGGTTACACGCTGAACAGCACCAAAGCTTATCATGTGAATCAGCTATCTACACTGGGGTGGGAACTGACCGTATGCAATGCCCTTAGCGTCCCCGACACGCCCTTGAGAAGGCTTTTTACTGGGGGGGACTCCTATGGGCACCGTCTTTATGACTATCTGAGCACGGTGGTCCCCCTGGAGAAGGTTAAAACGATCCTCGAGATTGGCGGAGGTTACGGATATCTCATGCGGGATCTTCTCCGCAGGAACCCTTCATTCCAGGTGAGCATGGTCGATATCTCCCCATATCTCCTCGGAAAACAACGGGAGACTCTGAAGGAATTCAACGTTTCTTACAGGAACGAAGATTTTCTGGAGACGGAGGCAACCTACCTCGGCGGTTTCGATCTGGCTATTATGAATGAGAATCTCGGAGACTTCCCCACTCTGGTGAATGTGGATACCCATATCCTTGATAGTCCGGACGAGCATGACGACGACCACCTGAAGACCGCCCGGCTATTTTTCGAGAAGTACGACCTTGAGCGGCCCCAGGGTGGGACCTTCAATTTGAACATAGGTGCCATCTCAGCAGTGGAGAAGCTTTGCTGCTCGAATATTCCTTTTATCTTTCTCGGTGAGCACAGTTGCGAAGCTGCAGCTCCGGGGTGGCTGCGATCTCCGGGAAGACCCCTGGCGGTAGGGAATCCGGAAAGGATTTCCCTTGCAGGGCATGATGAATATTCCATCAAGTTCTCCTACCTGCAACAGGTGGCAGACGCCCATGGGTACTCTTGTCTTCGAGGACCATTTGCCGATATTGTGGACTTTGAGCTGACGCAGGAACTGCTCTTTATCATTACATCGAGAGGTGCATATGCGGAAGAAGGCGAATTAATTTGCCTTTTCGTGGACGACCTTTTCAAATACGAGTATCTTATCCTCAGCAGAAATATTACTCCACGGGAAGCGAGACGTTAGTCGATATAAGACTGAGACTTCCGAGAATTATGCTGCCGGGGACATCCGGGCCCTGAACCTGCAGACAGCGAACGCAAGCAATGCTGTCACGGCACCGATTATATGGGCGCCCGGTACCACCACAAAAGCGAAGTCGGAAGAGGATGCGAAGACCGCTTCCCCCCGCAATCCTTCAATACCTATTTTTATGCCAACAAGTGTGAGGGCAGCTATCCAGGGCCAGTAGTCCCTGATCGTGCCTTTGACCTTCATGAGGGCCAGATAGACGGTCGATGCAGTCGCGATCGCCGAAAGTCCGCCATACTCTGTTATGGCAGGACAGAAGAAGTAAAGCCAAAGGCCCACCATAACGGACGAGACACCACAAAGAATTCCGAAGTAAGGGTAGCCTTCCCATTCTATGACGGCACCGGTTATTCCTATTACAAGGAGGTTGAACCAGAGATGACTTCCGGAGAAGTGTACCATGTGACCTGTGATAAAACGCCAGACCTCTCCCTCCCCTATTGCCGTCCTGCTGTATACTAGCCAGTGCGAGAGGAGGGGGGCGGAATAAAGCAAGAAGGAGGCCGCCACAAGAGCAAAGGCGAAGAGGGGGAGACGATGCTCCCGTGAGTCGGTTCTCATGTGCCCTTTCTTCCTCTCCAGAGGCCTATTGCGACGCTGCAGACCAAACCGAGTGCCAAGAGCCCGCCGTAACTTCCTCCTCCCCTGTACCCGGGTCGTTGCTCTATCTTGTACTCTGCGGGTGACTCCTGTACCCTCTTCTTGAATTGTTCCAGCTGCTCATGGAGATTGATGACGAGACTGTCGGCCGCTTTTTCAAATCCCGTGAGAGAATCCTTCCGGAGCCCTTCGCTCAGATTTACGAGAGTTGCCGATTCTTTTACCTGGCTCGTGCCGGGTGCGCGGAAAAGCATTTTCCGGCTCGCAATGTGGTAGACGGCAGCATCCATCATAGTGTTGGTCTCATTTCTTTCGGCCTTGACGATATAGGCGCCTACTATTGTCCAATAAGTGAGGGTGAGGAATCCCTCGTCCGTGTTCTGGACTTGGTCGTAGGAAAGAAGAGCGATCACATCTATGCCATACATGGTACGAAGCTGATCGAGGTTGGTGAACCCGCCTTTAGCTACCAGGTATGCTGACGGAATCTTCTCGATTGATTGAACGTAGGGGTAACTCTTGAATTCTGCGGCAATCCGTTCCATGAGGTCATGGCGGGCTTTCTCGCTCAAGGCGTTCCGGCCTCCACTCGATCCGAAACCACCGCCGGAAACAGATGCACCCTCGGGTACGAAGGCAATCCCGACCTTCAGGGGCAAGCTGAGGACGGGGATGGTCGGCTGTTCCGCCACATCCTTCCTGTCTGGATAGAGATACTCGACGACGCTGCTCGTGTAGCGGCTCTTGAGTCCGTATGCGGTATAACAGCCGGCCAGAACGATGGCAACAACAGATAGGATGAGAAGACAGGTAACGCTACGATTCCTGCGAAATTTCATGGTTTCCTCCAGTCCCGCAATTGCTGGGTCACATCCGGTCTGACCGGTTGGGTCGTAGGGATCAGTTTTATATATCAGTGGATAGCTGCTGATGTCAACAGGCGTGGCTTGTTGACGGTGGTTGCCAGTCGATCAGGTAAAGAAAAAGGGCAGACCATCCGGCCTGCCCTTCGGTTTCACAATTCTTGCGAATTCTTAGGCGCGCGCCTTGGGAGGCTTGATAATGAGGATCAAAGCCGCGGCGACGAGACACATAATACCGGAAATAACAAAGGAACTCACATAGCTGCCGGCGTCGTAGGGTTTCGTAATGACTGCCCCCTTCTCGATGGCTTCGAAGGGTATCTTCTGAACTATTTTCATCAGTTTCGGCGCGAGCCACGGGCCGAACAATCCACCAATCCCGTACGCCATGAACATACAACCATAATTCACGCCGACGTTCTTCGTCCCGAAATAGTCTGCAGTGACAGCAGGATAGAGGGCGAGAAAGCCGCCGAAGCAGAACCCCACACAGGAGACGCCGAATATGTAGAGCGTATAGGATACACAGCCGTTGAGGAAAAGCATGATGACGCCGCTAAAGACGAACATTACCATCAATGTCGCTTTTCTGCCAAGGCTGTCCGATATCTTACCCCAGGCAATGCGGCCGGCGGAATTGAGTATAGCCACTATCATGACGGCAGCTGCCCCTTTCCCTACGATGTCACCATATGCTTCTTTGGGGATGGTGGCGGTGGTCTTTACCAGATCCAGCATTGCGAAAGACTGCCAGATATTGGTGATATTCATGATTATCATGAGTCCCGCCGTGGACCCGGCAAAATAGGTAAGCCAGAGAATCCAGAACTGAGGCGTGGAGAGCATCTGACCCATGGAGAAATCAGATTGGGCCGGTGCGCCGGCTGCGGCAGCAGGGGGATTCCAGCCGGCCGGTTTGTATCCGGCAGGCGGATTTATCATGAGCTGAGCCCCTATTACCACAGCGATAAAAAATATGATACCAAGGTAAAGGAAAGTTGGCATCACGCCCGACGAAGCGATAAAACTTTTTGCAACAGGCGTGAATACAAGACCGCCTGCACCGAACCCTGCAACGGCGAGCCCCGTGATGAGACCACGCTTGTCCGGAAACCATTTCACGCAAGTGGCGATGGGACACACATAGGCAGTCCCAATGCCGATACCGGCGATGACACTGAATCCCAGGGTAAACATGGTAAGGTCCTTGGCCATGGAAGCAACAGCCAGTCCAATTCCTACGAGAACGCCACCGATACTTGCGACGAGACGGGGACCTATCTTGTCCTGGACTCTTCCTGCTACTATGGTACTCAAAGCGAAGAAGAAAATGACCAACTGAGAAGGAAGGGCCAGATCAGTGTTGGACCAATTCGGAAAGTTCGCCTTGAGGCCTGGCTTAAAGACACTATAAATGTATATAGCGCCGAGACTGATCTGCATGAGCAGAGCCCCCAAAACAACAAGCCAGCGGTTGAATACCTTTTCTTGTGACATAACCCCCACCTCCTGCGTTAAATTGATAAAATTGCCGATTCTATTTTTTGACGAATGACTGCAAATTAGTATACAAACCGCGGGAATGTCAAGTTTTTTCGTACAAATTTTCACAATCCGGTCAGTCTCTATTGGCATATAGGTTCCGGAGACTGAAAGATTCGGGCGAACCGGAGGAATGGTTCCCGGTCGAAAGGGACAGTATTCAAGTGACCGGGCCCAGGTGACCCTGTTCAACGCTCCCCTCTCGCCCCTAAGAAAGGGAAATGAGCGGAAAAATCTCTTGACACGAAAGGGCAAATCGTTTAATATACCAGAGCTTTTCCAGCGGCACTCGGTATTTTTATCCCTTGATAATAAAGGGATTATTTTTTTGGAGGTACAAATAAATGCCTACTATCAACCAATTAGTAAGGCTAGGTCGCGAAGCTGTGAAGAAAAAGAGCTCCTCGCCTGCCCTTACGAATTGCCCACAGAAACGGGGAGTTTGCGTGAGGGTCTATACCACCACACCGAAGAAGCCGAACTCGGCCCTGAGAAAGGTCGCCCGCGTGAGACTGACGAACGGTATAGAAGTAACAACGTATATACCTGGAATCGGACACAACCTGCAGGAGCACTCAGTTGTTCTTATCAGGGGCGGCAGAGTGAAGGACTTGCCGGGTGTTCGTTACCATATTATTAGAGGATCACTCGATGCGAGCGGAGTAGCAAACCGGAAGAAGAGCAGATCGAAATATGGCGCGAAAAGGCCGAAACAATAAGGGAGTCTGAAGCATGCCAAGAAAAGGACATATCGCCAAAAGAGATAAACTGCCTGACCCGAAATATAATGACCTTCTTGTACAGCGCTTGGTCAACTGCGTGATGCTCGATGGGAAGAAGAGCGTCGCCGTGGGCATCGTGTACGGGGCTTTGGACCTTATCGAAAGCAAACTGAAGGATGACGGGTTGAAGGTTTTCCTCAAAGCCATGGATAACATAAAGCCGGAACTCGAGGTTAAGGCCAGGAGAGTCGGTGGAGCAACATACCAGGTGCCGGTTGAGGTGAGGCTGAATAGAAAACTTTCACTCGGGATCAGGTGGCTGATAAAGTATTCGCGTGGCAGGTCTGAACGCACCATGACCGAGCGGCTGGCCGGTGAAATAATTGATGCATACAATAACAAGGGTGGAGCAGTAAAGAAAAGAGAGGATACTCACAAGATGGCCGAAGCCAACAAGGCATTCGCTCATTACAGGTGGTAAGAATAAACTATTATGGACTATGTAGTAAGAAATGTAGGAATTATGGCTCACATCGATGCGGGCAAGACTACCGCAACGGAGCGTATGCTTTATTATACGGGAGTCAACAATAGAATAGGTGAAGTGGATGACGGCGCCGCCACAATGGACTGGATGGAAGAGGAGAAGGAACGAGGCATCACCATCACGGCGGCGGCCACGACGTGTTTCTGGAGAGATCACAGAATCAACATCATTGACACACCCGGCCACATAGATTTTACCCTGGAAGTGGGTCGGTCCCTGCGTGTCCTCGACGGTGCAGTTGCACTTTTCTCCGCGGTAGAAGGAGTAGAACCCCAGTCGGAAACCGTGTGGCGACAGGCTGACAGATACAGGGTACCCAGAATCGGCTTCGTCAATAAGATGGACAGGACCGGAGCCGATTTCGACAACTGCACCCGGATGATTCGCGATATCCTGAAG
>CAYOYU010000160.1:0-7719 GCA_964408265.1 uncultured Syntrophorhabdaceae bacterium
CGGGAAGGAACGTTTTCGGCCTTTCAGGTAAGTTCCTGAGCAAAGACAGGGATGCCGTTTTCAACCTCCTGAAGGAAGTGCTCACTGAGACGGCCATGAAGAAGACCGAACTGGAAAGGACTAAGGAAGAGGTCCTTTCGGACATCAGAAAGAGAGACGATGATCCCATTTCTCTCACCTTTATGCGGTTCAACGAACTTCTCTTCGAGGGGCATCCCTATGCTCTCGATCCTTCCGGAACAGAAACCGCCGTTCAGGGTATCACCCTTGTAGAATTGACAAAACTGCAGCGGGAATATGTGACGCCATCAAGCGCCGTTCTGGCCATTTCTGGTGACTTTGATGAAGAGACCCTGGTCGCTCACCTGACAGAGCTTTTCGGCCACTGGAAAGGCAGGCAGAGCAGCCTCCAGAGGCAGCCTCCTCCCCAACCTTACAAGCGCTTCCGACAGGTGCCGAAGGAAATCAGACAGGCTCATCTGATATTCGGGTTCCTTGGTCCCGGCCTTATCGATGGGGATAGACTTCCGCTGGAAGTGATGACGGCTATACTCTCCGGCATGAGTGGAAGGATTCACAAAATACTTCGGGAAGAGAACCCCTATGCCTATTCCGTCACTTTCTTCAACCAGATGGCCTATGAGACGGGGGGGATGGGAATCTATATAGGAACCGACCCGAAGCTGGTCAGGGAAGTGAAGCGCCTGGCGTCTATGGAAATTGAGCGGATCAGAAAAGAAGGTTTTTCAGAGGAAGAAGTGGAGAAAGGTAAACGATATCTCGTGGGTACCCACTACGTGAAGACGCAATCGAACAGCACCATAGCGACGAGCATGTGCCTGGACACACTTTACGGCCTGCCTCCGGGATACTTCAAGGTCTGGCCGGGTAAGATTGAGAAGGTGACACGGGATGAGGTGAATCGGGTCGCCCGTGAATATCTTTCCCTGGACAGGATGGTAGAACTGATGGTAGGTACTGCAAATGCTGACTCTTCCGGGGCTAAGTAAGTTGCATGTTGCCCGGGAAAGAGGAAATGATTATAGTGATTCAATGAACACGTCGATAACAAGGGGGGCGCTATGAAAAAGATCATCCTTATCGCATTGGTCTGCCTGCTTTTCTTCTCCTGCACGTCTATTCTGCGTAAAGACTTGCTTGACTCGGGCTCAAAAGACGTACCGCTCTCTGCCATGATTCAAAACCCTGAACCTTACAAAGGCAAACTATACATCCTCGGCGGTACCGTACTCAATACGAAAGGAGTCGACCAGGGATTGGTTGTGGAGGCTGCCTACGTTCCCGTTGATCCCTATGGATACTTGAAGCAGGCACAGAGGACCAAGGACCGCTATCTGGCACTTTGCCCGAAGGATCAGAGGGACCTTTGTTTAGCGACCTACGCGCGGGGTTCCGACCTCACCATAGCCGGCACCTTCGTGGGGACCCAGCCTGTTGATATCAAAGACAAGACCTACGCCTATCCGTTGTTCAAAGTGGAACAGATATATCTTTGGCCCGAGAAGTCGGTACTGGAGAAGGGTGAGCTGCCCGCCCTCCATCCGTGGGAGTTCCCTCGTCAGCACCCCGGCACCCAAGGCGACGCATGGCGCTATTACGGTCCCGTACCATAGCAGGCACGGCCCCCGAAAAAAGCTGGCGGTAGTGTCAAAGAGTCGGCTTACAAAAAGAATTCTTTAATGGCTTCGACTATATACTTTCTTTCTGTCCGTTTCAGTTCCGGATAAACCGGCAAGGCTAGGCTGGTCCTGGCGGCCTTTTCCGAGACGGGAAAATCGCCTTCTTTGTATCCGAGATAGCCGAAACATTCCTGGAGGTGCAGAGGCACGGGGTAGTAAATGCCTGTCTGGATGCCCTGTTTCTTCAGGAACTCCTGGAGTTGATCCCTCGGGTGCGTTCTGATGACGTACTGATGGAAGATGTGGACGTCGTACTCATTGATTGCGGGAACCTCTATAGGAAGCCCTTTGAGGCGCTCGTTGTAGTATCTTGCGTTTTCCAATCTCTTCCTGTTCCATGTTTCCAGGTGGGGGAACTTCACCACCAGGGCGGCAGCCTTGATCTCGTCGAGCCTGCTGTTCAAGCCTATCATCTCATGCTGATAGGGCGTGCTGCCCATTCCGTGAACCCGCAGTTTTCTGACTTTCGTACCTAGTTCTGCCCGTTTCGTCAGTACCATGCCGCCTTCGCCGATACCGCCCAGATTCTTCGTGGGGTAAAAACTGATTGCCGCAATGTCGCCGAAGTTGCCCGCCATCCGGTCTACCCTTCGCGAGCCCAGAGCCTGGGCCATGTCCTCCACGATGGGCAGGTTATGCCTCTGTGCGATTGCCCAGATTCTCTCCATGTCACAAACCTTGCCGAAGAGGTGGACAACGATGATGGCCTTTGTCCGCGGAGTGATGGCTGCCTCGATAAGATCAGGATCGATATTCATGAACTCGGGCTCGATGTCCACGAATACCGGACGGGCACCGACGAGTGCAATTGAACTGGCTGTGGCGAAAAAAGTGTAGGGGGTGGTGACTACTTCATCTCCTTCCTTAATTCCCAGTGCCATGAGCGACAGGATGAGTGCATCCGTTCCATTGGCGCAGGTGACCGCGTCCCCCACCCCCACATAACCGGCGATGGTCTCTTCCAGAAGACTGCAGTACTTGCCCAGTATCAGCTTCTGTTCATCAAGTATCTCTTTCAGGTGCCGGAGGAGGTCGCTCCGGATTTTGCCGTACTGAGCCTTCAGATTGATCATGGGTATGTTCATAGTCTTGTCATCCTCTCTTCTTCTGGGTTGTCGGTTTCAGCGTCTTCCCGGGGAGCGGATATTCCTACGGGAGATAGGAGTTCCCGAACCGGTCGGCGAAGGTTATCTCTTTCAAAGGCTTCCTGGGTCTGGCCGAAGGCATATCGTCAAAATAGCCGAGCGGTGTCATTTCTACCACCGCAAAACCTTCCGGTATACCGAGGGCTTCCTCCGCCTTTTTTGCGTCAAAAGAGCCTACGTGGCAGGTCCCGAGGCCGAAGCTCCATGCTGCCAGCACCAGATGTTCCATCGCTATGCCGGCGTCAAACATGAACCAGTCGCCCTTGTCAGTGCTGGGCGTCCCCTTGTAAAAACCGGAGACACCTCTTTGCGCCACGATACAGACCACAACCGGAGCCTGAACGAATGCCTTCCTTGCAGGGTTAGTCGACATCAGAGCTTCCAGGAGCCCTTCCTTTACGGCATTATCCTTGACCACAATAAAACGCCAGACCTGTGTGTTCGCCCAGGATGGGCTCTGCCGCGCCGCATCCAGGATTTCAAGGAGAATCTCGTCGGGAACGGCGTCATCACGGTATGCCCTGACGCTCCTGCGTTCATGAATTGCTTTCAGTATATCCATAGTCGAATATGGTATCACAAGTTACTGCGGCATCTCAATAAATTCTGAGAAGGATGCTAAATCTCGGCGATATCGATCTGCTGAGGCGAGAGTTCTTTCCGGGCATAGTCGGCATAGATCCTTTCCTTGATGAAAAGATCGAAAAGATCCGGGTCAATGTGACCGTCCTTTACCATGAAGGACATTATCTTCAGCGCCTCCGAAAGGGTCTTCCCCTTCTTGTACGGACGATCCTTTGCGGTCAGGGCCTCGAATATATCGGCGATGGCAAGGATACGGGCCTGCAGGGACAACTGGTCTCCCTTCAAGCCCAGGGGGTACCCCGTTCCATCCAGTTTTTCATGGTGGCTCGCAGCGTATTCGGGCACGTGACGCAGCTTCTTGGGAAAGGGCAGCTCCGACAACATTTTATAAGTCACCACAGTATGGTTGTTGATTATCTCCCGCTCCTCATCGGAGAGCGTTCCTCTCCTGATAGAGAGGTTTTTCAGCTCCTCCTCCGTAACCAGAGGCCGCTCTTCCCCGTTCACGTCGTACGTCCTCGACGCTATGGCTCTCACCCTCTCTATAGCAGCATCACTCATGAATTCGCCACCTATGTTAGCACCGCCGAGGAACTCCATTTCCTCCTCAAGAACCCTGAAGAACCCATCTTCATCCAATGACCGCTCTATCCTGGCTGCTTCACCGCCGTCCTCGTGCGCGCTCCCGTTGGCGATTATATGGTCTCTCTTTATGATCTCATATCTCGTTTTCACCAGGTCGATACGATCGTAAATGCGCTCCAGCTTCGTGGCTTTGTCTACGACGTGCTCGGGAGTCGTAATCTTCCCCACATCGTGAAGCCACGCCGCGATACGCAATTCCTTAAGCTCATCCTCGTTCAAACGAAGGCCGGCAAAAGGGCCTTCCTCGGCGCTGTTGAGTTTGGCTGCCACTGCCATGGTCAGCTCTGCGACTCGTCTCACGTGGCCGCCCGTGTAAGGGGACTTCTCGTCGACTGCTGCCGCTATCGACCGGATGAAGGACTCCAACAGGTTTTCGAGATCCCGGATGAGGCGGTTATTCGTCAGGGCCACCGCTGCCTGGGAGGCCAGGGCCAGTGTCATGTTCTGGGACTCCATGGAAAACTCCACGAAGTCTCCCGTTGTCCGATCTTTTGCGTTCAGCAGTTGGAGCACGCCGATGATGTCATTCTCGTGATTCCTCATGGGTACCACGAGCATGGATCTCGACCGGTATCCCGTCCCTTCGTCGAACTTCCTGGTGCCTTCAAAGTTGAAACCCTTGGCATCATAGACGTCGTTGATGTTCACCACTTCGCCAGACAGCGCGGCATAGGCCGATACATTCGCATAATTGGGACTTCCATCAACGGCTTTGAGACGCACAGGGTTCCAGCTGATCTTTTCTCCTGTGCCCCCCATCCGCACGTTGAGAGTGCCATTCTGCACGATTGCGAATTGGAGTTCCGTCTCATCGTCGGACATGATATAGAGGGTGCCGCCATCGGCGTTGGTAAAACTCCTCGCTTCGTCAACGATCATCTCCAGGAGTCGGTCAATGTCCTTGACC
Source organism: uncultured Syntrophorhabdaceae bacterium (assembly GCA_964408265.1). GTDB lineage: Bacteria > Desulfobacterota > Syntrophorhabdia > Syntrophorhabdales > Syntrophorhabdaceae > CAYOYU01. Next base: position 4,983 of record CAYOYU010000160.1, read on the forward strand.
GCTGATAGGGCCACGCCTATTTCCGTCAACTTCCTGATTTCACGGAACTGGTTTTCGGTGAATTCCTTCGCGTCTGATACGGGACGGTTCAAGAGTTGATTGATTTGAGCGTTATCGGGGAATTTAGGATGCTTAATATTGTCGCCCTTACCGGCTGGCATAGAAAAAATGGTAACACAAAAGTCCTGCTCTTGCACTATTAATTACTCAGCCTTTCCCGGTCCCGGTTTCGTGTGTCAGAAGTCTTTTGCGACCGTATCAGGCCTCCGCGCGACCTGTCTCTAGCGCACAATAGTATTGACTTGTCACCCGTTTTGCTTTAATGTATCTGTGCGGGGTGGAGCAGTCTGGTAGCTCGTCGGGCTCATAACCCGAAGGTCACTGGTTCAAATCCGGTCCCCGCAACCAATGACTACCAAGGGTTTTGGGGATTCCTCAAAACCTTTTTTATTGCCTCGATATTTCTACCCAATATTATTCGATACCGATTACCCAACCAACCGCAGGTGAGCTGCCACGTCAGCCCGATAGCTTTTTGAGAATAGGGCTATCGGCGGGCAATATATTCGTGGTCTGAGCCTCGTCATCAAAAACGAGGACTGCCAATCTCTTTTCCAGCTTATGTCTTACCTGGCCCACCTTCGTTTCAAAGGAGGCTTCTCTCTCACCGTAATCGGTGCCGTCTCTGGAGATAAACTCTTCAATCACGCCTTGCAGGGCTTCGGAGCTGAGCTTGTCGATCGGGATTATGTGTATAGACATGTGAACCTGTTCACCTGATTTTTACCGGCTGCCCGACTATATCACGGTGATTCCGGCGCGGTCAAAGAATATTCCCTGGCGGGCCGGTATGTCTTTCCTTACACCTCGAACTGTCTCACCATCTCCTGCAATTCTTTCGAGAGTTCTGCCAACTGCCGGGATGCTTCAGCATTCTCCTGGACCTTGGAAGAAGTCTGCTGCATAACCGCGGAGATCTGCTGGATGCTTGCGGCGATCTCATTCGTCGTGGCAGTCTCCTCTTCCGATGCCACGGCAATCTGGTTCACCTCCGTGGTAACGGTGGTAATCTGCTGAAGTATGTCATTCAGCGCCTGGCCCGACTTTGCCGCTTCGGTTGTTCCCGACTCGACTTCGATTACTCCCTCCTCCATGGTGGATACCGCCTTCTTCGTCTCCTTCTGCATGGATTCGATGGTAATGCCGATTTCTTTCGTGGCGCTGCCTGTCCTCTCGGCAAGCTTCCTCACCTCGTCCGCGACAACGGCGAAACCCCTGCCGTGTTCACCGGCCCTGGCAGCTTCGATGGCTGCATTCAACGCAAGGAGGTTCGTCTGGTCGGCAATGTCATTGATTAGTTCAACGATGTCTCCGATCTGATCGGAACGGGCCCCGAGCCCTTTGATGACTGATGCAGACTCGATAATGATGTCCTTGATCCGGTTCATCACGCTCACGGTCTCCTGGATGATGGCTTCACCTGTTCGTGCAGAGGTGCTGGCGTTCTCTGAACTCTTGGCGGCTATCACACAGTTCTGGGCAATTTCCGACGCGGTCAAAGACATCTCTTCACTTGCCGTTGCAACAGAGCCCACACGGAGAGCGACTTCTTCTATTCCCTGGGCCATCTGTTCGGAGGATATATCGAGGGTATTCGCCGCCGAGGAGACCTTGTCGCTGCTCTGGGCAACCTGGGTGATCACCCCTTGAAGCATGTCCGCGAATCGATTGAAGTGGCGTGCCATCTCTCCCACCTCATCGGAGGACGTGACGTCTATCCGCCGGGTCAGATCACCTTGTGAGACTGTCTCGATAACCTCTACGGTCTTCTGCATGGGCGAGAGGATCACCGATTTCATGATTAGGCTCATGCCGAAGGGAAAGATGACGGCAGCGGCGAATACGATGAGGGAAAAGGCAAGGGCAAGTTTGGAGGTAAGGCCTGCGGAGTTGTACCGGTCCTTGCTCGACTTTCTCTGCAAATCGAGGAGCTGATGCATCTGCATGTCCACGTCCTTGAAGAGATCATCAGCCTCGATCTTCAGTGACTGGGCCATGATGGGTTCATTTTCAGCCACTGAAAGGGTCTTCTGTATCACATCCCTGTAGGCACGTATTTTCTCCTGGGCACGAAGAAGCTGGGTCCTCTCTTCTTTATCGAGGTCGCTCGATCTCAGCGCCGTGCCGATAATTCCGGTCACCTTGTCAATAGTACCGAGTTGGATTTGACGCGAATCTTCAAGGGACCTCTTTTGGAGCGTGGTGCCGTCGCCGATAAAACCCCCCTTCGACGGTCCCTTGTCAGAGGCCGCCTTGGCACCAGCAAGCGCACCAATTTGGGGCAGCCGGTCAGTCTGGCTCAGCAGCCCCACGAGGTCGGCGATGTTGCTGTGAACCTCCTTGAGGCCGATGAGCATATCTGCCGCCGACTGAAGCCGCATCAACCGATTATTGTATATGTCGTCGAGGGCCGCTTTCTGTTTGAAGAAGCCCACGTACGAAACAATACCGAAGATTAGAACAAAGAGAACCGCCACCGACGGCGATACCAACAATTTTTTGGTGACCTTTAGATTGCCGAGCCATTTTTTCATTTCCTGATACCCCCTTTCGACAGCGCGAGTTTGTCCAACAGATGCACAAATATGATCGTCTCAGCAGCACTCCTTCATGTCGGTGAGAGACCTGTTTTTTGTGTCAGGAATTGTGCACCGCGCTGTCCGGTGTCCCCCCTACA
>CAYOYU010000160.1:7740-11425 GCA_964408265.1 uncultured Syntrophorhabdaceae bacterium
CTGTGCCCAGCGGAGGGCATCCTGGACGAGATCGGGATGGGCCTTGATATTGAGTTTCCTTTTGATGCGGGTACGGTAGGTCTCGATGGTCTTTATGCTTACGCAGAGCCTGTCCGCGATCTGTTTCGTCGTCATCCCTTCGCCGATCTGCTGAAACACCACAAGTTCCCTGCTGCTCAACCTGTCAATGCTTCCCCTATCCCCGACTCCTGACAGCACATCAACGAACCGTTCCAGGAGAGTCGTTGATATGCCTTCGCTGACATAGGCCTTCCCGTTCAGCACCTGGCGTATGGCATCAATCACCGCGGAGGTCGCCTCCCGTTGCAGTACATATCCTCTGGCCCCTGCCCGCAGGGCATGTTCTGCATAGATTGCATTGTCATGGACGGAAAGGACCAGGACAGGCGTACGCGGTGATCCTGCGATAACCTCCCTGATTATCTCGATACCCTTCCTGGCATCGAAAGAGAGATGGATAACTACGATGTCCGGCCTTAGTGTGTCCACCGCCTGAAGGCCGGCCCGGCCATGCGCAACGCTCGCACAGGCATCCAGGTCCGCCTCCCGGCTGATGAGAAGGGCCAGCCCCTCGCGCACCACCGGGTGCTCACTGATAAGCAGGACTTTACGCTTCAGGCTGAACATGCTGATGCTCCCAGGCTAAGGCTTTCTGGTCCCCGATGAGTCGCGTAGGCGGCCACATCAACATGACGGGACCCGAATCTATAGAATGGCCGCCCCCGGAATCGACGAGGGGGAGGTAGGAGGAGCCCCCACTTTGGGGGATATATGTTGCCTCTTCCGGGAGCGGGCCTATGTCTGTTATGACCTTCAGTATGGTTGTCTTCAGCAATCCTGCCGGCTTCCTTCCCCAGGCACAAGAGAGCACCGCAAGAGCTCAAGGTACCGCTCCCGCCAGAAATCGACGCTCCTGCCGAGGCCGAACCAGATACTGTCGAGGGTCTCAGTGAGGCACTCGACCTCCATTCTCAAGCGTTCATTTTCTTTCAGTATCTCTTCCATATCTACTCCTCGCTCTTTGCAAGTATTACCTCTGCCTTTGAGGTGCGGTACCTCACCCAGGCCTTGGCTGCCGCCACCACTCCTACCGCAAGGATAAGCTGCACCCCGTAGTCGACAAGACGGCTCGGATGGCCTCCCCCTGACGGGGACAGGCCCCCTGACGGGGACAGGCCCAAGAGACGGACCGTCCAGGGGTCGCTCATGATCATCTCTCCGGCAACCCTCCCTAAGACTGCGGCACCAAGGGTGACGATGATAGGGAAGCGGTCCATGAGCCTGGTGATGATATTCGATGCGAAGACCACGATGGGGATGCTCGTGGCAAGACCGATGAGAAGGAGCAGGGTATTCCCGCCGGCAGCACCTGCAACACCCAAGACGTTGTCCAGGCTCATGACGAGGTCTGCCATGAGGATGGTAATGATTGCCTGGCGGAGTCCATGGATCTCTTTCCTATTCTCCTCTTCCACTTCAGGCAGGAGGAGCTTGAAGGCGATCCAGAGGATGAGGAGGCCTCCGGCCAGTTTCACGAAGGAGACCTCCAGGAGTTTCGCAGCGACAAAGGTAAGACCGATCCTGAGTATGACGGCGCCCAGGGTACCCAGGATGATCCCCCGCTGCCTCTCCTTCCTGGGGAGGGAACGGACCGCCATGGCGATGACTACTGCGTTGTCCCCGGAGAGTATGATATTGCTGAAGATGATATTGAGGAGTCCGAAGAAGAAGGTGGTGGTGAAAAGGTGGGATATGTCCATGGTTAGATGCCTCCGTAGTCTGGTCTGTAGTCTACTTACCGCTCCCGCTTACCACCGGCAGCAGCTCTTCAAAATAATCCAGGGACTTGGGGTTGAGGAGCGCATCCCTGTTGGTCACCTGCCTGCCGTTGATGATGTTGGTGATGGCGCTCTCCACCTTCTTCATGTTGAAGGTGTAGGGTATGTCCGGGACTTCCAGGATCATGGCAGGTACATGCCGTGGTGAAGCCTTGTCCCGAAGGGCTTTTCTGATCCGCTCTTTCAGGTCGTCGGTAAGAGGCGCACCGGGAGCCAGTTTCACGAAGAGGAGGACCCTCTGGTCGTTCTCCCAGTTCTGCCCGATGGCCACACTGTCTGCCACTTCCTGAAACTGGTCTACCACGTTGTAGATCTCTGCGGTCCCTATCCTCACCCCTGAGGGTTTCAGGATTGCGTCCGATCTTCCGAAGAAGGTGACGCCCTTCGTGTCGGAATAGAACTCCACGTAGTCACCGTGCCGCCATACCTCGGGGTAGATGGAGAAGTAGGCGTCCCTGTACCGGGTGAGTTCCGGATCGTTCCAGAAATAGAGCGGCATGGAGGGAGCAGGCGCTTCGCAGACCAGCTCTCCCTGGGTATCATACACGGGAGTTCCCTTCTCGTCATAGGCCTTCACCTTCATGCCCAGTGCAGGTGCCTGCAGCTCTCCCGCGTAAACGGGGAGCGTGGGACACCCCATGACGAAGCAGCCGTTGATGTCGGTGCCGCCGGAGAGGGAGTTGAAGTGGATGTCCTCCTTTATTGAGCGGTAGACATACTCGAATCCCTCTGCAGACAGAGGGGAGCCGGTCTGTCCCATGGATTTGAGGGAAGAGAGGTCGAACAGGTCTTTGGGGACGAAGTTCTGGCTCTTCAACATGTTCAGATAGGTGGCGCTCGTTCCGAAGAAGGTGATCTTCTCCTCGTCCACGAGCCTCCACATGGTTCCCCAGTCCGGGTATGCGGGGTTGCCGTCGAAAAGGACCACCGTTGCGCCTACGGCAAAAGATGCCATGAGCCAGTTCCACATCATCCATGAGGGGGCGGTCATGTAGATTACCCTATCTTCCCGTTTCAGGTCTGCATGGAGGATGAGTTCCTTCATCTGGTTAATCAGAATCCCTCCCACGCTCTGGACCATGCACTTCGGCTTGCCGGTGGTTCCCGAAGAAAACATGATGTAAAGGGGGTGGTCGAAGGGCACCTGCTCGAAGACAAGTTCTGTCTTGTCTCCCAGGAAATCCTTATAGAGAACCGCCTTGGGCACACTTTTCACATCGGGTGTCTCATTCACGTAGGAGACGATGACCACCCGCTCGATTGAGGGGACCGCATCGACGACGGCCTTTACGTCAGGGAGCATGTTGAAGGGTTTGTTCTTGTAAAGGTAGCCGTCCACTGCGAAAAGGACCTTGGGTTCGATCTGGCTGAAGCGGTCGATGACTGCCTGGGTGCCCAGTTCTGATCCGCATGAAGCCCAGGTGGCGCCCAAGGAGGTGGTGGCAAGCATGGCAATTGCTGTCTCTGTCATGTTGGGCATGTAGGCAACGACCCGGTCTTCCTTGGTGACGCCCAGGGACTTCAGGGAATTGGCAAGGCAGCCCACGGTCTTATGCAGGTCTTCATAGCTTATCCGCACGGACGGTTTCGTTTCGCACTTGAAGACGATGGCATCTTTCTCGTCGCGGTATCTGAGGAGGTTCTCGGCAAAGTTGAGCTCGGCGCCGGGGAACCATCTGGTCCCGGGGAATCTGGTCAAGTCTTCCACCACCTGTGTGTACGTTCTGGATGCGTTGATTTCCAGGAAATCCCAGAGGCTTGCCCAGAAATCGGGAATGGCGGTGACGGACCATTCGTAGAGATCGAAATATGTGGAGAAGGACTTT
>CAYOYU010000161.1:0-11016 GCA_964408265.1 uncultured Syntrophorhabdaceae bacterium
GCATAACCGGAGTGGGGTTGCTATGGAAAGTGCGAAAGATATTTGACACTACCATTACCGGAGATATACCGGATGTGGTGGAGTTTCAGTACAAGCCGGAATCGAGGGTCTGGTGGTCCAGGGTTGCCCAGGTCCAACTGAGGTACGGCTTCGACAAACTTCGGGAAAATGCGCTGTACCGGATCAGCGCCAAAGAGGCGGCGGCGCTGGAGCGGAAGATCATGGAAGCGCTGGAAATAGCCATCCGGAACAAGGCAAACATCGTCATCTTTCCCGAACTCATACTCGCATTCGAGGACGCAACAAGAAGGAAGATCGTCGAGAACCTGGTACGGAAGGCGCAGCAGCATGAAATGATCATCGTATGCGGCTCCTTCTACGATTCCGAAAGGAAGAACAGCAGCGTCATCATTACCCCGAAGGGGGTAGTGAACGGCGACAAGATAAGGCCCTCCAGGATCGAAACGAATCCGTTGAACGGCCACGGGATGAAGATGGGCGAGAAAGTGGCCTACCTGAAGACAAAGTACGGGAACATCATCGTCGTAACCTGCGCGGACCTGATCTCAGACGATGTGCAGTACATAATCCGCCGAATGTCGAACCTGGGAATCCTGGATATTTGCATCAACATCAACTACAACCCGGCTTCCTGGGAGTTCATGCGGGAGGCATCGTCGATCGTGAAGAGACACCCGGTTTTCTTTACGATTACGAACTCCGACAACCCCAAGGAGGGCGTGAACGATGACGGCTATTCCTTCGGCAACACCTCTGTTTTCGCGTCCATTCATAAAGAGAACACCGAATACCTGGTGCCGAATCAGGCGTCGCCATTTTCCGTATGTGAGAGCGCAGGCGGATCGGGCCAGGTGCGGTGCAGGCGCCACCCGGCCTATGATGCGCTGATTGCATATATTCCTCCGGGTAAAGAGGGTGTACTGATCTATGACCTTAACCTCAGGCTCATCAGGACGCCAAGCGAAACGAATGCGCCGGATCAGGGATACCCCACGATCAGGAATATCCAGGAGATACCCATTCCGGGCACGGAATAGGATGGCCGGCATAGACTCTTGCGCTGTCGACCGATAACTGGCAATATTGGGATAAGGAAAAGGTCAGGGCGCTAAGTGGTCTTGTCAAAAGTTCCATGAAAACCTGGCGCGAAGATTGAGCACACACAGGCATCTACAGACAGAAGCTGAGGGGAGGGAAAAAGGGGTGATGAGAATAAGAGCAGTTGGTGATGGCTCCGGGTCATCCTCCACAAACACGCTCATTCCGCTCCAGCGGCTCCATTCGCTCGCGTTCGGCTTCGGAACTTTTGTTATCACAAAAGACCGAGCTTCCTCGCCTCTCGACGGTTTGCTTGAAGACAACCCTCCGCCATCACCACCCAAGCACAAGGGTTGCCGCGAGCGAAGCGAGCCTGCACCCGGAGTTGCCAGGATGGGTTTGATGGATTTCGAGGCGCAAGGAAGTCAGGGAACCGGAGGCGTACTGGGATGTACGTCGAGGATGCCTGACAACGCGGCAACGAAGAAAGACGCAAACCCTAATTCTGGCAACTCCGACGAAAAGAGTAAGAAACAAGGAGAATTTGACAAAATCCGCTATGCTGGAAGGAGGCATAAATGGACGACGATTATGAGAAGGGTTACAAGCAATTCTCCAAAATGGTTGGCGAGGAGAACATTGAGAAGCTCCTCGCACGGTTCAGGTCCGTCTGCCCCGACTTCGAGAGAGAGGTCGTATCCGTGGTAGGCGGAAGAATATGGACACGCGGGGGTATTGATCTCAAGACTCGATCCCTTTGCAGCATTTGCGTGCTGGCCGCTTTAGGCCGGAACAATGCCCTGAAGCTCAACCTTCAGATGGCGCTGCACAACGGGGCTCAAGTGGGAGAGATATTTGAGGCCATATTCCAGGTGGCCGCCTATGCCGGTTTTGCGGCTGCATGGGATGCCCTGGACAAACTGGCTGAGGTGCTCAAAAAAGAGAAGGGATGACCTTCCGTCCATGAGACCCTGGAGTCCGTTTTCGGAAACGATAGGGAAGAGGGGTTCCAATCCTTCAAAACCTCGTGTATACTTCATTTTCAGACATAGCCGTAGATGACCAATGCGGCGGGGTATAGTCATCCGCCTTTCCGGGCTGTACTAACGGGTACGTACCTGCGGCAAAAAATTAAGGGGGTTCACAATGAAAAGCTTCAGGCTGTCTCTTTTCCTATTTGTCTGTGCAGCAGCGATCATTTTCCCGGCATCTTCGTCCCACAGCGCAAACACAATCAAGGTAGGTTTTGTCGATACCTATTCGGGCGGTGCCGCTGTCTTCGGGATCGACATGCTTGACGGATTCAAGATGGGTGTGAACGAGATCAATGCCAAGGGGGGAGTCCTGGGGAAGAAGATCGAGTATGTAGCGCGGGACGAGAAGTTCCAGCCGAGCCTTGCCCTGTCCATGGCCAAGGAGCTGGTAATGAAGGAAAAGGTGGACCTGCTCATGGGGACCATCAGCAGCGCCTCTGCCCTGGCCATATCAGACTTTGCCAAGAAGGAGAAGATCCCCTTCTTCGCAACCTATGCCAAGAGTGAGAAGATCACCGGCGAAAAAGGACACCGCTACGTATTCGCCATAGGGGAGAATACCTCGATGGCCGGAAGGGCCGCTGCCGCGGCTCTCGCCAAGAAGCCCTACACAAAATACTGGATCGCCGGCGATGACTACGAGTTCGGCCACGCCATGACCGAATCCGTCTGGAACCACCTGAAGAGCCTCAACCCGAAAGTGAGGCTCCTGGGACAGACGTTCTGGAAAGTGGGCGAGCTCGACTATGTTCCCTATATCACGCAGATCCTGGCAGCCAAACCGGACGTGCTCATCATGGGTTCCGCAGGGTCCGGTGTCATCGGTTTTCAGAAGGCAGCCAAAGCCACCGGCTTCAGTCAGAAAGTCTTGATCTACCAGCATACCGCCATCGAGTTTGCGGTCCTCTCTTCTCTCGGGCTCGAAGGTCCTGAAGGGGTGGCCGGCACAGCAAGCTACATGTTCTACTATCCCCAGACTCCTGAAAACAAGGCTTTCGTGGCGGAGTACAGGAAGAACTACAACAGGTATCCCACGATGCCTGCCTTTTACGGTTACGTTGGTGCACATCTCATTGCAAAGGCGTACCAGAAGGCCGGAGTAACGGATACGGAGAAGTTCATCGATGCCATGGAAGGAATGGCCATCGAGAACACCGCTATCGGCAGACTGGAAATGCGGGCCTGCGACCATCAGCTGCTTCTCCCCACTTTTTACGGGACAACGAAGAAGGTGCCCGAGTATAAGGACTTCCTCATCGGTACCGATATAGTTACCATCCCGCCCAAGGATGGTGTCCCGTCGTGCGAGGAGATTCAAAAAGCCCGGTCCAGGGCCAAATAGAGATTAAGGGATTCACTGGTCCATGAAATGCTTATAATCTCCATATGGGAATAGTTGTGATAGAGAATCCCGGAAAAGGAGAGGCTGATGAAGAAGAAAGCAGGTTTGTGGATAGATCATAAGAAGGCCGTTATCGTGACAGTTTCGGACAAGGGGGAAGAGATGCAGGTCGTAACCTCGGAGGTTGAAAAACAGCCCCGCCGCTCTGGCGACTCTCCCCTGAAAGGTTCCTATGAACCGCTCCAGGTACCGGCGCAAGACAGCCTCCAGCGAACGCTGACGCAACACCTCAATGTCTACTATGATGCAGTGGTTTCCGCTATCCGTGAGGCAGAGTCGATTCTCATATTCGGTCCCGGCGAGGCCAAGGGGCAGCTCAAGGAGCGTCTCGAAAAGAAAGGCCTCCATGGACATATTGTCGGTGTTGAAACGGCAGACAAGATGACGGATCGCCAGATCGTGTCGAAGGTGCGAAAGGTTTTTTCCGAATAGCCCCGGTCTTTCCGGCGTCCGTTATTCTTCCTCGTCCCGGTTCAGTGCCCGGCGGATCGCATGTGCCAGTTCCTGCCTGGCAAGGGGTTTCATGAGGAACTGTCTGACCCCTGCCTCCTTCGCCTTTTCCGGTGAAATGGCTACACTGTGACCGGTGCAGAGGATAATGGGTATGTCGGGTCTTATCTTGAGAAGTTCATTTGCCAGCTGAACCCCGGCCATCAAGGGCATGGCCTGATCGGTAATAACGAGGTCGAAGCTCGTCGGATCGGACGCAAAAGTCCTCAATGCCTCAGTGGAATCAGTCAGCCCAGTCACCGAGTATCCAAGCCTTTCCAGCGCGGCCTCAGCCCATTCGACGAGGATCTCTTCATCATCAACAAAGAGAATCCTCTCTGTGCCTCCGGGAATTTTGCCGCCCTGCAACTGCTCTTCCGTTGGCTCACTCTTCACCTTCGGTAATGACACCCGGAATGTGGAGCCCCTCCCGGGTTCGCTCTCTACGGTGATCGTACCCTGAAGATCGTTCACTATCCCATACACGACCGCAAGGCCCATGCCGGTACCTTTACCCACTTCCCGGGTAGTGAAGAAGGGTTCGAAGGCGCGTCTCTTCACCTCGTGACTCATGCCCGTGCCCGTATCCTTTACGGTGAGCTGTAAATAGTCGCCCGGCATCATATCCGGTCCGAAGACCGGTGAATCCGGAGTGAAGTCGGCATCGGTGAGGCTGACCTCCAGGACGCCCCCTTTCTCCTCCATTGCAAGGGAGGCATTGGCGGCAAGGTTCATGAGTATCTGCTGCACTTCTACTGAGGCGGCAAGGACGATATCGGAACTTGCATCGATAGCAAGTCTTATCTCAATAGTGCTCGAAATTGAGGCTCTTAAGAGCTGGACCGTCTCGATGATGAGGGGGGAGACGTGTATGGGGCTCCTTGCATAACTGGATTTTCGGGAAAAGGAGAGTATCTGTTTCACGAGATCTCTTGCTCTCATTGCCGATTTGAGCACATTGCGAAGGTCTTTCTGCGCATCAGGACGGTCCGCGGCATCGTCGATGGCCATTTCCGTGAAGCCCAGGATGGCGGCGAGTATGTTATTGAAATCGTGGGCTATGCCTCCTGCCAGGGTGCCGATGGCTTCCATCTTCTGGGCCTGACGGAGCTGTTCTTCTACCTGCTTCCGTTCACGGGTCCCTCGCTGAAGTTCTTCGTAGGCCTGGCTCAGCTGGGCAGTACGTTCCTGGACGCGGAGTTCAAGCTCGGCATGGGCCTTCCGGAGGGCTTCTTCGTTTCGTGCATGTTCTATGAGATCAACAGCCTGGCGCGCAAGCAGGTCGATTCGCCACAGGTCGCGCTCGTCAGGTATGTGAGGGGACCCCCACTGTGTGGTGAGAATCCCCAGCAGCTCTCCTTTGCGTCCGATAAGGGGCGTGGATTGTACGGCCCGCACCCCTGCTTGGCGGAGGACGGTGAGTGATGGTTTCCCGGCCAGGAGAGGGTCTGTCTCCACATCCTCAACAATCACACGCTCTGCTCTCCTCGTTGCCTCCCCGCACACGGAAGCCACATTCTCGGCCCGGGCAAAGAAGTCGAGGAAGAAAGGCTCGTGGCCGTGATGGGCAACAATGTGCAGAGACTCATCTTCTGCCAGTTGCAGCGTGCCTTTTTCAGCCCCCACAATGACCACGGCTGCTTCCATGATCTCCTGCAATACCGGCTCGAGAGGTCCTGCTTCGACGAGTTTCGTACTCAAATCGTGCATTCGGATGAGTGCGGTCAGGTCCGCTGCCAGACGATTCTCAATGAGCTTGTGCTCGGTGATGTCTATGACCACGCCGATCATACGGATGGCTTCGCCGGCATTGTCATACTGGAAAATGCCTCTGGTCTCAACCCAATGCAGGCTGCCATCGGGCCAGATGATCCGGTACTGTATCTCAAAGGGTTTGCGATCCTGCATACAGCGATGCGACGCTTCTTCCACGAGCGGCAGGTCCTCCGGATGGACCCGATCAGCCCACCTGCGATAGTCGTATTCCGTAATAGCCGCCGCCGTGACAGCGACAGCAGGCGGGTAGCCGAAGATGGTGTCATGAGTCTGTGTCCAGAGGATGCTCTTTCTGGCGAGGTTCCAGTCAAACATGCCTATTTTGGTGGCGCTGGCAGCCAGTGCGAGCCGTTGCTCGCTTTCGCGCAGCGCCTCTTCTACCCGTCTGCGCTCCGTTATATCCCGGACGACTGATATAGACCCGATGATTGTGCCGCCGGCATCCCTAACCGGGGAAGCGCTGACTTCACGATAGCGCAACTGATCGTCTAGGGGGGTTCGAATTATTTCCCCCTGGTTTCTTACTACCTCTCCCTCAAGCGCCCTCAACGGAGGGGCTTCCTCGACCGGACGGCGGCTCCCGTCAGGGCGGTACACTTCCAGACCCTCTGCGAGTCTTTCTACGTGTCTTTCATCGGAAACGTTCAAGCCGAACTCCTTGAGTGCCGACGGATTTGCCAAAGTGAATCTCTTGTCTGTGTCGGCAAACCAGATTTCATCCTGAATGCTGTTAAGGAGCGTCGATAGCCTTTCCTTCTCCTCCCGCTCGCGGCGCTCGCTTTCAACCAGCGCCTCCTCGGCCCGTTTACGTTCTGATTCCGATCGTTCCAGTTCCTGAATTCTCTGCTTTAACAGGATAATTTCTTCGAGTAATTCTGGATCTCTTCCGGACGGATCTTTCATGGGCCCTTCCCACTCTATTAATGCTACGGGATGCATCAAATAGATACTATAGCAAGCCGTGGAGATGTCAACAGGCTATTCGTGCCGTCTCCTCGCAGGGCCCGTCTGCCCAACGAGAATTCTTGGTCCCCTCTTGCGGGAGGCGGACTCCATGGACAGGCACCATACCTGTGTCAGGTGCTGTCCTGGTACATCGTCGGCCCTTCACTTTGATGTGTGCCCCATCGCCGTGCCGGTCCGCTCCGCTATGGTCATGGTGCTTGCAGAACCGCTCCCTCTGAGGCTTGACAATGGCACCCACCATGGTATGATTGCTCCATACTCAATCAAGGAGGCTTCTTGTGGCCAATCGCAGTCTGTACAAGGGTGTCGCAAAGGCCGGTCTCATGGCCGGCATCGTGCTCCTCGCCTCGTTTCTGTTCCTGTCGGTGTTGCCCCGGTTGTGCAATGCGGAGATGATCACCGTGCCCGATGTGAAGGGCCACAACGGTTTGGAGGCCACCAGCATCCTGGAGGAGAAGGGATTCAAGGTCTATTCTGCATATCTGCCCTCTCTGGGAATTTCTGCCGAGCAAGCGGCCAAGCTTGCCGCAAGGACTCAGATAACCTACCAGAAGCCCGAGGCTGGAACAAAGGCTGAGAAGAACTCCGTAGTCACCATCGGTGTGGAGCCTGCCAAACAGTCGGCACGGACGAAGGCCGCGCCGATACGGCCGTCAGCCGTGGCCCCTGGCGATCCGCGGTATTCCAATGATCCGGCAACAGCCTACCAGCAAAGTCTGAAGGAGCAGCAGGAGAAGGAGCAAGCGATGAAGGCGCTCAAGGACGCCGTGGAGAAGAAGGAGCCGCAAAAGACCGAGAGCAATAAGACAAAGGCACCCCCGGAAGCAAACAAGAAGGTACAGCAGTATCTGGTGGAGTGATACAGAACTGGTGTAAAAGGACGGGCACAGACGGGTTTGCTGAAATAAAGGAGTGGCTGATGAGGTATTCAGTGAAGAGCATTCGTGAGATCTATGGACTTCTTCTGGTGACGGCGATTCTTCTCGCCTCCCCGCTGACCGCATGGTCGGCCGGGAATATAGACGTCCGGTATCTGGTGGAGGGCAAGAAGGTGATTCCCGTCTTCTGCCGCATCGGCAATTGGGAGATCACCGACATCAAACTGCCGGACCTTGTGGTAACGAACAGGCGGAAGGCCTCCATATCCATTGAGAAGGTGGATGTGGTCGGCAGGATTTCGGGTACAGAGGCGGTGCGACTTGAGATATCGGGAAAGCCCTTGTCGGAGGCAATTGCCGCCACGGCGGTTATGCTGAACAGGGAGAGACCGCCGTTCCCTGCCGTGCAGCTCTCTTTCGGTAATGCAGTGCTTCCTGAAGGCATGCTGTCGGAAAGCGGTGCAGTGGCCAAAGGGCAGAGCCTTCTGCTGCCGCTCTCGAGAATCGCCTATCTCCACCACGTGGGTCACGCGAAGGTGGATGGCATGGAGATTAGATTAACCATGAAGTGGGGCAGGAAGAAGACGACTGTCTCTTTACCTGTTCAGCTCACCCCCTATGAGGCGAAAGGGAACTATGTCTTCCCTGTAAAAGGCGATGTCCGGATGGCCTTTCTTCCCCTAAGCTACATCCACCACCGCTCATCGGCATCGCAGGAGTTCGCCATGGACCTGGTCGGCGCCAACCAGAAAGACGCGGCATCCTTCACCGAGATTTCCCGTCCGGAGCCAAAGACCCTTTCCGATTACAGCATCTGGGGCCGTGAGGTCCTGGCTATAGGCGACGGCGTGGTTGTGGATATGGGGGACAAGTTCCCCGAGGGGCCCATGAGCCATCCTGCCACGGTAGCCAAGCCAGGATATACCTCCAACCTTCTCAAGTCCCTGGTGCCCAGGATAGGCTGGACAAATACGGTGGCAGGGAACTACGTCATCGTGGATCACAATAACGGTGAGTTCAGCGCGTACTGCCACCTCCAGGAAGGATCGATCCGTGTGAAGCCGGGAGACAGGGTGAATAAAGGTACGGCCATCGCAAGGGTGGGGAACACGGGGAACTCCGCTGCGCCCCATCTCCATTTTCAACTGATGGATTCCCGGAATTTCTTCACTGCCAACGGCCTTCCCGTGATGTTCGAGAATGTGCCTGCTCAGGAGATGATTGCCGTATTTCCCATCACCGGAAACACACTGAGCTTCAGTGACAGCATCTTTTCTGCGGTGCGGTGATTTTTTTAGGAGGCGACCATGGGTGTCTTGATGCAGGCGTTTTACTGGGAGTGCCCGAGGGTAGAGGGGAAGGAATTCGAGTGGTGGAATCACGTGGCCGCCAAGCTCCCCGAACTCGCCAGTGCAGGCGTTACCGCGCTCTGGCTCCCGCCGGCAAGCAAGGCTGCAAACATAGACGGCATGTCCATGGGGTATGATGTCTACGATTACTACGATCTGGGCAAGTACGATCAGAAGGGATCGGTGAAGACCTGGTTCGGATCGGAAGAGGAGCTCCGTTCCCTCATCGCGGCTGCCCACGACAAAGGGATGAGGGTCTACGCCGATCTTGTCCTGAACCACAACAACGGAGCCGATAGGAAAGAGTATAACCCGATCCTGCAGAAAGAACGCTGGACGCTCTTCAAACCGGCAAGCGGCCTTTTCACCCGCGACTGGACCTGCTTCAACCCTTCGCCTTATCCTGAACTGAACAAGGCCGTTTTCGGCGATATGCCCGATCTCTGCCACATCAACCCGAGGGTTTCAATGAACATTCTGAACCATGCCAAGTGGCTCGTGGAGGAGATTGGCTACGACGGGTTCCGATATGACTTCGTCAAGGGCTTCGGCGCCTGGATCGTCCGGGCAATACACGACAGGACCTACAGGCGCAACGGGGAAAGAGTGGATATTTTCGGCGTAGGTGAGTGCTGGGCAGGCGACGACTACATAGATATCTGGCTCGACTCGGTGAACAACTGGACAGAACACCGCGTGGGGGCTTTTGACTTTCCGCTCCGTTACAGGCTCAAAGATCTCTGCGATACCTGGGGTTTCAGCCTGCTCACCCTGACCCAGGGCGGTGTGCTGGCAAAGGAGCGGCCCTTCGAAGCGGTTACTTTCGTGGATAACCATGATTTTCGAGGGGGAGATTTCCCGGAGATCGTCAACGACAAGATGCTTGCCTATGCTTACATCCTCACCCATGAAGGGTATCCCTGCATCTACTGGAAGGACTGGTTCAATTACGGCCTCGCCGGGCAAGGGGAACCCGGCGGGATCGAACGGCTCACGCAGGTCCACGAGAGCCATGCTTCCGGCGGCACCAACGTCCTCTTCGTGGATGACGTCTTCTACGCCATGGAGAGGACGGGCACGGACACCAAGCCGGGTCTGCTCTTTGCCCTGAACAACTCCGGTGAACCGAGAAAGGTGGAAGTAAAGACGGAATTCGGGAACTGGTCTTTGCAACCCCTGGCCTGGCGGGGAAGGGACTCCTCACTAACCCCGAAAACGATAACCGTGGATGAGAATGGATGGTGTGAAGTGGAGGCTCCGTCAAGGGGGTACGTGGTCTACGAACCGGTCCATATGGGCTGAAGATGCCTGGAAACCTGCGCTGATTCCCCAGGGTACGGCTGAGCACAATCCTTTTCTAAAGGAGGTGGGGACAATAGACAGAGTATTTGACCTTTCACTGAATCTCTTTACTGCAGTCTTCGAGCGGGTTCCCGATATCGCGGTGAACCTGCTGAACAAGGATTTTACCGTGCTCTGGGCCAATGAGGTCATGGCTTTCCAGGTGGGGAGGTCTCTGGAGGAGCTCATCGGGCGTCCCTGCTACTCGGCCTTCCGCAGGAGAGACGTCCCCTGCGACCCCTGCCTCCTGAGAATAGTTTCCGGGACGAAGAAACCTCTGCGCATGGAACTGTGGATTGACCTGCCCGGCCATGAAAGGCGGTATGCTGAGGTGAGGGCCTACCCCGTCTTCGATGGGAACGGGCTGGTAAAGCACGTCTTCGAGCTCCTTACGCCCCTCAATGACAAGAAGAAGGATGAGGAGCGCCGCGTCAGGTATATCGAGTCGCTGGAAGGAGCGCTTAGGCGGGTCAATGCGGCCGGACTTGCAGGCAGCGATGAAAGAAAGCAGGACATCGGGGCAACCCCGCTCACGGCCAGGGAAGATGAGGTCCTTCGCCTCATGGCACAGGGGTTCTCCAACAAGGAAATCGCCGGCATCCTGAACATCAGCTTTGATACGGCAAAGACCCACGTGCGCAACATCTTCTCCAAGCTGAACGTCACCGACAGGACCCAGGCGGCCGTCTGCCCCATTTGCAACCACGGCCTCTTCAAGCACG
>CAYOYU010000161.1:11026-11393 GCA_964408265.1 uncultured Syntrophorhabdaceae bacterium
TCGAAGAAAGAGAAATAATTCTACCCAAAATCACCCTTTCGGGCGATTGTCAGCATTCACGCTCTTTTCTATCCTTAAAAGAAGATGTTGGCGAGCGAAGCGAGCTTCGCCCCGACGAACCAACTAATTAAGGAGAAGAATATAAAAAGGGGGAAACCATGACAGACTTTGATGCGACAGAGTACAAGAAGATGGAACGCCACATCTACAGCGTCACCGCACCAGACTACGAGAAGGTCGGCAGCGCCGCCTTCGAGCGGTTCTCCCAGCCCCTTCTCGATGCCGCAGACCTTAAACCGGGCCTTCAGGTACTCGATGTTGCCTGCGGCCCCGGTTGGCCGGAGTGGCCGGAGCAGGAACCGAATAA
>CAYOYU010000162.1:0-11377 GCA_964408265.1 uncultured Syntrophorhabdaceae bacterium
ATGCCTGGGCCGTGGTCCGGGAGCAAAATGGAAGAGAAGAGGTAATATCTCAAAAGAGGGTAATAAAGAGGGTAATAACGGGGAAGCTCACCGATGAATGAATCGAAACCAAAAACAGAGCAGGCGATTCAAGATGCCCTGGCAGCATTTGCTTCAAAGCCAGACGCACAGGCAGCTACAGACCTTCTCGGCGTCCTGGGCTACAGAAGTGCCAGGCGCATATCTCTCGTGCCCAATACAGCCGACAACTTCATCGCCACCTTCGACCGTGACAAGAGCTTCCGGCCCGACCAAGCCCTCGCCGCAGATTGGCAGTCCGTCGACTTTCTCTTCCAGCTCACCGATTCCGAGATTAGCTCATCGGAACAAGGCTTCCTCGCCTTCGACTCCCGAGGCGCCTACGACGGGGCCATCATGGAGTCCTACCTCTTCTTCGCAATCAGCCTGGCAAAAGAACGCTACACCCGGACCCAGCTCGCAGCGATCACCCGCGCGATAAACAAGCTCTTCGACATGCCGGTCATGGTCATTTTCAGGTATGGTAATGCAGTCACATTGGCTGTTATAAGGCGACGTCTGCATAAGAGAAATGAATCGAAAGATGTCCTTGATAAGGTAACTCTGGTTAAAGACATAAATTTTGTTGACCCGCTTCGTGCGCATGTCGAAATCCTTTATGACCTTTCGCTCCAAGTGTTGTACCAGGAATTCTACTTCCACAACTTTACAGGGCTGCACGTGGCCTGGGAGAAGCGGCTGGACAGCTATGCTTTGAACGAAAGGTTTTATCGGGAAGTTGCAGATTGGTATTTCTGGGCTCAGCGCTATCAGGGTCTGGTGTATCCCAGAGATGTTCGAGGCGAGGAACAACAGTCCATGTTCCTCATCCGCTTACTCACTCGCCTTATCTTTTGTTGGTTTCTTCAAGAGAAGGGTTTAATACCACGTGACCTTTTCCGATCCAGATTTGTTAAAGGTACATTGAAGGATTCTGCATCTCGCTCCGGTACATACTACAAAGCTTTTCTTCAGAATCTCTTTTTCGCAACCTTGAATCAGGAGCAGAACAAACGTGGATTCCGTCGGAAGTACGAAGGGACCAGGAACGGCAATCGTGGAGTAACAAATCTTTACAGGCACGCCGACCTGTTGGTGGACCCTGATGGTTTCATGCAGTTACTCTCCCAAGTCCCATTCGTCAACGGTGGTCTCTTCGATTGCCTTGATACTATATATGACCAGAAGGGCCGGCCTAATATACGTCTCGATGATTTCTCCGAGGAGAGGGGAAATACTTTATGTCTTCCCAATGAGCTCTTCTTCGGGGTCGAGCGTGAAGTCGATCTTACCGATGTCTACCAGGATAAACGACACAAAAAAGAACACGTACGTGGTCTCATAGAAATCCTGAGCCGTTATAAGTTCACCGTAGAAGAGAATACTCCGCTGGAACAGGAGATAGCCCTGGACCCCGAGCTTCTCGGAAAGGTTTTTGAGAACCTCCTGGCCTCATACAACGAGGATACGCGTACCACCGCCAGGAAAGCCACCGGTTCGTTCTACACTCCGCGGGAAATAGTTGACTACATGGTTGATGAGGCACTTGCAACCTACCTCCACGATGCCCTCAAGACGACGGACGGCAATGGCGAAACAAGCCATGCTGAGTTGCGAAACTTCCTCAAGGCTGCAGCATCAGATCTCGCAAATCCCTTCCCTGAAGATCAAACCGAAGCACTCGTCAGGGCAATTGACAGCGTCAAGATACTCGACCCGGCCTGTGGGTCCGGGGCCTTTCCAATGGGTGTTCTTCATAAAATGGTAAGTTTGCTTCAGAGACTGGACCCCAATAACCGGCATTGGAAAGAGCGGCAACTCGACAAAGCTCGGGCGGATCGCCTCCTGGCCGAACGAATGCAGGATGAAGAGAACCGTCGGAATGCTATCGACGACGTTGAAGCCCGGATATCAGATATCGAACACTCCTTTGATACGCGGTTTCACGCCATAGATTTCGCGAGAAAGCTTTACCTCATCGAAAACTGTCTCTATGGCGTGGATATCCAGCCCATAGCCTGCCAGATCGCGAAGCTCCGCTTTTTTATCGCCCTTATTGTCGACCAGAACGTGGACAATAACGCCCCTAATCGCGGTGTTCGTCCGCTCCCGAACCTGGAAACAAAGATAGTAGCAGCGGATACGCTGGTGCCCATCGAGCGAAAACACGTTCAAGGCGATATGTTCGCAGAGGACAGTGCTGCAGTGATAAAGATTGAGGCGTTGAGAAGGGAACTTGAACGGGTGCGACATGAATACTTCGGTGCCCGGACTCCCTCAAAGAAGCGGAAATGTCGTGAAGAGGATGAAGTCTTGCGGGGGCAAATAGCGGAGCTTCTCAGGCAAACTGGTCTTGACGCGCCGGTCGCGAGAGACCTGGCGGCGTGGGACCCCTACGATCAGAATGCACACGCTGCTTTCTTCGACCCGGAATGGATGTTTGGCGTACCGGTGGGCAAAATACTGGTCCGCACTTCGCCAGGTACGGCCAAGGGGCATCTGAACCTCGTCAACGAGACAGTCGGCCAGATGGAGATTGCCGGCCAGCCGACGACTGTCGAAAGTGGTTTTGATATCGTCATTGGTAACCCACCATATGTTCGTATCCAGACACTGAAGCAGAAGAACCCGGACATGGCCCAATTCCTCAGAGAGCACTACGTGTCGGCCAGTAAAGGTAATTACGACGTGTATGTGGTTTTTGTGGAACGCGGTCTTCAGTTACTGAAACGTACCGGTAACCTTGCCTACATCCTGCCTCACAAGTTCTTTAATGCCCAGTATGGCGAACCATTGCGCGGACTGATAGCCAAAGGAAAATATCTGCGACATGTGGTCCACTTCGGAGATCAGCAGGTTTTCCCGGGATCGTCGAATTATGTATGTTTGATGTTCCTTTCAAAATCTGGTTCAGAAAGCCTTCGTTATGATAAGGCCGTCGATTTGCCAGCTTGGTTGCAGAGGAAAGAGAGTATAAGAGCTGTTCTGCCTTCAAAATCGGCTGCCGGAGTGCCGTGGAATTTTGTGGTGGGCGCTGGAACGGAGTTGTTCAATCGCCTCAATTCAATGCCTCTGAAGCTTGATGATGTTGCAGCTCGCATTTTCCAAGGTATCAAGACTAGCGCCGATAAAGTTTATATTGTTGAGATGAAGGAAAATAACGGACGACAGGCAACTGTTTATTGTCAGGCAGATGGGTTGCGGTACATTATGGAGAGCGGTCTGCTTCATCCTCTGATAAAAGGTGGTGACAGTAAGAGATTCAGAATCACTACTACAAATCGATTTGTTATTTTTCCGTACGGAAGAAGTAATGACGGGGACATGCACCTGATTAGCCAGGCCGAGCTGCGAACAAACTATCCTTTGACGTGGCTGTATCTCAACACCCATAAGTCTTTTCTCGAGAATCGTGAGGATGGAAAGATGTGTCATGATGGCTGGTATGGTTATGTTTACCCGAAAGCCCTAGAAGTTATACAGCAACCGAAGATCTTTACCCCCGACATCGCTCCAGAAGCGTCATTTTCTTTCGACGCACTAGGGACCCTGTTCTTTAGTGGCGGCGTTGCCGGAGGGTATGGAATAATCGCGAAGTCCCCGTATACAGCCGAATACTTACTTGCTATATTGAACAGTTTGGTCTGTGATTACTTCCATCATAAGATAGCAACCCAGATGAGAGGAGGCTGGTTCAGCTACGAAGCAAGGTTCATCAAACATTTGCCAATACCCCAGCCTTCAACTCTAGAGCAGAATATAGTTACGAATTTAGTTCGATATATCCTGTGGATCAATGAGGCGGGCGGTGGTCAGAATGACGCGAATCAATCGCCACGCGATTCGCTTATGCTCGGTTACTTTGAGCAACTTATCAATGGACTGGTTTACGAGCTGTTTTTTTCCGAAGACTTGCACAGAAGTGCACTGTCCCTGTTTCGTATTGTCAAAGAAGCCAACCTGCCTGGCTTTCATGACATCCCGGAAATCAATCGCCTTAAGCGTGTGCGGGAAGTCTTCGAAAGCATCTACAGCCTTAATCACCCCATCCGAGGTACTCTCCATGCCCTTCGATCCCTCGAAACGATCCGGATCATTGAGGGCGACGTATGAGACTCACCAAGGTCGAACTGTCAGACTTCCGTGGATTTCCAGGCCCTAAAAACTATGAATTTGACCTCGGGCCTCTCGGCAAGAATCTTCTTCTCTATGGTGAGAATGGGAGCGGCAAACCTTCGCTTTTCGTGGCACTAAGAGAAATGCTAAATCTGAACCCCGAGGCCGATGGGTTTCGTGAGTTCAAGAACAGATTTTCAGGAACCGATACATTCTCCCGAGTCGATGGCACTGTAAGGCTGTGTCTTCAAAACGGCGCGTCTTTGGAGTGGACTTACTTGAAGCAACGTCCCTTAGAACAAGAATTTGTAGTTGATGCTGCTCGCCGGAAAGCATGCCTCGACTACCGTGCCCTGTTGAGAACTAATTTTGTAGAGGGTTCGCTGGAGGAGCGGCTCTTTCAGCTTGCGGTAGAAGTGCTTCTTTTCAACGTTCCCGTGACCCTCGCCGGGGGCGTGGAGAGGCGTTTGGGTGAGTTCTGGAAAGACGTTGTGGCAAGTAAACCTCCGTACAGATATCCCTACATGGTTGAACGTGCGGAGCGGGCGGTCAATAGCTTCAATCTTGCTTTCAGGGCCGTTCTGCCAGACGTGGAGAGAGAGGTCCAAAGGCTGCTAAAGTATTTTGGTGATCCTTGGATTGAAATCGCGCTTGATTTTCCCGGCATATCTTTCAGCAAGAAAGAAAAAGATTTTCTTCAACGACAGCTGAACCTCAAGGTTTGTTACAGGGGGCGTGATCTAACGAACCATGAAACGTTTCTCAATGAAGCGCGACTTTCGGCATTGGCTTTGGCGTTATACTTTGCTTCTGCGAAGTTGAGCAACCCGGCACCGCCCCCTGGCGGCAGCATCCCTCTCAAACTGCTTGTACTTGATGATGTGCTCATAGGGCTGGACATGGCCCATCGCCTTCCCGTACTTGATCTGCTGCAGGCCGAATTTCTTTCCAGCGGCTGGCAGGTGTTTCTATTAACCTTCGACAGGACGTGGTACGATGTGGCCCGGCAGCACCTCAGGAATGAAGCGTGGGTGTTCTCCCAGTTGTATAATGTCAACGTAGGCAACCACGAACAGCCGGTGCTGGTGAAGGACGATGACCACCTTGAGCGGGCATTGGCCTTCGTATCCGATGGTGAAATCAAGGCTGCGGCCGTTCATATCCGTACAGAATTCGAACTGACCTTGAAAAGAGCTTGCGCGGCGTTACGGATTCCGGTACGTTACGAACCCGACCCTCGTAAGCTGCAGGCTTCGGAGTTATGGGACGCACTGAAGTCCGCGAAGTTTGAATTTCAGCCTGCTGAACGAGTTAAGTATGATGCAAAGGGGCGTTTACACACGTGGCCGCAGAAGAAGCGCTTGATTCCTTATCTGGGGGGTGCCATAGTAAGGCGAGTCGAACATAGCGTGTCATGGGTGCTGAATCCTTTGAACCATTCTCAGGCCCTCGATCTCTATCGCGCCGAGATCGAAGATGCAATTTTTATGGTTGACGAATTGAGAGCTTTTGTGGAAATAGCCATCAATGGAGACTTATGCGGATTAATGAGGGAACAAAGAGCGAGCCTGGTAGGTTTACTAAGAAAGCGTCTTGAAGGTAGCGAAGGTTAATTCTTGAACGGGTCTGACTTCTTTCTTGTGAAAGCGAAACATACTGTCCTGTCTAAAATTTGAGTTTCTTATGCGATCAACTTACAGGAGGGGGCTAATATGGAAGTGAATCCAGAAAAACAGAACATCAATACGTTATTTTCTACGACAAATTATCATATCGATTTTTACCAGCGTGAATACAAATGGAAGGAGGACGAGGTAATAAGGTTGATAGATGATATTTTCTATCACTTTGAACAGTCCTATGCTTTACACAGTAGTCTGGACCCTTCCGAAGAGAATGTAGCAAAGCATTACTCCTGGTACTATCTCAACACTTACATCACCAACAAGACCGACGGACGGATCTTCGTGGTTGACGGCCAGCAGCGGCTAACCACCTTAACGCTGATCCTGATTGTTCTCTATCATATGTGTGATCAGAAGGCATATGACCTATCGGAACTGAAAGATTGGCTCAAGACAAAAATTGTCGGAGTCGGGGTAGGGGGAAAGAAGCAATTTTGGATGGCTCATGCTAAGCGAGAGAAATTGATGCAGGCCCTTTTTGGTAACCGCGATCCCAGGAAAGACATGATCAAGGACGGTGTCACGGCAGAGAACATCATCGAGAATTACGGATCGATAAAGAAGGAGTTAACGGCACGTCTATCAAACAAACATAAACTGGCGACTTTTGTTTACTACTTTCTCTGTGATGTGGTTATCATCAATCTTGAAGTCGCCCGAACGGACGTTCCCATGGTTTTCGAAGTGATCAATGATAGGGGGGTTAGACTTCAGCCCTATGAAATTATGAAAGGAAAGCTTCTCGGGGAAATCGACAAGGGCGAGGTCGACAAATATGCTGATATTTGGCAGGAATCACTCACAGGGCTTGAGGCATGGGGCGAGGCTGAGGCTGACAGCTTCTTCCGAACATACCTTAGAGCCCATTTTTCAGAAATCCGCAAACAGGGACAGGCCTTCGATGGTCCTTACCACCGGGCCATCTTTGAACCAATCTGCGACAACAGGTTGCACTTGAAGCGAAATGCAAAAGGGATCAAAGCATTTCTCGATGGCCCGTTTCGTTATTACTCCAAGCTCTTCCTAAAACTTCAGGAACTGGGGCAAGACGAAAACGCCGCTATCCCTGAATGCTACTACAACTCCCAACTGAACAGGATGGATGGCCATATCATGCTTATCATCGCTGCGTGCGACGTAGATGACCCCGAGGAAGACGCAAAGATACGAACAATTGCGGCAGCTTTTGACAGGACCTATGTCATGTTGCAGTTAAACAGGGCCTACGACAGCAACCAGTTTCAGGAGTTTCTTTACACGCTGAATCCCAAGCTTCGCGGATGTCCCGCCGATAGAATTGAAGAACGTATCCATAAGGCCGTTCTGGATGAAATCAACAGCCGGCGCAACACGGCATCGAAGAACCTCATCTCCTATGGTCAATTCAAGCAGGTGGGTTATGGTGATTACAACACCCGATTTCTGAGATATTTCCTGGCAAGAATAGAACAGTTCATTGCTCAGGGTCTGGGGTGTAACCTTCAGGATTCTCTGTACAACTATGTGTCGGGGACCGGTAAGACCAATGCTTATCATGTAGAACACATCCTGGCACGCAATGATGAAAGCCGAAAACTCTTCAAGACTACAGCCGGCAAGATAGACGAGGCGCTTTTCGAGAACGAAAGAAATCGCTTTGGAGGGTTGCTGCTTCTAAAGGGACAGGACAATATGTCATCAGGCAACGAACCGTATGCGGACAAGCTTCGGACCTATACCGGCAGTGCGCCCTATCTGGCTCAGACTTTAGTACCCGATTTTTACAGGAAGAATTCTGCGATGAAGAATTTCATTGCCAAGTCCGGTTTGTCGTTCTTGGCGGCACCGGCTTTCAAACGTGACACATTAGAGAAGCGCTCAGAATTGCTTTACGAAGTAACCAGGCGGATATGGAACGTCTGAACGCTAAATCTCTTTCATGCTGACGTGCCGTGAGGTAACCGAACCGGAAGGGGTTCATTATGAGCAATGATCTATACCAAGCAAAGGCGGTACAGTTGGCTCTATTTGAAACCGCCACCGCCCACTCCCTACTCGATCAGTTGCTCAATGACTCGCTTCTGTACAAACAGAGTAAAGACTACAAGGAACTTTTGGACTTTGTGGTCCGACTGAGAAATTTTGCACCATTTAATGCCATGTTGCTGCAAGTGCAGAAACCTGGACTCAGCTATGCAGCGTCGGCCCGTGACTGGCGCGAACGTTTCGGACGTACTCCCAAACCAGGTGCCCGGCCCTTGCTCATTTTGTGGCCTTTCGGTCCTGTGGCGCTTGTTTATGATGTACTGGACACTGAAGGGCGACCCCTTCCGGAAGATGTGGCATCTTTCTTTGCTTACGGTTCCATTAATGACGAGAGGCTGGCATCTTTCTTGACGCTCATGGCTAACAAAGGGATCGAGTGGCGCTGGGTGGACGCGGGTGATCGCAGTGCAGGCTGGATCTGCGTCATCAAGCGCGCTACGAAGGCCAAAGAGGCATCGGCATATAGAATACATATCAACCGCAACCACCCAGTCGCGGTGCAGTTTTCTACACTGGCGCATGAACTGGGTCACCTCTTTCTCGGACATCTTGGACGTGACCATATGCTCAATATACCAGAGCGGCCATACTCTACTGCTGCGCAGCAGGAACTCGAAGCTGAGTCGGTGGCGTTCCTTGTGTGTGCACGCAATGGAGTAACGTCGTAGTCTGAAACCTACCTAGCAAATTACGAGGAGAAGAACACAACGGTCGATCACATAGATTTGTATCAGATCATGCGTGCGGCCGGTCAGATAGAGACTCTGCTCGGGTTGACGGCGCCCACACGGTATGACAGGCCCGCCAGAAGATGTTGATGGAAACGATGGCGTAAACCCGGAGGTATCCGATGACAGAGTCGAGCGGGCGAGAGCGTGCAGGCCTTGAATTATCCAACCTGCTGCCAATAGGGGAAGGCCCCGCAAAACTGGAGTAAAGAGATAATGAAGTTAGAACGGAGCTTAATGTTCCTTGCGGCAGTGGTCGTAGGTATCCTTGCAGAAATCATCGCCCTCTATGGCTTCACTCCTCTCTGGCGATTCGGGTTCTGGAAGCACAAGAGGAGAAAGTCACCCATTGTGGAGAACCTGTTGGCCTATCCGGGAAGAACACTCATGAACAATGTCCAGGATGCCTGGTGGGACTCAGCATTTGGTGTAATGTTGTTAGCTCTTGGTCCTGCAGCTTTGTCACTGATCTATGTATGGTGCGGCGGGATTGTCGGGAGTGATCCTTCGTTTCTGCTGTTTGTGGCTATCGTTTTGACTGCTACGGCTGCCGGTTGCCTTGCCCTCCGCAGGAAGCTCCGGCAGGTCCGTGACTGGCGGCTCGGGCTCGATGGCGAAAGGGCTGTAGGAGAAGAACTTAACCAACTCATGAGATATGGTTTCTACGTATTCCATGATTTTCCTGCCGGGCGTTTCAACATAGACCACGTAGTCATCGGACCATCGGGGGTTTTTGCTGTGGAGACGAAAGCCCGAAGCAAAGCCATAGGCAAAGGAAAGGAAGGGGCGAAGGTGGTCCTCAACGGCAAGACTCTGCAGTTTCCCAATGGTCTGGATCAGGAATCGATCCCACAGGCGGAGGATGAGGCAAAGTGGCTTGCAGCATTCCTCAAGAAGAGCGTCGGCAAGCCGATCCCGGTTTTTGCTGTCCTGGCCCTGCCTGGCTGGTTCATAGAACGTGGACCACATGACGGCAGTGTCCTGGTAATCAATCCAAAGAATCCCGAAAAATTCTTTCCGAAGAGAGCCGCGGTGCTCGACGATCAGACAATCCAGCAGGTTGTCTTCCAGGTCGAACAGAAGTGCCGGACCGTGGAGCCCTTCGATCCTTTCTAAAACAAGCTTCCGTTCCCTTCAATTTTCGCCAAAATAACCCCATTTTCTACACCTCGCGTCGAGACGGGCGACGCACGCAGATTGTTGTCCGTGGCTGATTTGCGGGGATTCAATGATTTGCTACAAATGTTGTAGCAACGGCCATGGGGTCAAATCTTTACAGCCTGTTGAAAAACTATCCCTCCGCATAGGTTACCCTCTCCGCCACACCATACATGATCCTCTTCTCTGTACAGACTCCGACAAGAAAGAACAGAAAAGACAGACAGCGTGCAGGCGCGGGCTGCCCTCGCATCTGGATAACGTAAAATATCTTTCGCACAATTGAGCCATGGCAACCTCGAATCTGGTAATGTTAAGCACCACCAAAACAATACCGGTAAGGAGGAAGGCCATGGCCCAGAGACAGTCTAGCACAGAGGGGAGTACAATAATCCAGATTAATGAGCAGCAGATAAAAGAACACCTGGGGGAGATCGTGAGGGGAACGGTCCAGGAGACCCTGAACTCGCTTTTAGATGAAGAGGCATCCCGGCTCTGCAACGCACGGAGGTATGAACGGACCGAATCCCGCAGGGACCGCCGGGCCGGCCACTATACCCGTACTCTCCAGACGAAGGCGGGTGAAGTGGATATCAGGATGCCGAAGCTCAGGTCTCTTCCCTTCGAGACCGCAATCATCGAGCGGTACCGCAGGAGAGAATCCTCCGTGGAAGAGGCCCTTGTAGAGATGTATCTGGCAGGGGTATCGGTACGACGGGTCGAGGACATCACCGAAGTCTTATGGGGCAGCAAAGTAAGTCCCGGCACCATCTCCAACCTCAATGCAAAGATATATGCCACGATTGAGGAGTGGAGAAAGAAGCCGATCGAGGGAGAACATCCCTATGTTTATCTCGACGGGATCTCCCTCAAGCGAAGCTGGGGAGGAGAGGTACGCAACGTCTCGGTGCTCGTAGCCATTGGCGTAAACCGTGAAGGATACCGCGAGATACTGGGGGTTGCGGAAGGGGCGAGGGAGGATAGGGAGAGTTGGACCTCCTTCCTGCGTTACCTGAAGGAGAGAGGTCTCACGGGAGTGGAGCTCTTCATATCCGACAAGTGCATAGGACTTGTGGAGAGTCTGGGGGTATTCTACCCTCACGCTTCATGGCAGCGATGTATCGTCCATTTCTACCGCAACGTCATTACCCTCGTGCCCAAGGGGAGGATACGAGAGGTCATTGCCATGCTCACCGCCATCCATGCCCAGGAGGACAAGATAGAAGCCCAAAACAAAGCACTCACCGTGGTAACCAAGCTGAAGACCATGAAGCTCGGTAAGGCTGCGAACCTGGTGGATGAGTGGGTCCAGGAGACCTTAAGCTACTACGGATTCCCTCGGGAACACTGGAGGAGGATCAGGACGAACAACCCCCTTGAGCGGATCATGAAGGAGATCAGGCGGCGCACTCGGGTAGTGGGATCATTCCCTGACGGCAACTCGGCGCTCATGCTCGTGGCAGCCCGCTTACGACATATTGCGGGTACGAGATGGGGAATGAGCCAATACCTGAAGATGGAGCGTCTTAACGACGGAACTGCCGAAAGCATAGAGGCATAACCGGAGTGGGGTTGCTATGGAAAGTGCGAAAGATATTTGACACTACC
>CAYOYU010000163.1:0-11366 GCA_964408265.1 uncultured Syntrophorhabdaceae bacterium
CCGCGAGCGAAGCGAGCCTGCACCCGGAGGTGCCGGGATGGGTTTGATGGATTTCAAGGCGCGAGGAAGTCAGGGGGCCGCAGGCCGATGTTATGATCAAAGGGCTGGTTTCACCGGGTACCCACGACCACGATACGAGCCGGGAAGCAACCATCAGCATACGCGGGTGGCTACGCCGAGGACGCCTGACGACGCGGCGACGAAGAAAGGCGCAAACCCTAATTCTGGCAACTCCGACCGAAAAGAAAACCAACGAATAAGTGAAACCTTTGAAAGAACCCAATCAGTCCAGGGGGGGGATGACAAATGATCTCACAGATCAAGAAATGGTTCAACAAATGCCGCTCCTGCAACGTTGACGGTATCCACAAGTCTTTGATCGATCGGTTCAAAAACCTTGAAGCAACCTCAAGGGTCAAGACGGTGGATGAATACAGGTGCAGCAAATGCGGGACCTTATGGGTCCTGGCCGACAAAGCAGACTTCGTAAGCAAGGTGGTGAGGAAAGGCCTTTACGAGGAATGGAAAGCCGGGTCATGCGCCCCTACTCCCAGCCAGGCAGAAATTCTTAACCAAATTGTCGGGGCTCCGGATTATTACAGGAAAGACGTCTATTTCCCCTGTAAAATAAGGCTCCAGGATGGCAGGCTAATCCCGAGAGCGCTCCTCATGGCCACAACGGGTGACTGTTTCGGGAAGTTCCCTATAGACCGGGATGTGATTATACTGGACGGTTCCCACGAGATACTGCCGTCAGAGTATGCATTGCCCCCTGCCGTCCGTGCGGCGACGATGGTCGCCCCGGAAAAATCCATGGGCTATGCGCCCGTCAATGTGAAGGATGGTCGAGGGAATCGGTATACTCTGGCGTCCCAAAGTCATTTCTTCGAGAAGGACGGAATCCTGGGCCCTGATATAACCCTCGATGATTCACCGTACCACGGCACGAACATCGTTCGCCCCGGTCCTGCTGACATGCACCTCATCTGCGATATGTTTGAATGAAGGCTTCCTATTGTTCCGTCTGCGCCTGTCAGCGGGTAATGGATCTTTATTTCCTCATTTTCATTCAGGTTCGTCAGGGTATACGTCATTGTAAACGTCCGGATACAACATTTTCGTGCACTCCGGACAAAACCCGTGGGTGAACTCGGCTTCCGAGTGTTCATGAATGTATATCTCTATCTGCTCCCAGTAGCCCTTATCATCTCGTATCTTCTTGCATGAGGAACAAATGGGGAGCAAACCCCTCAAGGCCTTCACGTTTGCGAGAGCCTTCTGTAGTTCAGTGATAAGCCTGTCTCTCTCTTCTTCGAATCGCTTACGCTCAGTGATATTACGCCCGATGCAGTACATGAGCCCCTGTTCCGGCAGCGGGGTAGCTGCCCACAGAAATGTCTGCACTGAACCATCTTTATGTATATATCGGTTCTCAAAATCAGCGGTAGGTCCGCCCGAGGCGAGTTTCTGCACTTCCAGGTCGTTCTTGAGGTGGTCCTCGGGGTGTATGAACTCAAGGAATGGACGCGACAGAAGATCTTCTCTTCTGTAGCCTAGAGTCTTTTCCCATGCGGGATTCACATATTTGAAATACCCGTCCATCCCCGCAACGCAGATCAAGTCTGATGACATATTGAGAATACGATCTCTTTCCTCGGCGATCTTCTTGCGTTCACTGATATCACGGTTGCTTCCCCGTATGCCCATAAAGGATCCACGGCGATCATATACTGCCTGGCAGACTTGACCTATCCACCGTTCCGTCCCGTCAGGCCGGACAATCAACAATTCCAGTTCGTCTGTTTGTCCCTTTCGTGGAGTACTCTTCATGTGCAGGAAAAAGGTTGGCCGATGGTCCGGATGAATAATCTCTAAAAGCAAATTCGGATTGGCCAGGAATTCTTCGGGCGCGTGCCCCGTAATACGCAGGCACGAAGGGGAACAGTAAATGAAGCGATGATCGGGGTCGAGCCAGTATTCCCAGTCGTAGGTATTATCTGCCACGATACGGTATTTACTCTCGGTAAGGCCTTTCTTCCTCTCTGCCGGTTTTCGCCTTTGTCTTGATCTTTCCAATTCTTCGATTTTCCGTCGCAAGAAAGCATTTTCTTCTGCCAGTTGTTGATCCGTCTTTGAAGCGTCATTCATCCCGCACCCTTTTGTTGAAACGATGGATAGTCTGATCCAGGCTAAATGCAATCATAACACATTTCTTGTGCTCAAACTCATGATTAGAGGAGGACATGTACCTCATCCGCGATATGTCTGAATGCAGGATTTCTTCTTGGTAGCTCACAATTGCGGACAGAGTGTCCGCAATTTCTCAAATCATTGAAGACTGGCCAAAGACGCTGCTCTGCATGGTATCGCCTTTGAACCTCAACTTGCCCCTCCATGGGCCAATGATTATTTTAGTGCTTAGCAGCTAGACCCGAGGTCGAGTTTTCAGGAGGGAGCGTTATGGGACTCATCTACCGGCTTCTGGAGAACATGGGATACCTTCACCCCCTTCACCCTGCGGTGACTCACTTTCCTGTGGGGTTGGTCTTCGGCGCCCTGGTCCTGGGGGCCCTAAGCCTTCTCTTCCGCCACGAGAACATGGCAAAGGCGGCACGCTACTCGGCCGTCCTGGCTCTCATCCTTTCCATTCCCACGATTCTTTTCGGCTATATGGATTGGCAGCACTATTATGCAGGCGGGTGGCTCTACCCAATTAAGATAAAGATAGTCCTGGCTGTCGTCCTTTTTCTTCTCCTTTGCGCTGCCTTGATCTTCGGCAGAGGCCCGGCAGCATCCCCAAAATCAGTTGCGCTTTACGGGTTCTGCTTCCTCGTTACCGTGGCACTCGGTTATTTCGGTGGGCAGCTCGTATATACGGGGAAGACCCCTGTGTCCCCGCCTAAGCTGGAGCACGGAGCAAGGCTCTACCAGTCGAATTGCAGCGGATGCCATCCTTACGGTGGAAATATTGTTGACCCTGAGGCTGCTGTGCGCGGATCGGACGAACTGAAAGACCTGAAGACATTTCTCCACTGGATACGGGACCCAAGGCTCGATAACGGCGCAAAGGGTGTCATGCCTCCTTTTCTCCCTTCAAGGGTCACCGACACAGAGGCAAAGGAAATGTGGACGTACCTTTCCGCGGTCATGGGATGGCAGGGGAAAGCTGAAAGTGAGGGCGAGGTCCCCTCTGACCTAAAGGTAAAGACCGATCCGGACAGCATTGAAAAGGGGAAGCAGATCTTTGCCTCCTACTGCACGCGCTGCCATGCCGCAGACAGCAACGCGTCGATCATCGGGCCTGGTCTCAAGGGAATACTGAAACGTGAGACTCTTCCCGCGAGCGGCCGCGCCGCCACACCGGCCAACATCTACCGGCAGCTGAAATCTCCCTACAAGGCTATGCCCTCCTTCGCACAAAAACTGAAGGATGATGAACTCATGGATGTCCTCGCCTATCTGAATACCCGTTGACAGGTAACCGGGAACCCCGGGGCAGCGCCATGATAGCAACGCACCAACGTCAAAAAACGTACAGCCTCGAGGAATATCTCCGCCAACTGTTTGAAATTATTATGCCACGATAAAGGCACAGGTTTTGCTTAATACATCCCATAGAGATACTCTTGATACTCTACGAGGGAGGAAATATGGGTCAGAAGCTTTTCACGAACAGCACAGCCATAAGCGCTTCGGGGTATTATGTGGGCCGCGAAGTATATGAAAGCGGTCTCCTCGTCTCTTCCCTTCGGCGGTCGGGCTGCGGTGCAGACCAATCCGTCTGTGAGTTTGACGATTACTGCAGTCATAGGTATTATATAAATGACAGGTGTGATTGCGCCTGCACCTGGAAGAAGACTACGGGCCTCGTGATTCCCACATCCACATAGAGCCGGGGCAAAAGGGGGTTATGTATGAAATCAGGGAACGTATCTGAAACCAATCTGTTCTATACGCCCGGAAAACCGACACGCGAAGACAAAACAACTGACAGAAAAGGACCGGATAAAAGCGTGGGCGATAACGTGGACCTGTCAATAAAAGGACAGTCTGTCATGGCCAAGCCCGTGGCATCCTATGACGACGCCATCGATCTGCTAAGAAACCTTGATTTCCGTCAGGCTGGCGATGCCCACCGGATCCCCGGAGAAACCGTGAGCATCCTAACCGAGTTTCTGCAGGCCTGAAAAAGTCAGGGGGCTTTCCTTTCCCTACCTCCATGCAGTGAAGACCTTCTTCGTGGCGAAGCCCGGGTCCCTGAAACCTATGGCATGGGGCAGTCCTTGACATACTGTCCGTGGATAATGTCATAATTGTACTTTGCGGGCCATCCGATATCCGCTGACGTACGAGGAGAAAAAGATCAAGCGATTCAGGTTCATCTGCTGCTTAATGATCTTAGCCCACCTGCTGGTAATACCGGTATGGGTTGCTTTCGCTCAGACACCGGAAGTGACGGTGTTCGAAGGTGATTCAATCTATAACCACATCACCATCAGGCAAAAGGGGTTGGAGCGATGTATGATCTTTGGCCGTTATGATGGCCTGCGCCAAACCTGCATGAATATTGATCACCCTGATACTCCCATCCTTGAGTACCCGTCCATGATGTTTGTCGGGTTTTTGTTCAAGCCGGAATCGAGGAAAGTCTGCCTCGTAGGGCTGGGCGGCGGATACATTCCCACCGTTTTTCAGAACCACCTGCCTCGGGTAGCGTTGCATATCGTGGAGACGGACCAGATGGTCTATCGTCTTGCTATGAAGTATTTCGGCTTTACCATATCTTCAAATCAGACGTTGACAATTGCCGACGGACGCCAATACTTGAAAAGGACGGAGCAGCTCTACGACCAGATATGGATTGATGCCTTTAATTCTGATTACATACCGGCTCACATGGTTACCAGAGAATTCCTGCTTCTGGCAAAAGCCAGGCTCACCCCTTCCGGCGTACTCGTTCAGAATGTCCACAGTTCGAACCGTCTTTATGATGCCCAGGTAAAGACATTCAGGTCGGTCTTCTCCAATGTCTTCGTTTTCAAGGGAGAAAGTAACTTCAACGCGGTTATTGTGGCGGCAGACCACCCGGAATATGAGCCGCCGGCGTTCTGTCAAAAAACATGCAGACAAAGGGTCGGTCACATTGACCTGCAAAAGGAGGGGAAGAAGCATGACCGGAATCCAACGATCAGGGAAGCTTCTGTTCTTACGGACGACTTTAACCCGGCTAATCTGTTGCTGCACAAGAATTAGCGGGAAGAGTGACCGGCTAGGCAACAGGGATAATCACTGCACCATTTTGGCCATGCCTTTGCAAGGAAGAGTCGCCGGGTGGTAATACGATGACCACAGTCTATCTAGTATTCTCATGGCTGCTGCTGTTGTTGGGTGCAGCCGTCATGGCCCTGGAAATACTTGCTTCAAGCATGATGTCCCCTTACTTCGGCGGGTCTGTCCACGTATGGGGGAGCATCATAAGTACGTTCCTGGTCCATCTCTCCATAGGGTACGTGCTGGGCGGGTATTTGGCGAAGAGAACGTCCCGCGTTCTGTACCTGATTATGTTTCTCATCATCGGCTCCCTGTGGGTCGTCTTTATCCCCGCCATCCATCGGCCCGTCTGCGAATTCATCTCAGGGAGAATAGCAGATGTGCGGCTTGGGTCGTTATGCGCAATGAACCTTATCTTCTTTGTCCCCATCACAACCATGGCGATGGTATCACCCTACGTGATAGGGCTTACTCGCAGCGATATACGCCTTACCGCCGGCGTGGTCCTCTTCATCTCAACATTGGGATCCTTTGTGGGTACCAACGTGACGGCCTTTTACCTCATTGACATGTTCCCCGTTTCGAAAATCGTCAGCGGCCTGGGGCTGATCTGCCTTCTCACCACTTCTGCAACCCTCTTATTACGAATTGACAGAAAGCTCGAAAGGACAAATGCCTTCAATGGGCAGAAAAGAGTCTGAATAGAGGTTAATTTCTTTCCCGTTCAATGGCACAGGGATTCTTCCCTTCACTGCTTAACCTTTGGTGAACTCTATTCAAATTCAAGGAGACCGAATGATTGGGGGAGATGGAAATTCGGTTTGGGGTAATCGACGGGCGACCAGGTCAACCAGTGCGGGTGGGAAGTGGCGTCGGCACACTTGTAGAAATTTGCCCGCCACAAAGCATGAGGCCTTGGCGTACTCACCTGGCAGTATCTCCTCAGCAAGTCTACAGGGATGGAGTACCCAACAGTCCAGGTTACAGATTCCTCGATTTCCGGGTTCAGAATGGGTGGCAACGAATGCGTTCTTGCTATATTGTCACAATCGTTCCTGGGGATCTCGATCCTTCCTTCCCTAGGCGCCGGGTTGAAATGGAAGAGCATGGTACCGCCACAATTCATTTCAAAGTTAAAATACCCCTTCGACACATCAGGGCCCGGTGTAAAGAAGAATTCAACACAACTATCCCCGCAAACAGTATCTTGATGTTCTGCGGCTACTGCCCGGACGTACCTGTCCTCCACCCGGAACATGACGTGTATAACCATCTCCTCATACGCGATTTTCACCTCCGTCTTCGGAAAATGGTCAGGCTTCTCCCCCATATAGTTCTGTATCAGCTCCGGCGGGACCTCGTGCCATGGCGGCTCGTTCCAACCCGCACCGACCCCCGGAGGGTTTGCCAGTCTTGTTACTTTGGCGATCATCTCTCAATCAGCCCCTTTGAACCGCTTCACCTTGGAACAGGCTGTCATATAGCGCAACTCGCAGGCCTTCCTGAAATCTGTCAATGCTTTCTGATCCATCCCCATCTTCAGGTACGCCTCCCCCCGTCCATCATAGGCGTGGCTGTATGAGGGCTCAATAGACAGGGCTTTGTCGAACTGCTCCACTGCTTTCTCGAACTCGAGCTTGCCCAGGTAAGCTAATCCTCTGTTCTTGTAGGGTTCCGGTCTGCCAATATCTATCGCCAGCGATTTGCTGCAATCCTGGAGAGCTCTGTCGTAGTCACCCTTCTTGTTGAACACATACGCCCTGATGTCGTAGAACCAGGCCCCCTTAGGATTCATTGAGATCCTTTGGTTGACGACCCCCAGGGCGGCGTCAAATTCAGCCAGTTCTGCGAAACAGAGTGCTTTCGCCCCGGTTGCCCGAGCCGCGGATTTTGCGTCCATAGGCATGGACAGGGCTCTATTGAAGTCTGATAATGCCTGGCGATATTTCTCGATCTCGAAGTATGTATATCCCCTGACAAGATAGCCCTGGGGCGAATACGGATGCTGCGCAATCAGCTTGTCTGCAACTTCCAGTGCTTTATCATAGTCTTCCTTCCTGTTGGCATTCCTCCAATCATCGCTATACTCTTTTTGAATACTGGGTTGATCCTTCACGGACTGTTTGTCAGCCAAATAATATCCCTTCCCGGTCATGCAGGTCTTGTACAATTGTTCTTTCCTGAACTTTTCTTGCATAGCGGAACTATAATGTGAAGAGCCTGAGCTGTATGGGACAAAAATGCTTCTTTCTGCTTGATTCTTGCATGCGTCCATGTCTTTTTTGGCCTCGGCGACAGGCTTTGATGAGGGGTGTATCCACGCTTGATCGGTTTCACAACCGCCAACCAGCAGCACCAACAGAAGAAATGCGATAAGGTTCTTCATCTTCCCTCCTTCGCCTCCTCTTTCCTTACGAAGAAGTGCTCTTGACCACTGTCCGGAGTCATAATTCTCGCAACCTCCCTCACCGGCATGACCTGCACGGATCACGAAATCTTGGGTCTTTCTTGGAACAGCGTCGTTCTTTCTACCCCTTTAGAAAGGCATCCTTGAGGATTCTGTATGACCGGAACTCCACGTCGAGGTGAAAGGAAGTGAATCCCTCCATGATGTCCTGGGCGTTACGGGTGAAGCCGGCGGCAGCGCCCGTGCCGGCGTAGGTCCCGTGAGGCTCCTGCACTGCTCCGGTCCCGTTCTCTCCTGACCGTGCCTCCGGAAACTCCCCGTTACCCCTCAGTGATGCGAGTTTCGCTATGACCCCCTCGGGATAGGCCTTGTAGGGGAGCGACCTGGCACAATGGGCACAGAGCACACCGCCGCGCTCCCTGGAAAAGAGCGTCCGCACATAAGCAGTCATCTCCTTGCCGCAGTAAACACAGGAGTCGAAGTTGGGCATGAAGCCGAGGAGCCCGAGGATCTTCAACTGGTGATGGAGGACATGGTCATAGGAGTATTCCACGTCCTTCAATTCCTTCAGAACATTTTTGAGGACCTGGAAAAGGCCGTCGTGCCGCTCACGCTCCTTCGTCAGCCTGTGAACGAATTCGGTGAGAAAGGCCGCGGTGCAGGCCCGTTTCAGGGTCTTTTCAATGCCGCTGTTCGTTTCCAGGATATCGGCGTTTTCGATCCGCACCATCCCCTTGCCGTACTTCTCAAAGTATTCCACGCGGACGTGGTTGAAGGGTTCCAGGGTATTGGCAAACCGTTTCTGGCTCTTGTTTCCCCCTTTTGCGATGGCCGAGATCTTCCCCGCACTCAAGGTGAAGAGTTGGAGAATCCTGTCCGACTCCCCGTAGGTTCTTTTGATGAGTACGATCGCCTCGTCTTTCTGGAGTGCCATTACCGCTCGACGATCTCCTTGCCTTTTTCAGGCCGGAAGACCAGTTTGCCCTCGTCCAGAGGCTGGTTGGCTTTGACGGATGAGAATTCGATGGTATTTATGTTCCCCGTGAACTCATGGATTTCTATCTTCCTGACCCTGTTCTGCTTGTCTATGAAGACCCTCGCAGACGTGAGAGTGCCCTCCTTCTTCGGTACCAGTTCCAGCACTTCCAGCCCCCCTGACATGGACTGTTCTTTGAGGTTGAAGAGTTCGTCAAGTTTGGTTATATCCTCCACGAGATCGAGGAATGTCCCGCCCGTCTTCTCCTTGTTTATCCTCTCTTTGATGATGAAGGATTTGTCTTCTTCGCCCTGATAGATGTTCCTCCCGTCGTAGAGGAAATACTTCACCTTAGGTGTCTTGTACTTCCAGAGGAACCCCCTGCCCCTCTTGTAGAGAAAATCGCCGTCAAAATCGCGTTCCTTCTTAATGCCGGCGATGTATATCTTCTGGTGAAAGGTCGTCTCCAGCGTATTTATCTCGGAGTAGGTCTTCTTGAGCCCGTCGAAGGGGGAAGCGAGAGCCACACCGGACATGACCGCGAGGACGATTGTCAGGGCAGCCATCGTGACGAGCACGTTCCAAATCCTTCCAACGCTGTGACTCCAAATCCTAATATCTAATTTCGAAATCCTAAATAGGGGCCGATAACTACCTGAATTCTTGTCCATGCTATTCTTTCCTCATTTCATTGGAACATAATGTTTGTGTGTTGTTTGGAAACTGGTCTTTGTATACTGGCAATTCCCGTTTAGGATTTCGATAGTAGAATTTAGGATTTCCGCCTTCATCTCCTCTTCAACACTTCCCTGGGCTTGACGCCATCGGAAGGACCCACTATCCCTTCCTCCTCCATGCGCTCGATTATCCGTGCAGCCCTGTTGTATCCTATCCTGAAACGCCGTTGGATAAGACTGATGGAAGCCTCTCCCTTGTCCATGACGAACTCCACTGCTTCCCGGTATTTCTCGTCATTTATCTCCTCCGCCGTCTGTTCCTCTTCCTCACGCTCTTCGAGTATTTCCGTCTTGTACGAAGGGGCGCCCTGTTCTCTCAGGAACTCCACGATCTTTCGTATCTCTCCCTCGGAAACGAAGGGGCCGTGGAGCCTCTGAATCCTGCCCGCGCCGGGGCTCAGGAAAAGCATGTCACCGTGGCCCAGCAAGTCTTCGGCACCGTTGGCATCCAGGATAGTCCGCGAATCGACCTTGGAGAAGAGTTTAAAGGACATACGAGCCGGGAAATTTGCCTTGATGAGACCCGTGAGCACGTCCACGGAAGGCCGCTGAGTGGCAAGGATCAGGTGGATGCCCGAGGCCCTGGCCATCTGGGCGAGGCGGGCGATGTACTCTTCCACCTCGCGGGTCGAGACCATCATCAGGTCTGCCAGTTCATCAATGACCACGACGATGTAAGGCACCGCCTCCATCTCCTGTTTGACCATCTTCTGATTATACTTCTCGATGTTGCGGACGCCCTTTTCCGCCATCATGGTATAGCGTCTCTCCATCTCGTCGATGAGCCACCGCAGGGCAGCCTTCGCGTTCTTCGGGTCCGTCACCACGGGAAGGAGGAGATGGGGAATGCCCTCGTAGAATGAGAGTTCCAGCATCTTCATATCGATCATGAGGAACCTCACGTTCGCCGGCGTTGCCTTGAAAAGGATGCTGCAGATCATGCTGTTCAGGGAGACGCTCTTACCCGAACCGGTCGATCCTGCCACGAGGAGGTGGGGCATCTTTGTCAAGTCTGCGGTAAAGGGTTCGCCGAATATGGTCGTCCCGAGGGCAAGAGACAGATACGACTGCGAGGCCGCGAATGACTGGGACTCGATGATTTCCCGGAAATAGACGGTCTGCCTTGCCTTGTTGGGTATCTCTATGCCTACCACCGATTTGCCCGGAATGGGCGCCACGATCCTGATGGAGACGCCGCTTAAGGCCATCCCCAGATCATCAGAGAGGTTGGCGATCCTGCTCACCTTAATGCCGGGGGCAGGTTCGAACTCATACATGGTGATCACCGGACCGGGGCTCACTTCGGTCACCTTCCCCTCTATCCCGTAATCCTTCAGCTTCCGTTCCAGGATTGTCGCATTCAGCTGGACAGTCTCCTTGTCCAGCTTAATCTCCTTCTTCTCCACGGGGTCGAGCAGTGATGTGGGGGGCAGTTTGTTGGGGCCAATCTCCTTGAGGAATTCGAAGGCCTCCTGCACCGCTGCAGCCGGCTTCTTCTCAGGCTTCACCTCTTCTTTCCGTTCCTCTGAACGGGTCACCTTTATCTCCTTCCTCCTTTCCAGCGGCTTCCGTCTGGCCACCCTG
Source organism: uncultured Syntrophorhabdaceae bacterium (assembly GCA_964408265.1). GTDB lineage: Bacteria > Desulfobacterota > Syntrophorhabdia > Syntrophorhabdales > Syntrophorhabdaceae > CAYOYU01. Next base: position 10,976 of record CAYOYU010000163.1, read on the forward strand.
GTTTCGATGATGCTGAGCAGGGGCGCCTGGACAATGAGGAAGAGGGAGATGAGGAAAAGTATGATGGAGATGAGGTAGGAGCCGAAGTAGCTGAAAAGGCTCACGAGGGTTTTTTCAAGGAGGATGCCGAGGAAGCCCGCGAAGGGTATGGAGACCCCCCGAAGCTGGATTTTGCCCAGGCTTATCTGGAGGAACGAGGAGGCCGACAGAAAGAGCATTATAAGGCCCGCTGCGAGGATCACCGGATGGGGCGGGTCTTTCTTCCTCACATAGAAGACTGCGAAAAGAAGAGTTACCGCCGGCAGGAAATAGCTCATCATACCGAAGATCTGAATAAAAAGGTCCGACATGTACGATCCCACCTTGCCGCAAAGGTTTTTCGCGGCGCTTG
>CAYOYU010000164.1:0-11260 GCA_964408265.1 uncultured Syntrophorhabdaceae bacterium
ACACTCTTTCCCTACACGTGTGCTCTTCCGATCTCGGGCCACATCGTTTTCCTTGACCACAATACCACGGGCGACGGAATGGTGACGGCCCTGAAGATGGTGGAAATCATGATCGATGAGGGCAAGAACCTTTCCGACCTGAGGGCCGGGTACGAGGAGTTCCCTCAGGTGGAGAAGAGCGTTCCCGTAAAGGAAAAAAGACCGGTAGAGCAGTGCGTTCCCCTTGCAGAAACGATCCTGAGAGTGGAGAAGTCCATGGGGAATGGGGGCAGGGTTGTGGTGCGCTATTCAGGGACGGAAATGGTCCTCAGGGTCATGGTCGAAGGAGCCGATCCGGACAAGGTCGCGGAATATGCCGATGAAATCTGCCTGACGGCAGCGAAATATCTATCGAAGGAGTGAGAGAATGCCGAAGCTCATGGTAAATATAGACCACGTGGCAACGCTGCGCCAGGCGCGGGGCACCTACTATCCGGACCCGGTCTACGCTGCGGGAATCGCTGAGATGGCGGGTGCATCGGGCATTATCGTTCACCTGCGGGAAGACAGGAGGCACATTAATGACAGGGACTTAAGGGCCCTGAGACAGGTGGTCCGGACCAAGCTGAATATGGAGATGGCGGCAACCGCGGAGATGGTCGACATAGCCCGTGAAATTCTTCCCGACATGGTGACGCTGGTGCCGGAAAAGCGGGAGGAATTGACCACCGAGGGCGGCCTTGATGTGGCCAACTTGAAGGGCAAGATCAAGAAGGCCGTGAGCAGGATAAAGGAAAAGGGGATTAAAGTCAGCCTTTTTGTGGATCCCGAGGAAGCGCAGGTACTCGCTTCACGGGCCGTAGGTGCGGACATGGTAGAGATACACACAGGCGCCTACGCCGATGCAGTGAACGACGGAACAAAGACGGCGGAATACGCCAAGGTTGCGGCCATGGCTGCCGCGGCTAAAGAGTTGGGCCTCGGCGTCAACGGCGGACATGGGCTTCATTACCACAACGTTCAGGAGATTGCAGCGATTCCTGCCATTGACGAACTGAGCATCGGCCATGCCATCATAGCCCGCGCAGTATTTGTGGGGCTCGACCGTGCCGTGAGGGATATGATCGCCCTGATAGAATAGACCCAGGGGATAGCGGATAGCGTTTAGCGGCTTCCCTGCCTGTTCGGCAGACAGGTGCCGCGCGAAGGGGAGGCCGGGGCACCCGCGAAGTGGGTCGTGGCCTGATGCCGGGCGAGGGGGCGCCGCTAGCCCCAGCCAACCCGGTGTGGAATTTGGTAATCAGATGTCGAAGCAGATAGTGGAGGCAGCAAATAGCGGATAGTGGATAGTTAGAGGCAACGAGCAGCGCAGAGTGTGGAGGGCCGGGATACTCTGGAGAGCAGAATGGTCGGTATCGATATTGTCGATGTTTCGAGAATAGCGCGCACCATGGACAGGCGCGGGGCAAAGTTTCTGGAGAAGCTTTTTTCCCCCGAGGAAATGGACTTCTTCAGGGGCAGGAAAAGCATCACTGAATCCGTTGCAGGCAGGTTTGCGGCAAAAGAGGCCTTCATGAAAGCCCAGGGCAGAAGACTCCCCTGGCGTGACATCGAAGTGCTCCAGAAGGAAGGCAGACCCTACATCCGTTTCAAGGATGAGCTGTTCCAGGGGGTGAGTATTTCCCACGAACGGACGTATGCGGTGGCTATGGTGGTGATTTGAAGAGAGAAGAGGAGGTCCCATGAAGTTCCTTTCGCCTGAAAGGATGTCACGATATGATGCCTATGCCATCAATACATGGGGAATACCCTCGGCGGTGCTCATGGAGAACGCCGGTCGAAGCACCTACAGGCTCATGAAAGAGGAGTACTTCGAAGGCGTGCAGAAGGTGCTGGTCGTCTGCGGGCGGGGCAACAACGGCGGTGACGGTTTCGTCATAGCCCGGTACGCGTTGAGGGATGGCTATGAGACAAAGGTCTTTCTCCTCGGCCGCACCTTAGACCTGAAGGGTGATGCCGCACTCAACATGAGACTCTATATGGCTATCGGTGGCGAGGTAACGGAGGTTACCGACGATGTGGGCCCAATCCGGGATGCCTGCAATGAGGCAGACATCATCGTTGACGCCATTTTCGGAACCGGTCTGTCGAAGAACGTGGAAGGCCGGGAAAGCCGGGCAATCGAAGCGATAAACGATGCGGCACTGCCTGTCATTGCCGTGGACATTCCCTCCGGCATCGACGGAAGAACGGGCGCTTCCCTTGGGGGAGCGGTAAAGGCAACGCACACTTATACCTACGGCTACGCCAAGCCCGGACAGATTCTCTTCCCCGGGGGCTACCATGTGGGACGGGTGACAGTCATAGACATATCCATTCCCGTCGCTGCTGAGGCTTCCCTCGGCATTGACGGATACATCGCCGACGGCGCCATGATCAGGGAGTTCTACAAGGAGAGAGAGCCTTGGGCGCACAAGGGGACATACGGACATGTGGCTGTGATCGCAGGATCCCCCGGCAAAACAGGGGCGGCTTACATGGCAGCCACCGCGGCCTTAAAGATCGGTGCGGGACTGGTGACCCTTCTGGTGCCTCAGGCCATAAATGCCATTCTTGAGGCCAAGACGACTGAAGTCATGACCCTTCCCGTAGATGATGGGGGTACCGGTTGTTTTCGGCTTTCTGCTTTCGAGGAGATCATGAAATTCATTGGGGACAAGGACCTCGTCATTATAGGGCCCGGCCTCGGTCAGGAACCGGAGACCAAGGAACTGGTACGGAGGATATACGGGGCCGCGGAGATACCCTTTGTCGTGGATGCGGACGGGATCAATGCCTTCGAGGCTGTCCCGGAGGCAATAGGCAACCACGAAGGCGGCGCCGTTTTTACCCCCCACCCGGGAGAACTTGCACGGATCATGGGGACAACTGCGTCGCAGATCAACGCGGAGAGGATCCAGGCAGGCAGACGCTTCGTGGAGCAAAGGAAAGCAAACCTTCTCCTCAAAGGCGCGGGAAGCATCTATTTTGGTATTGAAGGAGAGACCTGTCTGATTCCCACGGGAAACCCCGCGCTGGCAAAAGGCGGGAGCGGGGACATCCTGACGGGGTTCATAGGCGGCCTGGCAGGCCAGGGATATACCCTCCATGAGGCTGCGGTCCTCGGCGCCTATCTCCATGGATACATTGCCGATACATGGCGTGAGGAGAAGACGGATATGGACCTCCTCGCAGGCGACCTCCTGGAAGGAGTGGGCAGGGCCATTAAGGAAATACGGAATGGAACGGACAGAATATACATCGAGAAGTGCCTCTGAAACCCTGGAGACGGGCGAAGGGTTGGGCAGAACGGCACAGCCGGGAGACCTCTTTGTTATCAGCGGCGAACTTGGTGCAGGAAAGACACAGTTGGTAAAAGGTCTGGCAAAAGGTCTGGGGGTTGCGGACTGGCAGTATGTGTTGAGCCCGTCCTTCACGCTCATGAATGTCTATGAGGGACGGTGCAGTCTCTGCCATGCAGATCTCTACAGGCTTGAAGGCGATGATGTGGAGACCCTTGATCTCGAAGAGTATCTTGGTGAAGGAGTTGTGGCCGTGGAATGGGCCGAACGGGCCTCCTGGCCTGCAGGGGCTATCCGGATATTCATTGAAACTACGGGGGAGGAAGAACGAAAGATCGTTGTTGAGAGGACTTAGGCTTTAATAAGTGCCATGGGCCCCTAAGCCCCTTGGGTCACTGAATCACATGAGTCTCTTAGGTCCCCGTGGTTTATTTAAAATCTCTTTTGAAAGTTCAAGAAACGGAGGTAAGACGATGCTTGTGGTACAGAAATATGGAGGAACCTCGGTAAAGAATATCGAGAGGATACGGAACGTGGCCAGAAAGGCCATAGAATATAAAGAAAAGGGCAATGAGATGATCATCGTCGTCTCCGCCATGTCGGGTGAGACGGACCGGCTTTTGAACCTGTCGCAGGAGATAACCAAATTTCCCGACGAGAGGGAAGTGGATGTGCTCATCTCAACGGGGGAGCAGGTTACCTCCGCCCTTCTTGCCATGACCCTGAAAGAGATGGGCCATGACGCCGTCTCCCTTGTGGGATCCCAGATACGGATAGTCACCGATTCGAGCTTCGGCAAGGCCAGAATCACGGACGTGGAAAAGGAGAGAATCTTCTCGGAGCTGAAGAAAGGAAAGATCATCGTAGTACCGGGATTCCAGGGCGTAGATACCGACGGCAACATCACCACCCTCGGCAGGGGCGGTTCAGATACCACTGCAGTTGCGCTTGCTGCGGGGCTTCCGGCAGATCTCTGCGAGATATACACCGACGTTGATGGCGTATATACCACGGACCCCAACGTCTGTGACAAGGCCAGGCGTCTCGACAGGATATCCTATGACGAGATGCTGGAGATGGCGAGCCTCGGGGCGAAGGTCCTGCAGATACGGTCGGTTGAACTTGCAAAGAAATATAACGTGCCGGTTCTCGTGAAATCTTCCCTCGTGGAAGGCAAGGGGACCCTGGTGTGTAAGGAGGATGTGATGATGGAACAGGTGGTAATAGCAGGAGTTACATTAAACAAGAACGAAGCGAAGATAACGGTGAGCAAGGTGCCCGACAAACCGGGTATGGCCTCGCGCATCTTTACCGCCCTTTCCGATGCCAATATCGTTGTGGATGTGATCGTCCAGAACGTTAGCAGGGGCAGCTTTACCGATATTACCTTCACCACGGCGAAAGCCGACGCCAAGAAGGCCTACAAGATAATGGAGCTTATCGCCAAAGAAGTTGGGGCTGAATCGGTGCTTATCGATGAGGAGATGGCAAAGGTCTCCATCGTAGGTTCCGGTATGCAGTCCCACGCGGGCATCGCTTCCAAGATGTTTGCCACCCTCGCCAAGGAGGGCATAAATATCGAAGCCATCACCACTTCCGAGATCAAGATCTCCTGTGTCATAGAACGCAAATATGGAGAGTTGGCCGTCCAGGCCCTTCACACGGCCTTTGGGCTTGATACGGAAGTGGAGGAGGAGAAGTGATATCTGTCCCGATGGATCGAGGGGGGGCGGGCATGAAGATAGAGTTTTACGATACTACCCTTCGCGATGGAGCTCAGTCGGAAGACATAGCCTTTTCCCTGACTGACAAGTTGAGGATCACGGAGCGGCTCGACGAATTCAGCATTCACTACATTGAGGGCGGATGGCCGGGATCGAATCCCAAAGACCTCCTGTACTTCAAGGAAGTGAGGCATCTTCCGCTCAAACATGCGAAGATAGTGGCCTTTTCCAGTACCGTCAAGGCCCACGGCGATCCTGCCGATGATGAAATCGTGAAGGCTATTCTGGAGGCTGAAACGGAATATGTCACCATTGTGGGCAAATCATGGGACCTTCATGTGCGGGATGCACTGAAGGTGAGCCTTGATACGAACCTGAAGATGATCGACCGTACCATAACCTATCTGAAAGGACTTGGTAAGACAGTCTTCTTCGATGCAGAGCATTTTTTTGACGGTTACCGGAGAAACAAGGCATATTCGATGAAGGTTATCAAAACCGCTATTGACGCGGGTACAGATGCTGTTATTCTCTGTGATACCAATGGCGGCAGTATGCCCTATGAGGTCCTGACCGTCGTGGAGGATGTCCGTGCGAGGGTGGGGATACAGCTCGGGATCCACACCCACAACGATACTGAAAACGCAGTGGCCAACTCTCTTATGGCAGTGAGGGCAGGCTGCACCCATGTCCAGGGCACCATGAACGGTTACGGAGAGCGGTGCGGCAATGCGAACCTCTGCTCCATCATTCCCAACGTGGTCCTCAAGATGGGCCATGAAGGCGTAGCGCCGGAGAAGCTCCAGGGGTTACGGGACTTGAGCCTCTTCGTTGATGAGATGGCCAATTTTATTCCCGACAAGCACCGTCCCTATGTCGGTGAGAGCGCTTTTGCCCACAAAGGAGGCATCCATGTAAGTGCCATCCGGAGAAACGCGGAGACCTACGAACATGTGAAGCCCCAGCTCGTGGGCAATACCCAGAGGGTGCTCATCTCGGACCTCTCCGGCGAAAGCAGTATTATTTACAAGGCAAAAGAGTTCAACATCGATATGGAAAAGGACCGGAAGCTCGCCAGAGACGTGGTGAAGAAGATAAAGGACCTTGAAATGGACGGCTACCAGTTTGAGGGCGCCGAAGGTTCTCTGGAACTGCTCATGAAAAGAAGTCTGGGCATCCACAAAAAGTATTTTGAACTCATCGGATTCAGGGTCATTGTGGAAAAGAAAGAGAAGGACCACCCTGTATCGGAGGCCACGATCCTCGTAAAGGTCGGCGACCGGGTGGAACATACGGCAGCTCTGGGCCACGGGCCGGTAAACGCTCTGGATGGTGCCTTGCGGAAGGCCCTCTACAAGTTCTATCCATCCCTCCGGGAGATGGACCTCGTAGACTACAAAGTCAGGGTATTGAGCACCAGGGACGGCACACAGGCAGCCACAAGGGTTCTCGTGGAGAGCAGCGACGGGAAGCATACCTGGGGTACCGTCGGAGTCTCGGAGAACATCATGGAGGCGAGCTGGAGAGCCCTTGTTGACAGCATCGACTATAAACTGCTCATAGAAGAGGAGGAAGGCCGGTGAAGAGACTCTTCGATATCAGGGACGCCACAAAGGAACTGAACATACTCCGGTCTCTCGACAAATATAAGCGACCCTTCGAGGTCGTCGGCACCTACCGTCTCATCGATGATGGGGTGCGGCCCGAAGCTACGGTCATCATAAGGACGGAAGATGAAGAGATGCACGAGGCTTCGACAGGGGTAGGTCCTGTGGATGCTCTGGCCAATGTCCTGAAGAAGGGTCTTTCATCTATCTTTCCCGCCATACAGGGTGTGAAGCTCGTCGATTTCTCGTCGAGAATCGGTGACTCCACGTCAGGAACCTCAGCCCGGGTGGAGGTTTCCATCATCTTCACGGATGGAACCGATATCTGGAGTGTGGCAGCCATGTCGGATAATATCAACATGGCCTCCTTCCTGGCCCTCCTGGATGGTTTCGAGTATGCCATTCTCGCAAAAGCGGACTGAGTCTGCTCTCCACAACTTCATTTTTTCCGATGGAGCTCGGGGTAGAGCTTCTGTGAGCATTCCGGGCAGATTCCGTGGCTGAAATCGGCGGCTGAATGGTCCCGGATGTACCGCTCCATCTGAATCCAGGAGCCCTTGTCGTCCTTTATGCGTTTGCAGGAAGCGCAGATGGGCAGGAGTCCGCTGAGAACCCGTATTTCATCACTCCTCTTCTTCAGTTCCGTAAGGGTTTCCTGCAGATTGTTCCTGGTGGCAATTATCTCGTTTTCCATGCGCTGGTTATTCATCATGATGAAGCCGAGGGCGCCAAGCATGCCCACGGTCATGGAAATGGCGAAGGTAAGGACGTTGACGATTGAAGGGGTGAAGAAGGCAGGGAGGGGAGCCCAGAAGGTAGTGGCCAGCCCGCGAAAGATCATGAAGGTCCCGTGTCCTGCCATAACGACGCCTGTAAACCGGGAAGACTGGCTCATCTCGTCGGGGATGCGGAAAAGTAATTCTTTGGCAATGGCAAAGGAGATGACTCCGATGAAGAATGACGCAAGAAGAACCCGGACGTTGATGTCGGGTGTTATGTAATAGAACCAGGCCAGCCCTGCCTCGGCGGTGATCAATGCAACCAGGTAATAAGACCGGGAATGCATCCTGGCGAAGAAGACTTTCACACCTTCCAGCCCCATCAGGGCACCGATAAACAAAAGCCCGTTACCTGCCAGGACGGTAATGAAGGGAGGGAGCAGGTCGCGAAGAGAGATGAGCTGAAGACCTACGGCGGCAGCCAGATACTCTAACGTCCAGAATCCGAAGCCAGGGTAGGTCTTTCTCTTCCACCAGATAAAGACAAGGCTGAGGGTCGAGAGCAGCCAGACAAGCATGGTAGTCTGAACCAGGGTTCGCACGTCAAAGGGCATATGATCCTCCCCACATCTCTCTCATGTTGGTCTACCCATTCTCTTCGGTCCTTGGTCCTTCTCTTCCCAGGCAATAAGTTTCGGCCAACCTGTAATTTTTGTCAATAGATGAGGCCGAACCAGCGAGAATGTTGTATAATTGTGCATACTCACGATGCAAGGGAGATCGAATGGCTCAGGAAGACATAAAAGAAGAGCGGCCAATCCTTGAACCCACCGCAAAAACCGGGAAGATTACCAGTTTCCTCTCTGATCACGGCGTTATCTTCGACTCTATTCCTGCGATGATCTGGTGTAAGGATACGCAGAACAATTTCATTCGCGTCAATCGTTCAGCCGCTGCAGCCATAGGTAAATCCCCCCGCCTGGTTGAGGGGAGGAGCGCATATGAACTCTTCCCTGACGAGGCCGAGGAATACTTCAGGAATGATCGGGAAGTGGTTGAGTCCGGTCAGCCCAAGATGGGCATCGTGGAACGTCTGCAGACGGCAGACGGGAAGAAGATGTGGGTGCAGACTGACAAGCTTCCGCTGAAGGACGAAGCGGGCGTTGTCCGGGGAGTCCTCGTTTTTGTCGTGGATATTACGGACCGCAAGAATACCGAAGAACGACTCATGGAATCGGAGGAGCGTTACAGGACAGCCATCGAGCATTCCAACGACGGCGTGGCCCTTGTGAAGGGCGGCCGGCATATCTACGTAAACAGCAAATTCATTGAAATCTTCGGCTATGAAAAGCCCCAGGATATGATAGGGACCGCAACCGGAAGAGGGAAAGAGGCGAGAATGGCCCGTCGAGGTATGAGTTCAAAGGGATACGGGCGGATGGGAAAACGATCGATATCGAGGTCTCGGCAACGGGAATCATATTCCAGGGTGAGGCGGTGACGCTTGCCTATTTCAGGGATATTACGGACCGCAAACGGCTTGAGGAGAAGCTCTACGCGGCGTCCATCATGGATGAACTGACCAGCCCTTACAACAGAAGAGGGTTCCTCGTTCTTGCCGCCCAACAGTTGAGGATAGCCCAGCGCGCCCGGAAGGCTGTTTCTGTCCTTTTCATCGATCTGGACGAAATGAAAAAGATCAACGATACCCTGGGGCATCGTGAGGGCGACAGCGCACTCACGGAAACTGCACGGATCCTCAGAAAGACCTTCAGGGAGTCTGATATCCTGGGGCGCATCGGAGGAGACGAGTTTGCCGTGCTCGTCTTGGATGCGGGAAACATAACCACCGATATCCTCATAGAACGGCTCGAAAGGAAGATAGGTGCCTTCAACAGATCTTCCCAGAAGGAATACAGGATTTCCCTGAGTATCGGCGTTGCACATTACCATCCTGAAGATCCTTCCACCCTGGACGACTTGATGGTGGAAGCGGATGCAAAAATGTACGAGCAGAAGAGGAGCAAGCAGGCCTGATCATGGCCAAAGAGAGTCTTACCGCGGCACATCTGTAAACCACGCCAGTAGAACTCCCCCATAAACCGTTGATTTGTTGAAGGTTGAAAACAGGGTTCACCCGTCTTATGGTGAATATAGGTTCTGTTCTTTTGGAAGGTGCAATATCGAGCATAATTGTATGACGGACAGAATTCAGGGAGTCAGACAAATCGCGGACCGAAACAACCCATTTCTCAGGTTCCTGGTACGCTATATATGGTTTATCGGTGTCATCTGGACCCTCATTCTCGCGGGATCGCTGATTTGGAATCTCCATGAGCAGAACCAGCGGTGGTTCGAGGTCGGCCGTATACATGCAGAGGTAGCCCATGACAGGGACATAGTCTACAGGACTTGGAACTCGGACCATGGCGGAGTCTATGTACCCGTCACGGACAAGACCCCACCGAACCCCTATCTGCAGGGCCTTCCTGAGAGAGACATAACCAGTCCCGGCGGAAAGGCTCTGACACTTGTCAACCCGGCATACATGAACCGTCAGGTCTATGAAGGCGTGGCAAATCGTGCCGGTGTCCTCAGCCACATAACGAGCCTTAAGCCGCTGAGGCCGGAGAACCGCGCGGACCAATGGGAAGCCGACGCGCTCCGCCTATGCGCTCAGGGGAATGCCCGGGACCTAGTCTCCCTTTCCCTCATCAACGGGCAGGAGTACATGCGGCTCTTGCACCCTTTCAGCGCCGACAAATCGTGCCTCAAATGTCATGCAAGTCAGGGATACCGGGAGGGAGATCTCATAGGAGGCGTGAGCGTCTCAGTCCCCATGAAGCCGCTCCGCATAATCCAGGCGAGGGGCACCAGAACGCTATCTTTGTGGCATGGTCTTGTCTGGATCCTGGGCATTGCAGGTATCTTCTTCGGCGGGAACAGAATTGTGGAGAGCCAAAAGGAACGTGAGCGGACTGACGAGGCGCGCCGTCAATCGGAAGGGCGCATCGCACTTCTCCTGGAATCAATGGGAGAAGGCATGGCCGGCTTGGATCCCGCCGGTCTCGTCACCTTCATAAATACATCAGGAGCGAACATGCTCGGGTATAGACCGGATGAACTGCTGGGCAAGAATATGCACGCCGTGAGCCACTACCGGAAAGAAGACGGGTCGGACTACCCCGTCGAGGTGTGTCCGGTACACCATGTCGCCCTATCCGGAAATCCCTCCCACGTTTCCGATGAAGTCTTCTGGCGGAAGGACGGCACCTCCTTTCCCGTGGAATATGCAGCCTTGCCTGTCAGAGAAGGGGAGGCGATCATCGGAGTCATAAACACCTTCAATGATATTACGGAAAGAAGACGTGCCGAGGAGAAAATCAAGAAACTCTCCTCCCTTCAGGCAGCCATCAGGATGGTCAACAAGACGCTCATGAGAGCGCAGGATGAGGAGGAACTTTTCCAGAAGACCTGCCAATATCTTGTCGAGACTCCCGATATTACCTTTTGCTGGATTGGGCTTAAGGAACACGGCAGTTTTGACATCAAGCCGGTTGCCCATGCCGGAGTCGAAGACGGCTACCTTTCGGGGATACGGATAACCTGGGATGACTCGCCGTACAGTAAGGGACCTACGGGGACTGCAATAAAAAGAGGCGTCACCGTGGTAATGAGCGATCTCACCAATGAACCCGCCTACGCTCCCTGGCGGGACGAGGGGTCCAAAAGAGGATACGCATCGACTGCCGCCATCCCCCTTGGCCATGAAGGCGTTGTGATCGGCAGCCTCAACGTGTATTCGCGGTTCAAGGATGCTTTTGGACCGGAGGAGTCGACCACTCCCGCAACAGGCAGCCCCGCGCCGCCAAGAGCTCCGGCGGCTTCTA
>CAYOYU010000165.1:0-11153 GCA_964408265.1 uncultured Syntrophorhabdaceae bacterium
CGGGAGGCTGCTACGTGATCGTGAGCGAGTTGTCGAAAAAAGGACTCCTGAAGGAAACGTGCATGACTGTGGCCGGCGAAACAGTGGGAGACCTCATCAAGGCGACGGAGGTTATGGACCACGAAGTGATTCGCACCATCGACAATCCTTACCATGAGAAAGGCGGTCTCGCGGTGCTCTATGGTTCTCTTGCGCCCGGCGGTTCGATTGTAAAGCGGATCGGTGCCGTTGAAAGCGTCTGGCATTTTGAGGGCAGGGCGCGGGTGTTCGAAAGCGAGGAGGAGGCCGGTGAAGCAATTATGGCAGGTACCATTCAGCCCGGTGATGCCCTCATCATACGGTACGAGGGCCCGAAAGGCGGACCGGGTATGCGCGAAATGCTGACACCCACGAGTATTCTCGCGGGGCGCGGTCTCGATACGAGTTGTGCACTCATCACGGACGGCAGGTTCTCAGGCGGAACCAGGGGGCTTTGCATCGGCCATGTCTCTCCTGAGGCGGCTGAAGGGGGACCCATAGCTTTTGTCCGGAACGGTGATGCCATCCGGATCGATCTCAATGAGAAGACGATAGATCTTGGCGTGGATGAAAAAGAGATGGAGCAGCGCCGGGCTGTCTGGAAGAAACCGGAACCGAAGATAAAGGAAGGCTATATGGCCCGGTACGCGAAGATGGTCACCGGCGCGGCCAGTGGCGCTGTTTTTGCGGACCCGGAGGAACAGGAGTAAGAGGTATTCATGAAGCAGACAAACAGGGACCTGTCAGATATACCTCTGGCCAAAATCCTTCTCAACCGAAGAGTCATCAGTGCGGAACACCTTGAAAAGGCGATTTCGGCTTTGAGGAGCAAGGGTGGCCGGCTAAGCGAACTGCTCGTGAGAAGGGGCATAGTCAAAGAGGAGGACGTGGCCTCTGCACTTGCAGAGCTTTGCAGCGTGCCCCTTGTGTCCGGAACGGTGAGACCTCTGGAAGGACAGGAGCTGGACAAGCTGATACCCAAATCATTTGCCCAGAGGAACGCGGTCATTCCCATCGCCCGGGAGGGGAATACCCTGTCCTGCGCCATGTTTGACCCTCTCGATTTTATGCTCTTGGAGGAATTGCGCAAGATCACGGGGTGCGAGGTCACTCCCGTGGTAGCTACCAAATCGGGCATCCTGAAGGCTGTTGAAGAATTTTATGGTTTAAAGGGACCCTCTGCGCAGAACACCAGCTCTTACAAGACGGCAGAGATTCTCGGCCAGACCATCAATGCCAGGGATGACTCGCTGAGCCTGGATAAGATGATGGCCCGGGCAGGCGAGGCGCCTGTGGTGAGGATGGTTGATCTAATTATCTGGCAAGCCATAGACAAGCGTGCCTCAGACATACATATCGAACCCTTCAAGGATCGCATCTGCCTGCGGTACCGGATAGACGGCAAGCTTTACGAGCTGGAGCCGCCGCCGAACCACATGTACCTGCCCATCGTTTCCCGGATCAAGATCATGGCGAAGCTTGATATTGCGGAGCGAAGGCTGCCCCAGGATGGCACCTTTGTCCTGAATCTCGAGGACAGGACCATAGATTTCCGGATCTCCGTAATCCCCACCATCTACGGAGAAAAGGTTGTCCTCAGGATTCTCGACAGGAGCGGGATCGTCCTTGACCTTGACAAGATGGGATTCGAAGGCACTGACCTTATCTCATTGCGCAAAGCCATCCGGAGCCCCTACGGCCTTGTTCTTATCACCGGTCCCACGGGAAGCGGCAAGTCGACGACCCTCTATGCCATACTCCAGGAAATCAAATCGACCACACTGAACATCGTGACCGTTGAGGATCCCGTAGAATACCGGCTCGACGGGATCAACCAGGTCCAGGTAAAGCCCGAGATAGGTTTGACCTTTGCCAGTTCCTTAAGATCATTTCTGCGGCAGGACCCGGATATTATGCTCGTCGGAGAGGTGAGGGATCTGGAGACGGCAGAGATATGCGTCAGGTCAGCCCTCACGGGACACCTTGTACTCAGCACCCTCCATACGAACGATGCGCCGTCGGCTCTCACGAGGCTCATGGATATCGGGGTTGAACCATACCTCCTCGCACCGTCACTTATCCTTGTTATCGGACAGAGGCTGGTGAGAAAGCTCTGTCCTGAATGCAAGGAAGCCTACAAACCTACTAAGACCGAGCTGGGCGATATCGAGCTCCGGACTGAACTGGCTTATCGGCCCGTGGGATGCACGGCATGCGGAAACACGGGATACAAGGGACGAACATTGATAGCAGAGATCCTGCCTGTTTCGGAGGAGGTGAAAAGCCTCGTATCCCGTGCCGGGTCGTACAAGGAACTGCGGGACAGGGCGCGTGCTGCAGGCATGATTACCCTCTACGAAGCGGGCATCAGCAAGGTGGAACTGGGTATAACGAGCCTGCAGGAAGTGGTGAGCGCCACTCTGGGAATTTAGTCCGCCTCCCAACCGGTCCTGCCGCCCGCAATCGAATCTTCACAGAGCAAGGGGACAAATTGACATCAGGAGGAATCAGGAACATGATGCAGGTGAAGCGCTGTCTCTACCTTTCTATCTTTCTGCTCATTCTCATTGCCGGCTGTACAGGGGTGCCCCGTGAGGGGAGTTATCAGCAGGCCTGGCGGTTTGCGGTCATGAACGACTCCCGTGGAGACAACCAGAACGTTTCCGGCAAATCCTGCATAAACGACAAAGTTCTGGCCCTCATCGCAAGAGATATTGCCAAAGAGAAACCAGAGTTTCTTCTCGTTGCCGGTGATCTTGTGAACGGTTTTCATCAGAACGGTGGTACTGCTTTCGCTACACAGTTCTCCAACTGGAAATCAGCCATGGCGCCGGTTTACGGAGCGGGGATTCCAGTCTACCCCATACGGGGGAACCACGAAAACGGACCCGAACAGAACCGCAATTGGCCATGGCCACCCAAACAGCCCATTCTCGGGCCCGCCGTTATAGAGGACATTACGAAGGCTTTCATCAAGGCTTTCCCCGAGGGGTACATTCCCGAAAACGGACCCATTGGGGAGGTCCGTCTCACCTACAGCTTTGTCCACAAGAATGCCCTCATTGTCGGATTGGACCAGTATGTAGATCATCCCCACAGGGTGAACCAGGAATGGTTCAAAGAGCAGTTGACCCAAAGCGCACTCAGCGGGCGCCATCTCTTCGTCTACGGCCATGAACCGGCATTCGAAGTCCGCCATCGGGATGCGCTCTCGTACTACCCCAAGGAGCGGGACGAGTTCTGGGACAGCATTGGCGGGGCAGGCGGAAGAGTCTACTTCTGCGGTCATGACCACCTATACAACCGTGCCGAGATCAGTGACAGTGCGGGTAATAGTATCCAGCAGGTGGTTGTGGGAACCGGGGGCGCTCCCCTGGTAGCTTGGCCGGGCACCTATGTGGAAGGTAACAAAGTTAACGGCAAGTCGGCCGATTCCCGCCATTTCGGGTATATGCTGGTGACCGTGGATGGGCCGAAGGCAACTGTCATCTTCAAAGCTTTTCCGCAGGACGCGACTGAGCCGGTAGCCTGGCGGGTTCTGGACAGTTTTTCCTATACCCTGTCGGGTTCTAACAATTAGCTGACCATCAACTATTGCTCGCCGGTGGTTCGATGAACAGCAGCCTTGCGTAATGGAACAGCACGGCAAGGGACTCAAGGTCCAGGTAATCCGGGGCCGATCTATCGACCAGAAACTGGAAGGATGCAGGGAACTCATCGTCACGGTCCCAGAAAAGACAGAGAAGCGGTACATGCGGAAGGGGCTCGATGAGGACGCAGAGATCCGGATTCGAAGGGAATTCCAGGGGTTTGCCGCCCAGACGGCCGAGACTCTCTGCAAGGACTTCCCTTTTTCCGGAGAAGAGCGCTGCCAAGTGATCTTCGATCTTTGATTTGATATGCTGTGCGAAAGTAGCTCCGTCGGGTAATGCCCTGTATGGTACCCATTCGCCTGTCAGGGGCGTTGAACCCGCCACGATGAGATAACGCAGGACGAGTATCCCTCCGATGCTGTCAAGGGGCCCCTTCAGGCCACGGACGTCCTTTTCCGTAACCCGCACCGTCTGCCCGAAGAAGGTGACGTCAGAAGGGCATTTGCCTCCAGGCGCCAGATACCATGTGAGAAGGTCTTCAAATACGCAGTCGTAATTCGATTCCTCTCCGGTGATGAACATAGGCTAGATTCCCGTTCGGTGTTTCTTTAGAACGTTCTTGGTGGCACGGTCGAGAATATCCCAGATTACCCCTGCCCATTCATGGTGTTCCGGCTTCATGAGAACCGACCGCATACAGGTAATGGTCTCTCTGTCACGGACCATTCCGATCTTCCTTTCATCGAAAAAGGCAAGGGGCAGTTCGGCGAGAGCGAGGTGGAGGTCCTGTCCGGCTGCTTCAGTAAAGAGTGACCGTGCCATCCGGGAGGCACTGGTTACGCTGGGGGCGCGCAGGGCCCAGATAACGATGTCCAGTTCAGGGGGAAATGGCGTGATGAAACGGGGGTCTGATTGGAGTTTCTCGTAGAGAGCCAAAGCTGCAGCACGCGATTTTTCGAGCCGCTTTGCAAACTCACCTTTCTTCACGGGCGGGAGGAGTTTTTGGGTGGCCCAGAGGGCCACGGCGGAGGCGCCGGGACGGGAACATTCCAGGCTGATCTCTCCGAGATGAAGCTCCGTTGAGCTGAAATAGGTGTAAGGAGAATCATGCTTGTAGAATCTTCCTACCGAGGGGTCTCGGAAGAGAACACAGCCGCACCCGTACGGCTGCAGGCCGTGTTTGTGGGGGTCTATGACGATGGAATCGGCCTTACCCAATAGATCGTAAATTGTGCGTGTTTCCGGAGAGAGGTTTTCAACGAGGCAAAAATAGCCGCCATAGGCAGCGTCCACATGGAGCCGGAAGCCGTAGCGGTCCCTGAAAGCGAGAATTTCAGGCAAGGGATCGATGGAACCTGTGGCCGTGGTTCCTATGGTGGCCACAACGGTTCCCACGTTGCCTGCCTTCAGTCTCCCTGCGAGCGCGTCGACGTCAAGCCTGCCTTTTGTGTCGCAGGCTATGGGCTCAAAGGGCAGTTTGAGGACGCCGCTTATGCGGCTATGGGTGTAGTGCGCCTGTTGTGAGGCCAGAACGGCCATGCCGGGGTTCAACTGTCCTGCAATCCAGAGCGCTTCGAGATTGGCCATGGTGCCGCCGCCGCAGAGGTGTCCCAGATGTGTCTCCCACCCAACCATCCTCGCCAGTTCGGCCACCGCCTCCTTTTCCATTGCAGAACTGGCTCGTCCGCCGTCAAGGGCGTGGTTGTTAGGGTTTATCCACATGGCAAGGGCATAGGCGGCGCGGGCCAGGGGGTGAGGGGGTTTGAGCATCTGGCCTGCGTAAAGGGGATGGAAATAGGGATAATTATCCTGGAGCCGTTCGGCAACCTCCAGGAGTATCTTTCCTGATTCTTCCTGCTCAGGGAAGTCTTCTGAAACGGGCGGGAGCGAGCGGAATCCTTCCTCCAGCCTGTCAAGGGCTGAGCGGAGAAGTAGAAGAGAATCCTTCTCCAGCCGAAACGACGATTCATTCTTCATTGATCTGCTCCTCGGGATGATATGTCGTGGATGTGACTTTCAAGTACATATAATACCATTGACGGGGTTCCTTTTAAAGCTGCACCGGGATATGCAGGGTGATGTGCACAGGATGGGGAATTGAGGAGGGCCGGGTACCGCGGATGCAATCCTTGGCCGCCCAACCCCCCCCACTAAATTGCTGGAACTTCAGTTGCGTCTGGCCTTGTAGGTCTCCAGGGTCTCGATAAAGGCATCAATCCTGTTGTGGGTGTCAGCTTCGTTGTAAGAACTGATATCCACGATATCCCCCTCCATTATGAGAATCGGTATATCGCGATAGACTCTCTTGAGGACCTCTGCCTGGAGAATGATGCCTGCGTGCCATGACCGGCACGAGAAGGCCGAATGAAAGACCACTCCGTCGCAGTTGTAGTCTTCCAGATATTCTATGATGCGTTCCACGGCCGGCAATGAGCCGGGGCGCCGTCTCGCCTTATCGTACCAGTTCGTGTAGTAACGTATGAGTCTCCATGCTATGTGTTCCAGAGGGTCATCCGTTTTGGGAAGGTCAAGCCTTGCCATTTTCTGGGCTACACGGTAAGTGGTTTCTGCGGCAAATACTGCGCCCTTGGAGTTGAAATACTGGAAATCGGCCAAGGCAAACCAGGATGGAAGCCCTGCACCCCACACCAGTCTGTATTTCTCATCCTCCACAACTCCCTCTTTATTCTCTACCTTTATTTTGAGCTCGTCGTAGAGCTCTTTGTAAAAGTCGTAGGCTTCCTGGGTACCAAGGTTGAAGGTTATGGGAACCATAGTATTCATGGCGTCGCCCGTATCCATGGGGGCAGGGTGGGCCTTGCGGAGTTCATAGGTGTCGATGAGAAGTTCCCACGTCCTGTCAGCGAGGTCCACGAGGGCAGCCAGCCTGTCCCAGTCCATCTTCTTCCCCGTCTGTTTTTCACAGAAACTGACGCATTGACGGAGTTCTTCGGTCATGTACCGTACATAGAATTTTTCCTGCTCGTGATGGTCTGCGTTGGGGTCCCATGGCGGATAGTACATTCCGCCCACAAAGACGGGTACATCCTGAAGGTAATGCTGCGTTGCCTGGGGCCATTTGAACCTGGGGTCACAGAGTTGCTGCGCGCTGCCGATGATCATGTCCGGTCTTCCCATGCCGCCCCAGGGCGCACCTGGCGGAGTTTCGCCGTTGAGTTCCTCGCGCCACATGTCGAAGCCGAGGTTGCAGGTGGCGTAGGTGCAGAGGGACCGGGAGAAGTTGTCGGCCTCTGCCTTCTGAAGGTATTTCTCAGCATCCCGTTTGGCTGCGCAGATGCCTGAGAAGCTTTCGCCCCAGGCAGGCACAATATCCATGGCCCGCATGATCTCGTCATGGCCGTCCATGATAAAGGCATAGGCCACGTGCTTGCCTTCTTCCTTTGCCTTCAGCGTCGACGAGAGATTACCTCTTACGAACTTCGGTATTCTCCCTGCTGCCTGTGTTGCAAGTGCTCTCGGTTTCTTATCGTCAGCCATGTGATTCCTCCCTTATTTTGTGGCCCACCCGTTACCGGGCGCAATCATGTGATCATCTCAAGGAATGCCTCAATCCTCGTCTTCACCCTCGCCAGGGTGGAAGTAGAGTATTCGTCTTCAAGATAAAGGACAGGAACGTCACTCTCTTCGATGTAGCTCTTTAGTGCAGGAACCTCAAAACCGTAGGGATCGCAGTACTTGTAGACAAAGAGAATGACGGCATCAATATTGAAATCCCTGATGTATCCCTTCAAGTGACCGAAGCGGTCATCGAGATCTTCCCGGTAGGTATTCTTGCCGCCCACAAAGGTTGTGGGTATCTTGATCTTCCTCAGATAGCGCTCGGCTATACCCTGAATCGGGTCCGGAGTGACTTCCACGTCAGACCAGTACATCTTGCTGCCGATTGAAAGGTCGTCCATGACGACTTGTGCTCCGGTACTTTCTATGGCCTCCACGATGGCCGTGTCATCGATCTGGTCACCGATGAGAAGTATTCTTTTTCCCTTATTCCCGGTGGGCTTTCTCTCGGCTGCCTCCCTGATGACGCTTTCGATCAAGGCGTTTGACTCGTGAACAGGGAGGCTCATGGCGGCAACGAGGACCTTCATCATTTCAGCACCTGAAATCGGAGGGGTTTCCGTTTTTCTCAGGGCATAGAGTCCTCTCATGAGTTCCCTGTTCACGTTATGCGCATTTACGGCATCTGCAAGTGCCTCTGTCGATATGGGAGAGCCCGTGAATCTTTCAAGAGACCCGATAAAGACCCTGAGTATCTCTTTCATGAAGTCCACCGATGCGTCATCGGTGACGTGGGGGACGTTGAGGAAATGCCAGTAGGGAAGACGGAGAGTGTAGTTCCAGACATCATTGGTCCTGTCGAGGGAGTCGCACTGATGAGGTAAGACCATGCCGTCAAGAAAGCTGTATCTTCCGCGGACGGCTGCATCGAAAACGTTTCTCACAAAGGGGCAGACTATAGTTTCCATGTAGGCGTCCCCTCTGCTCACAGGTTCCGATACATTCCCTTTTAGCCGCATGGGCACTGCGCCCGATGCCGTGATGATTTCCACTGGGCCGAGGACTGAGAGATACCCTATCACTTTCTTGCCTGAGAAGTGGAGCTCCTTCGCTCTGAGCCCATACTGGGAATAGTACTTGTCCGCCAGCGCCAAACCATTTGCACTCTGTAATTCTTCCATTGTCACTCCTTCATAGACGAAAAGCGGGACGCCTGAAACGTCAGGGTATCCTGCCCGTCACCACGATTATTTATGGTCTTTCCACATTCCATATCTCTCCCGCAATATCCTGTGAAGGATCTTGCCGGCGCCCGACCTGGGCATTTCCTCATCCTTGATGAAGATTATGTTCTTAGGCACCTTGTAGCCTGCAATCTTTCCCTTGCAGTATGAGGAGATCTCCTCTGCCGTTGCCGCCTGTCCGTCATGGAGCACGATGATGGCCGTCACCTGTTCGCCCCATTTCTCGTGAGGTACACCGATCACAGCCACGTCCTTTACCTTCTTGTGTCCGCCGACACAGTTCTCCACTTCCGACGGGAAGATATTCTCGCCGCCGGAGATGATCATGTTGGCCTTGCGGTCAACAAGGTAGATATAGCCGTCTTCATCCCTCATTCCGAGGTCGCCTGATGTGAAGTAGCCTCCCTTCATGGCCTGCGCCATCTTCTCCGGTGCTTTCCAGTAACCGGTAAGGAGCATGGGGCTTCTCGAATAGAGTTCGCCCACCTTGTTGGGTTCGGTGATGAGGGTGCCGTCCTCATCGTATAGCCTTACCAGGTCCGAGCCGATGACTTCTCTGCCGCAGGACCCGAGTTTGGTGAGCTGCTCGTTCGGTTTCAGGACCGTGACGATACCGGCCTCTGTGGAGCCATAAGCTTCATAAAGTTCTGAATTGGGGAACATCTCGAGAATGCCCAGTTTTGTGTCCCTCCGTGCGGGCGCGGAGGAGATGAGAAGTTTCTTGATGGACTCAAGGTTATATTTGTTCTTCACTTCGTCAGACAGGGCCAGCATCATGATGTAGTGGGTGGGAACGAGGGATGTGAAGGTGACACCGTGATCGGAGAAGGTCTTCAGAAGATCTTCGGCGTTGAAGCTCACCATGTTGTAGGCCATTACAGTGCCCCCGAGCCAGGTTACGGGAAAGGAATTGTAGACAGAGTTGACATGACAGCAGGGCATGACAAGGAGCACCACATCATCCGTCTTGAAGTCATGGTCGAATATTTCGATGTAGTACTGGGCAAACATGGCCTCATGGGACTTGACTACGCCCTTGGGCAGGCCGGTCGTCCCACCGGTATACATGATTACCCAGGGGTCCTGAGGATTTACCTCCACGGCGGGTTCTTCAGGGCTTGCTTTGGCCATTATATCCTCGTAGGAGAGATAGCCTTCGAATTTGGGGTTTTCCACGGCAAAGGAAACGTAGTGCTCCACGGTGGGAAGGTTCTTTTTCATGCCGTTTACATGGTCCACCCACTGGTCCTGAACGAGCAGGACCTTGGCTTCGCAATGATTCAGTATGTACTCCATTTCGGGACCGGCAAGGCGGAACATAAGGGGAACACAGATGAAACCACCTTTTGCCGCAGCAGCGTAGATTTCCATCCACTCCACGCAGTTGTATGCAAGGGCTGCAAACCTGTCCCCCTTCTTCATGCCCAGTTGACTGAGGGCATTGGCCAGCCTGCAGGACCTCTCGTTCCATTCCCTGAAAGTATAGGATTTAAAGAGATCCTTTATACCCACCTTCTTTGCATACTTGAAAGCATTTACACGGAGCACGTCTTTCGCTGTCAACCAGTTGTTCGATAACATTACTATCCTCCGACTATGTATTTTCATACTGGTCGTCCCGGTGGACCGATCAGTAGGTGTTGGCCCGTATTGGATTAAGACGGATTATATCTCTGCCTCAGTTTCGGTTTTTCTATCTTGCCCGTAGGGCTCCTGGGCACGCTCCCGAAGATAATCTTTCTCGGCCGCTTGTAGCGGGGCAGGTTCTCTTCGCAATATGCGGTCATTTCTGCCTCCGTGAGGGCTCCTTCCGCCACAGGATCTATGACGGCAGTGACGATTTCTCCGAGCCTTTCGTGTGGCGTGCCGATAACAGCCACGTCCCTCACCTTCGGATGCTTCTGGATGACTTCCTCGACCTCCACTGGATAGACGTTCTCACCCCCGCTGATGACGAGGTCTTTTGCCCTGTCCACGAGGAATATGAAACCGTCTTCGTCCATCCTGGCAAGATCGCCGGTGCGGAGCCAGCCGTCCACTATTGTCTTTGCGGTGAGTTCGGGATTCTTGTAGTACTCTTTCATAATGCCCATGCCCTTAACCGCAATCTCGCCCACAGATCCCCGCGGCACGTCCTCCATCTGATCGTTGACCAGCCTTGCGTCCCAGAGTAGTCCCGGTTTCCCTATGGCTCCTATCTTCCTTTCGTCCCTGATCCAGTTGTGAATTGTCCCGGGGCCGGAGCTCTCGCTCAGGCCGTAGGTGTTGTGACACTGCATGTCAGGGAAGTATTCCTTGCATCGCCGTATGAGACTTGTGGGAATGGGTTGTGCCCCCATCTGGAGTATGTGCCAGGAGCTGAGATCGAAGTCTTCCTTCCGCAGTTCACCTTTGTCCAGAGCTCCGAGGGTATCGAGAGCCCAGGGCACGAGCAGGAAGGCGACTCTCAGTTGCTCGCTGCTGATGGCCTCCAGGATCGCCCTGGGTGTTACCGCCTCCGTCAAGAGCACCGTCTTGGCTCCTGTAAGCATGGAACCGAGTAAATGGCCCATGGCCACATGGTACATAGGGGGCATCATGAGCAGTGAATCCTCCTTGGTAAGGCCGAGTCCCGTTACCTCGTTCACTGCGGGGGTGAAAAGGTTCTTGTGGAGAAGGAGAATAGGCTTAGGAGCACCTGTCGTGCCTGAGGTGAAATAGAGGCCGCATTCGTCTTCGTCTTTTATGTGCACAGGCGGCGGAAGAGGGGCGCTTTCTGCCACTAGGTTCGTCGGTGTTT
>CAYOYU010000166.1:0-11122 GCA_964408265.1 uncultured Syntrophorhabdaceae bacterium
ACTTTGCAATGAATAAGGCAAAACGGGCCGTGGTCATCGTGTCCGAACACAACAGCGCCTACAGCGATGATCTGGACGAGCAGTCCGGCTATCTATGGGGAGACGGTGCCGCCGCGGTATTCATATCCAAGGAAAGACTATCGGTTACAGACCTGGGGATCATCGACGTAAATACGACGGGCCTTTCTAACGTGGGGAAGGGTATCGAGGGGGTCTGGCTGCGGCCTCTCAACGGGGGGCTCAAGATGCCATACGGAAAGGACATCTTTACCCATGCCTGCAGGTACATGGTATCGGAAGTTCAGGGTATCCTTGAGAGGAACGGTTTTACCCTTAACGACATCGGTCACATCATTCCGCACCAGGCAAATTCGAGGATAATTGACAGTGTTGCGGCAACCCTTGGCTTGCGGAACGGCCGTTGTATAGTAAATGTGAAGGAGCTGGGCAACACTGGTTGCGCAAGTACCGCCGTGGCCCTTTCCCAGAACTGGCATAGATTCCTCCGGGATGAACTAATCGTTATCACCGTCTTTGGCGGAGGCTACTCGAGCGGAGCCATGCTCCTGAAGAGGTAACAACCTCCCTTTGCGAAAATCTCAGAGATCCAAGTTGAGCAGACCGGCTCCGGAGTTGGAGACAGCGATGGAACTACTTTATCTGGCGGTCGTAAAAAGCCTTCTCGAAGGTCATCACTGACGTGAGCCCGTGTTCTTCCAGTACCACCACAACGATAGGTTGCCCGGTGTCATCGTCCTTACCGGAGAGGCGGAAGGAAGTTTTGGATTCCTGGTCGACGGTAAATCCGTTCGCCTTGATTCTCTCGGCCGCCTCTCGAGCCACGTTCCCTTCAAAAATAAACACCTGCCCCGTCAGACTCTGGTTCTCGTCATAAAGACAACCCGTGCCTTTCATGGGGCCGGTATCTGAAAGCCTGTACATTTCCGCCCTCAAACCTGGCCTGAGTTCGGCAGTGGCATCGGGCTGGCCGAGAATGGCGACTACGTTGGACTTGGGCATGAGTACACTCACCTTGTCTACGGCTTCGATTTCCACAGCAGTGACAGGGAGTGTAGCAGCCATAAGCAGAAGAACCGCCAGCACAGCCCGGCGAATTGTTTGTCCCATGGGATACTCTCCTTTTGCAAGAGAAGATGTGGTGGTCATGGTTGTCCTCATTTGAAGAGTTTGTCGATCACATCGGCGAGACCGGCAGGATTCACGCCCACGCTCACAGAGGTACTCGATTTTTCACGGACCATAGTCCCGTCGGGTTTGGTGTATGATCTCGAAGATGAGGATGTGTCCCATTTCTTTTCGATAGGATTGCCCTGAGAGGCTACTGCGGCACCCGCAACCGCTCCGGCTTTGAGGAGATCCTTGGTCGAAATGGTATCATCCGGTGGAGACTCATCTGCTATCGGTGCAGGTTGACCACCGGGGACGGAGCCGGGGTATCCCTGGGCAGAGGGAAGAGAGGCACCTTCGGGTGGCCCGTATAGCGGGACAAGGTTCACCGTTACTGTGGGGGGTACAAGAACATAGGCCTCGCCCGACTCCTCCTGGGTAGATATGGAGCCCATGCCGCTGTTCATCCCCATTCGTGCATCCTTAAAGAAGAGCCCCGAGTTGACCCCGGACTGAATTGCCTTCATGAGCACCTTATTCTGCTGGTAATGCTTGCGAATCACCACGTCCTGCTGCCTGTAGTTGTCCTTAACCAGGGTGAGTATATGATCGCGGTTCCGCTCCAGCGATACCGTGGTGGGTGTATTGCCTACCAACTGGCCGTTCGCGTAGATCTTTGCACCCATAGGATTCGTGCTTACGGGAACGTCCTGCTTCAGCACAGGCACACTGCATCCGAGGATAAGGGTTCCGGCTACTAAGGTAAGACAAAATAGTTTCATGCTCATTCTGCTCCCCCAGGTACTGGTCATTAACTGTGAGCGTATGGTGCCGCCCGTCAGCAGCGATTCACAGTTTTCAGAGAGTGTAGACAATATGGGTTGAGCATGTCAAGTTATCTTGTCTGAGGGGCGTGGGGACAGAAAAACGGCCCGGAACCGGCTTCAACCGGCCCGGGCCAGAACTGGAAGAGAATGACAGCTACTTCAGGTTTCGGTGGATATAGACGGTCAAGTCGCCCATCCTGTTGGTGTAGCTGCCGTACTCATTGTCGTACCATCCAAATATTTTGGCGTGGACCACAGGCACTTTCAGCGTCTGGGCCGGCAGGTTGGCAGGAAGGTTCGGTATGTGTGAAAGGTCAACGGTGAGAAAAGCGGTTCGGGTATGGTTAAACTGTCCCTCGATAACTGCCGCGGCATTTGTGCCTATAAGGTCTGTTGCAACGTTCTGTTCCATGGTGAAGAGAAGGAGTCGCTCGGGGTCCTTCTCGGCAGCCTTCCTATAGATATCGTTCAGTATGCCGGTGTTGAGGGGAGAAGTGACGCCGTCTTTGCCGGTTTTGGACTGAAAGGTGGCGTTGAGAATGATGAGGGATTCGGTGTTTGTAGGCACTCTCACCGAATCCGCCATAAAACCTATATTCTTTACTTCAGGAATGACCTGACCGAGAGCCTCTGCAGCATTCGTTGAGGTAAGTATGATATTATTCATGACGCTTCTGTTCTTGCGCAGATCCTTTTCGCCGGCCTTGGGCACCGTGTCGAGGAGGCTCTGAGTATTCGTAACAGCGTGGATTGTGGACATAGAGGCCGTGAGGATCGTACTCGTGGCCTCGTTTTCCAGCAGCGGCTTCACCATGTGCGCAAGTCCAGTTGTCGTACATGACGCTGCGGAGACGAGCTGATGCTTCTTCTGATCAAATGCGGTGTGGTTGATTCCGTAGATCAGCGTCACCGTGTTGTTCGGCACGGAGAGGGCCTTGTTCTTTACCTTGAATGCAGAGGAGTTGACGATAGCCTTCACACCGCCGTTCAAGTGACCAAGTATGGATCCCTTGCCGTCATCAGCCGCCACGGTTGGATCCTTGAATTTCCCTGTGCACTCAGTCACTATATCGATACCGTATTTCCTCCAGCCAATCTCTGCCGGATTCCGAGTGGACCGTAGGACTGTAACGGGAATACCGTCGATCCGAAGCTTCCCCTCTTTCTCGTCCACTATTTCAATGACCCGCTCGGCTTTGATCCCGTAGAGAAACCGGTGAAGGAGACCATAGGTTGCATCTTTTTCTATCATGAGCGCCACCGCATCCAGTCCGGTACCTACCTCGCGTCCCAGATTGATGACTATCTCCTGAAAGTACTTCCTGTTAACATGGTGCCATAAAGTGAGTTTTCCTATTCTTCCAAGGCCATTAATGCCGAGTACCGGCGGCCTGTTCTCGTAAACTTCGATCCTGCTCATCTGCATATCCTCCTGTGCACCAGGACATCCTCAGGGGCACATACGTTATTTTGGTGAAGCAAGGTAAAATGGTTAACCGGCTTTCGAGCAAGGCAGGTTCTTTTGTGACCTCCGTTGAACGATATCTAAGTTTTATAATAAAAGACCGGCCGATGTCAATCAAAGTCGAGTTCGGGGTTAACCGCTCACGGTCATCTTCTTTTGCTTAATATGAGAAGAGACAGGAGATTTCGCTTGACAATATAATTAAATCAGATTTAATATCGTAACAAATATTTAAGCAAGGTTTTCAGGTAAAGAAGATCTCCATGGATATAGGCAAGAAGATAAAAGAACTCAGGGAGGCGAGGGGCATGAACCTCAAGCAACTCGCAGAACTGGTCGAGTGCACGCCCTCCCTCATATCGCAGCTGGAACGGGGAAAAACGGATCCCTCCATATCCATGCTTAAACGGATTGCCAGAGCCTTCAACGTAAATATCGTTGATTTCTTTATGGCCAGCGTCAATGACGAGGATGTGGTGACGCGCGTCCAGGACAGGACCGATATCCAGTTGAAACGATGGGATGCACACATCCAGTCAATGGTAAAGAACGTGACGAACAAGAAAATGCAGCCCTTCTACACTGTAATCAAACCGGGCGGCGGCTCACACGGCATGTACTCACATGAAGGCGAGGAATTCGGGTTCATAATTCAAGGCGAACTCGAACTCATTCTAAATGATAAGATACATAAGGTACGGCAGAATGAGAGTTTCTATTTTTCTTCCCAAATACCCCATAATTGGGGAAATAACGGGCCTGAGGACGTGATCGTCATCTGGGTGATCACACCACCCACCTTTTGAACCGGTGGCGTTCGTGCAGGAATCCGAGGACGAAATATATTCAGGAACGGACAGAATCTCGTAGAGGGAGGTAGTAGATGGCAGTGTTGGAGGAAGTAAGAAAACATTACGGACAGCTAAAACTATACATAAACGGGAAATGGGTCAAGACGGAATCGGGCAAGTATTTCGAGACCACAAATCCGGCCACCGGAGAAGTAATAGCCGAGGCTCCGGTAGCCTCCCGGAACGAGGTGGAGAAGGCTATTGAGACAGCCCAAGAAGCCTTCAAAAAGTGGAGGAACGTTCCATTCAGGGACAGGGCCAAACTCGTATTCAATCTAAGGGACACCTTCGGACGCCACCACGAAGAATTATCGAGAATGCTCGTTCAGGACCATGGATGCACCATTGATGAGGGCCGGGGAACAATCTCCCGGTGCATGGAAAACATCGAGGCTGCAGGAAGCGCACTGTACAGTACCTACAAGGGCGAGCACGTGGATCAGCTTGCGACAGGGATCGACTGTTACCTGCTGAGAGAACCTGTCGGTGTATTCCTCATCATCACGCCCGGCAATATTCCCATGCATGCCTGGTCTTCCTTTGTTCCCTATGCACTGGCCTGTGGATGTGCGGTAATAGTGAAGCCCAGCAGGCAGTGTCCCGTGTCGGCGGACGCAATGTTCAAGATGCTCGATGAAACGGGTTTTCCGCCGGGCGTGGCAAACCTTCTCCATATGGGTCCGGAAAGGGATCTGAACAAGGTCATTATTTCTGACCCCAGAGTAAAGGGAGTGGGGCTTATCGGTTCTACAAGGGTCAGCAAGGAACTCTTCGAACTCTGCGGAAAATATGGCAAGAGATCGTCGCTTAATGGAAACGGGAAGAACTTCATCGTCATCATGCCCGATTGCAGCGCGGACAACGCGGTTCAGTACATTCTCAGGGGCTGTTTTGGTATGACAGGTCAGCGCTGCCTGGGGTCCGACAACGTAGCGATCATCGGAGATGATGCGAGGTATGAGGAGATAAAGGAAAAACTGATAGTAGCGGCAAAAGCCATGAGAATGGGCTATGGGTTGGACGAGTCGGTGGAGCTTGGGCCGCTCACAACGGAATACGGCAAAAATCAGGTTCTCAAATTCATAGAATCAGGCCTCCAGTCTGGAGCAAAGCTACTCCTTGACGGTCGGACAGTGGTGATTCCCGGCGGAGAAAAGGGTTATTTCCTTGGCCCAACAATTTTTGAAGGTGTTACAACAGACATGCACATTGCAAAAGAGGAAGCCTTCGGGCCGATGTGCAATCTCATAAGGGCCAAGGATTTGGACCAGACGATAGAATGGATCAACGGGACAAACTACGGCCATTCGGCGTGCATCGTAACCGAGAGCGGAAAGGCGGCCCGGAAGTTCATAAGAGAGTGTGAAGTGGGTAATGTAGGTGTAAACGCAGGCATACCTCAACCCTATGCATTTTTCGGGCTAGGTTCCAAGAAAGATTCATTCTACGGCAACTCCAAGTCAAGAATGGATTCGGTAAAGATGTTCCTTGACGAAAAAACGGTGACCGTACGCTGGGTATGAGGAGCCAACGGCTTGAGAAGACACGAGAGTGGCGGGAGTTCCCGGATTCGGACCTGTAGCTGGCGTCCGGGAGCTATGGTATACTAGGGGCGGATTATCCCGCAGGATAGCCGCAAATAAAAAGGAGGAATTGTTATGTGTGAAGAGTGTAAGGACCTGAGCAGAAGGAATTTTCTGAAGGGTGCTCTCGTAGGGGGTGCCGCAGCGGGAATGGGACTTCTTGACCACAATCTTCTTCTGGCGCAGAGTGCGAATCTGAAATTCAGCACCTGGCACCCGCCTGTAAGCCGAGAGGTCAAAACCGTCTGGACGCCAATGATGGAAGAAGTGAAGAAGAGAAGCGCAGGCAAGATGAATTATACCATGTATGCCGGTGCCGCTCTCGGCAAAGGACCTGAGCATTTCGACATCGTGGCGAAAGGCTTGTCAGATATGGGATATTTCACTGCGACCTGGACACCTGGCCGCTTTCCTCTCACTGATGTTCTTTCCCTGGCCGTTTGGGTTGATGGCAAAGATACTGCCGCAGATATTGGAAATGCAGTCTACAACAGGGCGCTCAAGGATGAGTTTAAGAACGTAAAAGTGCTTGAGCTCAACGGCTGTATCCAGTCCTTCATCTGGACAAAGAAGCCCGTTTCCAAGATGGCCGACCTGAAGGGTATGAAACTTCGTTCACCCGGCGGACATCAGACGAACTACATCAAATCCCTTGGCGCCGAGCCGGTTTTCATGCCTCTTGGGGATGTCTACATGGCCATGGAGACGGGAACCGTGGACGGCATCGTGACCTGCCCACCCCTCATACTTGCTTACAAGCTTTTCGAGGTTGCCAAGAGCGCCACGGTTCTTACCTTCGGTTGTGTTTCGGAGGGCACGGTGATGAACCTGAACGCGTGGAACAAGCTTCCTGCAGACCAGAAGAAGATCATCGATGACGTCTGCACCAATCCCTTCAAGACGACAGGTGGTCTCGACAGGGATGATTATAAGGTCATAATGAATGACATCCAGAAGGCCGGCGTGAAACTCATAGATCTGCCCAAAGCAGAGCAGGAGCAGTGGTACAAGAGGTTCCAGGACGTAACGAGAAAGTGGGTTTCTGATCTCGAGGGGAAAGGACTGCCCGCGAAGAAGGTTGTGGCGATCATGAACGAAGAGTGCGAGAAGAGGAAGGTAAACCTCGTAGCCTGTCCTCCTGAATTCAAGAAAGCATAAGACTGAAGGAAGGTTCCTTATGGATGCCCTAAAGGCGGCGAGGAAGTTTATTGAGCGTATAACGCGCTTTATGGCCACGGTGGGAATGATATTTGTCATTCCTCTGATGCTCATCACCACTGGCGACGTGGTGGGTAGAGGTTTCTTCAATAAGCCAATCGCCGGCACCTTTGAGATGTCTGAATATATGCTGGCCGTTATCATCCTGCTGGGTACCGCCTATACCCAGCAGGTGAAGGGCCACGTGGCGGTTGATTTTCTGACCACACGATTCAATAAGAAGACACAGGCACTCTGCCAGGCCGTTACCATGCTGCTGAGCCTTTTTATAGTTTCTATAGTTGTCTGGCAGGGATTTAAGCTGGGATTTGAGGAAACGGGGGTTACCGACCAACTCAGGATACCGCGGGCCCCCTTTAAGATGCTCGTCGGAATAGGGGGGATCTTTCTCTGGTTCCAGATTCTCTTTGATTTTCTCGATTCCGTGGCCAAACTGAAGAGGAGGGAATTTTGAATCCTGTTGAAATCGGTCTTCTCGGCTGTGTTGCGATGGTGGTTCTCCTCTTCCTCGGGATGCCCATTACTTTTGTAATGATGTTCGTAGGTTTCGTAGGAATCTGGACCCTTTCCGGGATTGATGCAGCGTTGCCCATTGTGTCAAGCACACTTTACGAAACCTGCGCACACTATCCTTTTACCATCATTCCTCTCTTTGTCCTTATGGGTGGGTTTGCGGACAATTCCGGCATCACCACCCGGCTTTACGATACCTTTGACAAATGGTTCCGCCGGCTGCCCGGAGGTCTCGGCATAGCTACCATAGTCGCCATTGCGGGGTTTTCAGCCATCAGCGGCTCCTCTGTGGCAACATCAGCCGCCTTTGCCAAAACCGTTATTCCTGAAATGAGACGATACAACTACGCGCCTAAGTTTGCGGGGGGTATAGTCGCTGCAGGGGCTACAATAGACTTCCTCATTCCGCCGTCTATCGGCTTCGTGGTCTACGGTATGCTTACTGAGCAGTCTATCGGCAAACTTCTCATAGCAGGGATGCTGCCGGGATTGCTGTTGGCGGCCCTGTTCATAGCCATTATCGTGAGCTGGGTCATGATAAATCCTGCCATAGCCCCCATGGCACCGGGAAGGCCCACATGGAAAGAGAAGATATTTGCCCTTTGGGGTATGTGGGAAACGATTCTCGTGTTTCTTATCACCATCGGTGGTATGTACCTGGGATATGTGAACCCCACCGAGGCAGGAGGAATAGGTTGTATAGCCCTTCTGATCATTACCCTCCTTAAAAGAGAACTTAGCTGGAAGCAGTTCGTGGGAAGCCTCTACGAAACGACCAGGGTGACCTGCATGGTTATGTTCCTTGTGGCCGGTGCGAGTCTCTTCAGCTATTTTCTCGCCCTCTCCACGATTCCGGCCGCGGTATCAACATGGATAGGTGGTCTGGGCGTATCGAAATATATGGTGCTCACGCTGGTCGTGGGAATATACCTGGTCCTTGGTTGTTTTCTCGACGCAGTCTCCATGATGGTGCTCACTATGCCCGTTGTTTTTCCCGTCATGGTGGGGCTCGGCTTCGACCCTATCTGGTTCGGTGTGGTCTGCGTGCTCATGATGAATGCGGGGTTGATCACTCCGCCTGTAGGGCTCAACGTATATACAATTGCGGGCATTGTCCGGGATGTGCCGATGAAGGAGGTCTTCAAGGGGGCAACTCCTTTTCTTATAGCCATACTTGTGACCACTGTCATTTTGACTATTTTCCCGGTGATTGCTACCATATTGCCTGCTCAGATGGTCAAGTGAATATTGCTGGAAGAATGACACGGGGAGTCTCATTGTGAAAACAATTGACTTCGTTCTCAATGGACAGAAGGCGACAGGGACCGTGGAGGATAACGAGACCCTGCTTCAGGCGCTCCGAAACAAGTTTGGAATGCTGAGCGTCAAGGAAGGCTGCTCGATAGGGGAATGCGGGGTCTGTACGGTCCTTATCGACGACGAGCCCCAGTATTCCTGTCTCCTTCTCGCTTCAAAAGCTCAAGGACACGACGTAAAGACAGTGGAGTTTCTTGCAGAGGGAGATCGCCTTCACCCCCTCCAGGAAGCATTTATCAGGTCAGGTGCGGTGCAATGCGGGTACTGCACTCCCGGCATGCTCCTGGTGGCATACAGCCTGCTTCTACGGAAGAAGAACCCCACTGACGGTGAAATAAGAGAGGCCCTGAGCGGTAACCTCTGCCGCTGCACGGGCTATATACAGATCATAGAGGCGGTGAAAGATGCTGCCACGTTTTGAAAGCTTCCGGGCTCAATCGAAGAGGGAAGTCCTTTCCTTCCTCACCACCATGGAGGAAGTGAAGATTCTTGCCGGTGGAACAGACCTCATGGTGAAAATGAGGAGAGGTGAGCTCTGCGCCCGCCTTCTGGATGTGTCGGAAGTAGATGAGATTAGGGGGGTTGCGGAAAACTCTGAGGAAATCATAATAGGTTCCGGAGTGACCCACAGAAGGGTGAGCGAGGATGGACTGGTGAAAGGGGCATGCCCCAGCCTCGCCGTAGCGTGTGGAGCCGTGGGATCGCCACAGATCAGGAACATGGGTACCCTTGGCGGCAACCTCGTAAACGCCTCCCCGGCCGCGGACAGCCTGCCGCCGCTTCTTATCCATGATGCATTACTCACCCTTGAAACCCAGGATAATCAGAGAAAGGAGAGGCTGGAAGATTTTATTGTGAAGCCCTATGAGACTACAATAAAGGCTAACGAACTCCTCTCCGCTATTCATATCAGCCCCCTTAAGGGATATCGGGAAGGGTACCGTCGTGTAACGAAGCGCTCCACCTGGGCCATTTCCCGATTGTCAGTTGCATGGGCCATTCACGAGGAGGAGGATGTTTTTCGAGACGTGAGGCTCGCTATAGGCTCCTGTACGCCCATGCCATTCAGAGCTACAAAGGTTGAAAATTTTCTCAAGGGAGCGAAGAAGACGGAACAGACTATTACAGACGCCCTTTATCTGGTTCTCGACGGTATCCTGGCCATGAGTGGGGAGCGTCCTTCTTACAGATACAAATTCCCCGTCCTTAAGGGGATGCTCAGCGAAATACTGAGAGGTTGACGCCGGCCATGTTCATCGGAAAAAACATTCCAAGACTGGATGCGATCGAGAAGGTCCTCGGGAAACCAATCTTCTCAGCCGACATGAAAATAGCGGACATGCACTTTGCCGCTCTGGTGAGAAGTACGAGGCCCCATGCCATAATCAGGCGTATTGACAGCGTAGCTGCGGCAGCCATGCCGGGGGTAGTGAAGATAATCAGCGTGAAGGACGTGCCGGGAGATAATCTTTTCGGGATCATCAAGAAAGACCAGCCCTATCTCGCTGATGGGAGGGTTTTCCATATAGGACAACCTATACTGATCGTGGTTGCCGAATCCGAAGAAGCAGCCCGTAACGCTTCGGCAGTCATCAGGATAGAGTATGAGGATGTGGAATCAATCCTCGACCCCTTTGCCTCAAGAGATTCAGTCTTCTCGATCCATGGGGTAGACAACCTTCTTTCTCTCAAGAGGGTTCTGAAGGGTGATGTTGATAAAGGGTTCAGCGCCGCTGACCTGATCGTAGAGAATACTTACGGTACCACCTGGATCGACCATGCATTCATGGAGACCGAGGCCGGTTATGCCTATATTGACGAAGCCGGCAGGGTTGTTATTACTTCCTCAACCCAGAATATCCATTACAAGAGACGCGAGGTCTCCCGTCTGCTTGGAATCCCTGAAGAATCGGTGCGTATGATTC
Organism: uncultured Syntrophorhabdaceae bacterium; assembly: GCA_964408265.1. Lineage (GTDB taxonomy): Bacteria > Desulfobacterota > Syntrophorhabdia > Syntrophorhabdales > Syntrophorhabdaceae > CAYOYU01. The sequence goes on from CAYOYU010000166.1 coordinate 10,828, forward strand.
AGACAACGACAGGCGGAGGCTTCGGCGGGAAGCTTGACATGACCGTCGAAGGCTACCTGGCTCTCTCCGTGTGGCATACAAAGAAGCCCGTTCTCATGCGCTATACCCGTGAAGAGAGCTTTCTGTCGAACACCAAGAGACATCCCCTCTTTATCGAATACAAGACCGGTGCAAGGAAAGATGGGCGCATAACTGCCGTTCAGGCAAAAGTAATTGGGGATACAGGCGCTTTTATATCATATGGCGAGGTGGTCTGCCTGCGAGTTGCCATTCATGCGGCAGGTCCTTACGAGAT